>DATINO010000059.1:0-18072 GCA_035474195.1 Gaiellaceae bacterium
CCGCACCCGCACCCGCACCCGTCACATGCGGTCGGGAGCCTCGACCCCGACGAGGTCGAGGCAGCGAGCGATCACACCCTGCGCCGCGCGGCACAGCCCGAGCCGGAACGCCTCCTCCGGCGAGCCGAGGACGCGGCACTCATGGTAGAAGCGGTGGAAGTCGTCGGCGAGCCTGATCGCGTACGCCGGAATCAGCTGCGGCCCACGCCTGTCCGCAGCCTCGCGCACGGTCACCGGAAAGTCGGTGAGCCGTTTGATGAGCTCCCGTTCTTCGTTCGCGAGCGTGTGCCGACTCGATACGAACTCGCCTGAGCCGCCTGCATTCCGCAGGATCGCGGCGATGCGCGCATGGGCGTACTGGACGTAGTAGACCGGGTTCTTGTTCGACTTCTCGGCGGCGAGGTCGAGATCGATCTCGATCGTCTGGTCGGGGCCGCGGTTGATCAGGTACCAGCGCGCCGCGTCGACGCCGACCTGGTCGATCAGCTCGTCGAGGAACACGACGTTGCCTGCCCGCTTCGACACCTTGGCCGCCTCGTTGCCGCTCGTCAGGTGCACGAACTGGTACAGCAGCACCTCGACGCGCGACTCGTCGTAGCCGAGCATTCGCGCGATCGCCGCGTACCAGCCCGCCGTCGCGTGGTGGTCGGCGCCGAGGACGTACATCGCCTTGTCGAAGCCGCGGTCGAGCTTGTCGGTCAGGTAGACGATGTCAGCCGCGCGGTAGGTCGGCGTGCCGCCCTTGTCGGCCGATCGGATGATCACCCAGTCCTGCTCGTCGCCGTACGCCGACGAGCGTGCCCACACCGCGCCGTCCTTCTCGTAGGTGTCGAGCCGCGGCATGAACTCGGGCAGGCGCTGCTCGAGCTCGCTCTGCAGCGCCCAGCTGTCGAAATGGACGCGGAACCGCTCGAGCGTGCCCTCGATCGACGTGAGCATGCGCGGCAGCGGATCGCCGGCCTGCGCGGCGAGATCGCGGACGTAGTCGCCGTGGTAGCCGTCCTCCGGCACCGGCTCGCCGCGCCGCAGCGCGTCGACCGACGCGCGGAAGCGGTCGATCTGCGCGCCGGCGTCGTTGTAGTAGTACTCACGCTCGACCGCGTGACCGCCGAACGCGAGCAGCCGAGCGACGCTGTCGCCGTACGCGCCGTTCCGCGCATGCGAGACGAGCAGCGGCCCGGTCGGGTTCGCAGACACCATCTCGACCTGCACCTTCTCCGGCGCGTCCGCCGCCCAGCCGCCGCCATAGCTCTCGCCCACCTCGCCGAGCGCGCCGACGAAGAACGAGTCTGCGAGCCGCAGGTTGATGAAGCCAGGCCCGGCGACGTCGGTCGAGTCGACCTCGTCGACCTCGCCGATGCGCGCGGCCAGCTCCGCCGCGAGCTCCCGAGGGGGCCGCCTGGCCTCCTTCGCGGTGCGGAGCGCGACGTTCGTGGCGAAGTCGCCGTGGGATGCGTCCTTCGGCCGCTCGAGCTCGACCTCGGTGCCTACCGCCGCCGAGATCTTCGCCTGAAGGCGCTCTACCGCTTGTGCCGACACGGGACAAACCTAGCGACGGTATGGTCATGAGGGATGGACGACGACTCCACCGAGCGCCAGCTCAACATCCACATGGATCCCGCGCTCCTCGCGGGGGTGTACGCGAACTTCGCCAACATCACGTTCTCGGACTACGAGTTCACCCTCACGTTCGCCCGGATCGACCACGAGGTCGAGGAGGGCGACGTCCCGGGTGTCGTGGTCTCCCGCGTCAACATGTCGCAGCAGTTCATGAAGGAGCTGCTCGCGGCAATGCAGGACGCCTACTCGAAGTACCAGACCGTCAAGGGGATCCAGGACCTCCCCGAGACGCAAGACCGCTAGCGGTTCCTCGCCTTCCAGGCCTGCGCCATCGCGATCCGCTGCGCGAGGGTCGGATGGTTCTCGAGCCAGAGGTAGTCGAGTAGCGGCGGGTTCGGCTCCTCGAGGCTCGACCTGCCGAACTCCTGGAACAGCGACGCGTCGGCTGCGGAATCGCGCGTCGCATTGAGCGCACGCCAATCGGCCTCGGCCTCGTAGCGGCGGGAGACCGCGTTCTCGATCGGCGCCGACAACAGCGCGAGCACGGTCAGGACGAGAAAGACGTACGGCAGGTTCGCGGGGTCGCCGACGCCGCCGCGCCGGCGCGTCGCGAGCGCCAGCAGCCACAAGGTCGGGAGGATGATCAGCGCGGTCCACCCGATCGCCTTCACGATGTGCCTGCTGCGCACGTGCCCGAGCTCGTGGGCGATCACCACGTCCTGCTCACGCCGCGAGAAGCGTTCGCCGAGGATCGTGTCCCACAGAACGACGTGCGTCGACGGTCCGAAGCCGACGGTGAACGCATTTGCCTGGTCCGTCCACTTCGAGACATCCTCCACCCGGACCGGAGTCCCTTGCACGTGCTCGGCACGCTCGAGCCGCGCAACGTCCGCCTTGAGCGCCGGGTCGTCGAGCGGATGCGTGGCGAGCGCCGCGAGCCAGCCCGAGACGAAAGCGAAGAACGCCGCGAACACGACGACGATCGGAGCCGCGATCAGCCACCAGCGCCGGAAGCGGCCGGCCGTTCCGACGAGGAGCACGATCGTGGCCATCGCGAAGATCGCCTCCGGCCCCAGCGTGTACCACTGCGACGTGAACCAGCTCAGGACGTCGAACGGCCCGAGCCCCCAGTGATGCTGCCACCACAGATCGACCAGGCTGAACGGAAGCGCGACGAACCACAGCGTGACGAGCAGCACCATGCCCGCGATGACGCCGCTCGAGATCCGGCCGAGCCCCATCGACCGGACGCTGCGCGGGAGCATCCGAACGAGGACGATGAGCGCCGCCACCTGGGCGACGAGACCCGCGACGTAGAGACCCTGCTCGAGCCGATTGAAGTTACGCGCGCGAGCAAGCTCGCGCGCCGTGAAGTAGCGGCGCGCGTCGAGGCCCGACACGTGGAGCGACGGGACGCTCGTGCGCGACAGCAGCCACGCTCCGACGCACCACGCGACGGCCGCCCCAGCTAGCGTGGCGGCCCTCGCCATGCGCTTTGCAGTCATCTCGGACATCCACGCCAATCTTCACGCACTGGAATCGGTGCTCGCCGATGTCGACCGTGATTCCGTCGACGAGATCTGGTGCCTCGGCGACGTCGTCGGGTACGGACCGAGGCCGAACGAATGCTGCGACCTCATTCGCGAGCGCGCAGCGATCTCCCTCTGCGGCAACCACGACCTTGCGACGCTCGGGCTGCTCGACGTCGCCGAGTTCAGCGGCGACGCGGCAACGGCGGCGCGCTGGACGTCGAGCGTGCTCGGGGGCGAGCAGCGCGCGTGGCTCGGCTCGCTCGACCCGTCCGGGCGGCGCGAAGGCGCCGAGCTGTTCCACGCCAGCCCGCGCGACCCGGTGTGGGAGTACGTGCTGAGCGAGGAGGTCGCGCTGCTCTCGCTCGAGGCGACGACCGAGCCGCTCGTGCTCGTCGGCCACACCCACGTCGCTCTGGCGCTCGCGCTGGACGGAGACGGGGTCGACGGCGGCCTCGCGCCGGGCGGAATCACGGTCGAGCTCGGCGAGCACCGCTTCCTCGTCAACCCGGGGTCGGTCGGACAGCCGCGCGACGGCGACCCGCGCGCCGCCTGGCTGCTCCTCGACACCGGCAGCGGCACCGCAGCGTTCCGGCGCGTGGCCTATCCGATCGAAGAGACACAGAAGGAGATGCGAAATGCGGCCCTCCCTGAGACGCTCGCTGGCCGTCTCGCTCACGGTCTGTAGCGCACTCGTCGCAGGTTGCGGCTCGAGCGGCGGCCCGAGGCTCGCACACGAAGACGGCACGCCGCTGATCGCGCTCGCCCACCGGATCGCGACCGAAGGCGCACCAGGACAGGCGCGCGACGTCCCGCGGCTTCGCGAGCGCACGATCGCGCTCGTCAATGCGGGCAGGATCCCTGCCGACCTGCAAGAGTCGTTGCTGAGTGCGATCAACGCGCTCGGAGCGTCGCCGACCCAGACTCCCGCACAGCAGGCGCACGACCTCGAGGCCTGGTTGCGGCAGCACTCGCGCTAGAGCTTCTTGCGGATGACGCGGCCGTCGGCGCCGTACACCGTGACCGAGCCGGCAGGGCTCTCGAGCGCCAAGGCCCAGTACCGGAAGGGCGTCCTCGTCCCGCGCGGAGCGGGGATTGCGCGCGCGGTGTAGACACGGCCGTGCGTATCAGTGATCGCGATCGTGCGCGCAAACGGAACGGTCGCCCCGGTCCAGATCTGTCCGCCCCCGACGGCGAAGTGGCGTGCACCGAACGCGGGGCCGAGGAGCCGCGAGAACCCCGGTCCGCAGCCGCCGTCGACCGTCGAGCCGTCCGGGCGCGACAACTGTACGCAGAGCCGCGACAGCCAGCTTCCGGATCGGGTCGTCAGCGCCACCCGCCAGGTCTGCCCGTGCAGCGTCACGTGCGTCACGGCCGTCACCTGGCGGTCGTGCGTCGAGAAGAGCCACGTACCGCCGGCACCGAGAGCCGCCGCAGCGACGATCGCTGCGGCTGCCGCCGCGGCCGGCAGCGCAAGGCGGCGCGAGCGACGACGTGCCCTGAGACGGACGTCGAGCCAATCGGAGTCGTCGTTCGGGTCGGAGAGTGCTGCGAATCGCGCTTCCAGAAGATCGGTCACCGTGCCGCCTCCACCAGGTCGTCGTGTAGGGCCGCGCGCGCCTGGGCAAGCGTCGCGGCGACAGTGCCCTCGCTCAGGCCGAGCGCCTCGGCGATCTCGGCGTAGGAGAAATCCGCGAAGTAGCGGAGAAACACGACGACGCGCCGTCGCGGCGGCAGGGACCGGATCGCATCGGCAAGCCCCGGATCACGCTCGGGATCACTGAAACAGAGATCGGCAGGCACCTCGTCGAGTCGTGCGCGCAGCCGTTCACGGAGTGCGAGCCGGTACGCGATCTGCCATACCCACGGCGCCAGCGACTCACGTCGCCGCAACGTCCGTCGCTCGCGCAACGCAACCGCGAACGCCTCCTGCACGGCATCTCGCGCCGCTTCGCGACTGCCGGCGATCGGGGTGAGCGCGTTGCGAAAGCCGACGTACCGATCGCGATACAGCTGCTCGAGCGGCTCCATCGTGAAGAGAGAGGCTCGCCGAACCGGGATTCTTTAGCGACCGCCGCTAGAGAACGTCGACTTCGGCGACTTCGGCGACGTCGTCGCCGAACGTGATGCCCTGGCGGGCGAGCGCAACCTGGACGTCTTCCCGCGCCTTGAAGATCCGCCACTTCACGGTCGCAAGCGTGATCTCGAGCGAGTCGGCGATCTCGTTGTACGAGAGACCGACCACGTCGCGGAGCAAAAGCGCCATCTTCAGGTCGACGGGGAGCTGCTCGATCGAGCGCCAGAGCGCATCGATCGCCTCGACCTGCTCGACCGGCTGGTCGACGACCTCGAGTTGCGGGGCATCGTCGAGGTTGACCGGCGTCGACGGACGCCGCTCGCGTGCGCGCAGCTCGTCGAGCACGCGGTTCTTCGTCACCTGGAAGAGCCACGTCGTGAACTTGCACCGGAGCGAGAACTTCGGCAGTCCCTGGAAGACGCGGAGGAACACCTCCTGCGTCAGGTCTTCAGCGAGCGCCCTGTCGCCGTTCGTCAACCGGAGCACGTAGTTGTAGACCGGGGTCTCGTATGTCCGCACGATGATGGCGAACGCGCGCTCGTCTCCACGCTGGGCTTTCCGAAGGATCGCCAGATCGGGCTGGGGGAGCGACAAGGTGCCGGAGTATATCCCCGCTGTCGGCGGAATTCCTCCCTCTTACCGAGGATTTACGAGGGAGCGGCCCGTCATTTCCTCCGGTTGATGGATTCCCAACAAGTCGAGCACGGTAGGGGCCAGATCGGCCAGTTCGCCGCCTTCCCGGAGCTCCGCACCGGCCGCCGTGACGACGAGCGGCACCGGGCTCGTCGTGTGCGCGGTGTGCGGGCTGGCGCCGTCGTCCTCGAGCATTCGCTCGGCGTTCCCGTGATCTGCGGTGACGAGCGCGACGCCACCGAGCTCGGTCACCCGCTCGACGACGCGACCGAGGCAGCGGTCAGCGGTCTCGCAGGCCTCGATCACCGCGGGGATCGAGCCCGTGTGTCCGACCATGTCCGGGTTCGCGAAGTTGACGACGCAGAACGCGTAGCCGTCGCCGATCTCGTCGACGACGCGGTCGGCGACCTCGTCCGCCGACATCTCCGGCTTGTGGTCGTAGCTCGGCACGTCCCGCGGGCTCGGGACGAGGATCCGGTCCTCCCCCGGCCACACCTCCTCGCGGCCACCGTTGAAGAAGTAGGTCACGTGAGCGTACTTCTCCGTCTCGGCGACGTGGAGCTGCTTGAGTCCGCTCTCCGCCAGCACCTCGGCAAGGGTCTCCGGCACGTCCTGCTCCGCGAACGCGACCGGCGTCGGCAGATCGGACGCGTAGCGCGTCATCGTCGTGAGGTCGACGCCGTGGTCGAGCAGAAGCTTCGAGAGCTGCCGGCCGCGGTCCGGGCGGAAGTTGAAGAAGATCGCGGTGTCGCCCGGCTCGAGCGCGGGCGCGCCGTCGACGATGACCGGTTCGATGAACTCGTCGGTGATGCCGGCGTCGTAGCTCGCCTGCACAGCCGCGAGCGGATCGGCCGCCGCCGTGCCGACGCGATTCACGATCGCGTCGAACGCCCGCTGCGTCCGGTCCCACCGTGCATCGCGGTCCATCGCGTAGTAGCGTCCGGTCACGGTTGCGATGCGGTCTTGGGGCAGGAGTGCCAGGTCGCGGATCGCCGCTGTCGGCGACACATCACGACCGTCCGTGAACGCGTGGATCCACGTCTTCTCCGGCGCGAACCGGAGCAGCGCCTGCAGGTGGTCGATGTGCGAGTGGACGCCGCCGTGCGAGACGAGCCCGAGGAGGTGGACGCGCTTGCCGCGCTCGAACGCACTCGTCAGCACCTCGTTGTCGAAGAACGAGCCATCCTCGATCGCGCGATTCACGCGGACCAGATCCTGGTAGAGCCGGCGCCCCGAGCCGATCGTCAGGTGGCCCACCTCGCTGTTGCCCATCTGTCCCTCCGGCAGCCCTGCGGCCGGCCCCGACGCGTCGATCGTCGTGTGTGGAAACCGGCGCCACAGGCGATCGAAGACCGGCGTGTCCGCGAGCTCGACCGCGTTGCCCGGACCGGCCGGGGCGCACCCGAAGCCGTCGAGGATGACGAGGGCTACGAGGCCGACCGGCATATCGCCGTGAACGACTCGAGCGCGAGCGACGCGCCACCGACCAGAGCACCGTCGACCGCGGGTTGCCCGAGCAGTTCGGCCGCATTCTCGGGCTTCACCGAGCCGCCGTAGAGAACCGGCACGGCGAGCAGCTCTTTGACGACTTCGTGCGCCTGCTGTGCGAGCTCGGGCGTCGCGGTCCTCCCGGTTCCGATCGCCCACACCGGTTCGTACGCGACAACGAGGTTGTCGTCGTGCTCGAGCACCGCCACCTGGCGGCGCAACACCGATTCGGTCTCGCCCGCCTCGCGCTCGTCGAGCGTCTCGCCCACGCACGCGATCACATGGAGCCCGGCTTCGAGAGCAGCAGCGGTACGGCGCGCGACCGTCTCGTCGGTCTCTCCGAACCATTGCCGCCGTTCTGAGTGTCCGACGAGCGTCCCGTACACGCCGAGCTCGCGCAACATCGGCGCCGACACCTCACCGGTGAACGCGCCCTCAGCGTCCCAGTGGCAGCTCTGTGCGAAGACGCCGATCTCGGTCCCGGCGAGTGCCTGCACGGCGGGCTCGAGCGAGACGTACGGCGGGCAGACGACGACGTCGACGTCATCCGGGAGCGGTTGGTCGCGCAAGGCGCGGCAGAACGCACCTGCTTCGCTCGGTCCTTTGAACATCTTCCAGTTGCCTGCAATCAACGTCATTGGGAATCGCCTCCACCCGGAATTGCTCTAACCCCTGGGAGCTCCTTCCCCTCGAGCAGCTCGAGCGACGCGCCGCCGCCCGTCGAGATCCACGAGATGCGGTCGGCAACACCCGCCTCGTGCACGGCCCGCACCGAGTCGCCGCCCCCGACGACCGTGAAGCCGTCGCATGCAGCGACCGCTTCGGCGACCGCAACGGTGCCCGCGGCGAACGCCGGCCATTCGAACACGCCCATCGGCCCGTTCCAGAGCACGGTCTTCGCCCTCGCTATCGCTCGTGCGAAGTCCAGGCGGGCTTTCGGCCCGATATCCAGTGCGTACCAACAGTCGGGCACCGCGTCGGCGTCGACAGTGCGGGTCCGTGCGTCTGGCTCAAACGCATCAGCAGCCACGACGTCCACCGGCAGCAAGACCGAAACGCCGACTAGCGGAGGTTGCGCAGCAATCTCCGCAGACATCTTCCCGCCGATCAGAACAGCGTCTGCCTTCTCGCCGAGGTTTAGCAGCACGCCGATCTTGTCCTCGACCTTCGCGCCGCCGGAGACGATCACGAACGGGCGCTCGACGTCCCCGAGCAGCCGTCCCAGGTTGCGCAGCTCCTCGAGCAGCAGGAGGCCGGCGTAGGCGGGCAGCAGCTCCGCGACGCCGACCGTCGACGAATGCGCGCGGTGTGCCGAGCCGAACGCGTCGTTGACGTAGAGGTCGCAGCCGTCCGCGAGCTCGCGCGCAAAGCCTGGGTCGTTCTTCGTCTCCCCGGGGTTGAAGCGCGTGTTCTCGATCACCTCGACGCGCTCGTCGCCGATCGCGGCCTGAACCGCCTCGCGGACCGGCGCCATCGAGTACTTGGCGCGGTCCGCGTCTGTCTTCGGCCGGCCGAGGTGCGAGCAGACGCGAACCTCGGCGGCGCCGCGCTCGAGCAGCAGCCGAAGGGTCGGCAGCGACGCCTGGATGCGCGTGTCATCGGCGATGCGGCCGTCCTCCAGCGGCACGTTGAGATCCGACCGGACGAGGACGACCTTGCCCTCGACGTCGGCCGTGTCGACGGAGCGCGGAAGCGTCACAGGAGCTTCGAGACGAGGTCGACCAGCCGACACGAGTACCCCCACTCGTTGTCGTACCAGCCGAAGACCTTCGCAAACGTCCCGTTGGCCATCGTCAGCTCGCTGTCGAGGATGCACGACGCCGGCGAGTGGACGATGTCGCGCGACACGAGCGGCTCCGTCGAGTAGTCGAGGTACGGCGCGAGCGGCCCCGACTCGGCAGCGGCCTTGAACGCGGCGTTCACGGAGTCCGCCGTCGCCTCGCCGCGGAGGGTGACGACGAGGTCGGTGATGGAACCGGTCGGGACCGGGGCGCGAACCGAGATCCCGTCGACCTTGCCCTGCAGATGCGGCAGCACGAGGCCGATCGCCTTCGCAGCGCCGGTCGAGGTCGGGATCAGGTTGATCGCAGCAGCGCGGGCGCGCCGCAGGTCCTTGTGCGGGAGATCGAGGATCTGCTGGTCGTTCGTGTACGCATGGATCGTGGTCATGAAGCCCTGCTCGATCCCGAACGTGTCGTCGAGCACCTTCGCCATCGGCGCGACGCAATTCGTCGTGCAGGAGGCGTTCGAGATGATCGAGTGCTGCTCCGCGTCGTACGCGTCGTCGTTCACGCCGAGCACGATCGTGATGTCCGGGTTCGTCGCCGGGGCGGAGATGACCACCTTCTTGGCGCCGGCGTCGAGATGCTTCTGCGCGTCCTCGCGGTTCGTGAAGAAGCCGGTTGACTCGATCGCCACGTCGATCTCCAGGTCGCGCCAGGGCAGGTTCGCCGGGTCGCGCTCCGCGAAGCCCTGCAACTCCTTCCCGTTCACCTTGAGCGAGCCGCCGGCCGCCTCGACGTCGCCGTCGAAGTTGCCGAGCACCGAGTCGTGCTTGAGCAGATGCGCCATCGTCGGCACGTCACCCAGGTCGTTGAACGCGACGATCTCGAAATCGGGGTTCCGTTCGAGCGCAGCGCGAAAGAAGTTGCGGCCGATGCGGCCGAATCCGTTGATCCCCACCCGTGTCTTGGCCATGTGGCGAGCTTAGCGAGCGGTGCTACGCGGCGATGCCGTAGATGCCCGCGAGCTTCTCGCGGAGGTACCGCACGTACGGCTCGGGATCGATCTTCGACGTGCCGGCGACGCGTTCGAGCGTTTCCGACGGCGTGAACTTCCGGCCATGCCGGTGGAGGTTCTCGCGCAGCCAGTCGCGGAGCGGCGAGAAGTCGCCCGCCTCGATCGCGTCGGAGAGGTCGGGCAGCTCGGCGGTGATCCGCTCCCAGATCTGCGCCGAGATCAGATTGCCGAGGGCGTAGGTCGGGAAGTAGCCGATCGAGCCGTCCGACCAGTGCACGTCCTGCAGGACGCCGAGCGTGTCGTTCGGCACCTCGATGCCGAGGTAGTCCCACATGCGCCGGTTCCACTCCTCCGGCAGCTGCTCGAGCGGGAACTCGCCCGCGAGCATCGCCTGCTCGAGCTCGAAGCGCAGGATGATGTGCATGTTGTAGGTCGCCTCGTCCGCCTCGACGCGGATCAGCGACGGCTCGACGGCATTCACCTCGCGGTACCAGCTCTCCGCGTCGTGCGCCGCGAGCGCGTCGCCGAAGAGCTCCTGCGCCCGCGGGAAGAAACGGCGCCAGAACGGCTGCGACCGGCCGACGAGGTTCTCCCACATCCGGCTCTGCGACTCGTGCATGCCGAGCGAGACGCCGCGCGCGAGCGGCGAGCGCTCGAGCGCCGGGTCGACCTGGTTCTCGTACAGCCCGTGCCCGAACTCGTGCATGGTCCCGAACAGGCCCTCGAGCCCGTCGGTGAAGTACCGGGTCGTGATCCTGATGTCCGTCACACCGGTACCGGTCGCAAACGGGTGAACGGTCGGATCGAGGCGCCACGAGTCGGCGGTGAACCCGAACTCGCGCACGACCTCGAGCTCGAAGATCTTCTGCGCGTCGATGTCGAACGTCTTCTCGCGCTTCTCGACCTGGGCCTGCGCGGCGACCTCTTTGACGAGCGGCGCCTGGTGCTCCTTCAGGTAGTCGAAGATGCCACGCACCTCGGCCGTCTTCATGCCGCGCTCGTAGTCGTCGAGCACGATGTCGTACGGCTCGTCGCCGACCTCGAAGCAGTCGATATAGCGCTTGCGGAGATCGAGGTTCTTCCGCAGCACGGGCAGGAACGATGCGAAGTCGTTGTCGCGGCGCGCGGCGACCCAGACCGGGTTCGCGAGCGACGCCGAGCGGGACATCTCCGCCCGCAGGTCGGGCGGCACCTTGCTCGACTTCTCCCAGTCGCGCGCGGCGACGCGAATCAGGCTCGCTTCGAAGGAGTCGTACTCGTGCTGCTCGCCCCAGTCGCGCAGATCGTCCAGGAGCCGGCCCATATCCGCCGAGATGAATTTCGTGTGCGCGATGCGGCCGACGGTTGCGAGCTGCTCGGCGCGCATCGCTGCGCCGCCGCTCGGCATCATCACCTGTTGATCCCAGCTGAGGAGTGCCGCGGTCTTGCCGAGATCCGCGATCTCCGCCAACCGCTCCCGCAGGTCGTCGAACGCCGCCTGGCTCATACCCAGCTCACTAGACGAACATATATCAGTGCTGCTGGCGGCCGGGGGGAGGCTCCGAGGACGACCCTCCCCCCGGTCGACCGGGACTCGGCGACGACGGTAGACGGGGTCTGTATCCACCGTCTGCCGAGCTCCGGCTCCGCCACAGATGAGTATGGGCGACGCCTCATTCATGCCGCCAGAGGATTTGCAACTAATCCGGATCTAGGTTTCGACGAGTCTCGCTACTGCTTGCAGCCGGCGGTGCGCGGCCGACTTCGTCAGTGGCGGCCGCGCCTTCGCGGCAAGCTCCGCGAGCGACGCCGACGGGTGGCGGAGCCGCAGCTCGGCGATCTCGACGAGCTCCGGCGGCAGCGCGTCGAGTCCGATCGCCCGGATCGCCTCGAGTTGCTTGTGCGCGGCGCGGGCGACGCGCTCGAGGTTCGCCTCGTCGGCGTTCGCGAGCCGATTCGCGTCGGCGCGAAGCGACGAGAGGATCGCGTGCTCCTCGAGCAGAAGTGCGGTATCCCCCGCCCCGGCGACCGCCAGCACGGTGCCGATCGTGTCGTGGCCCTTCGCGTAGGCGAGCGCGTGACCGCGCCGCTCGGCGACGAAGACCTTCGCATCGGCGCGTTGCGCGACGTCCTGGACGAACCGCGCCGCGTCGAGCGAGCCGGTGCGGATCTCGAGGTGCGGGTCGCGCGGGCCGGACAGCGAGCCTGCGCCGAGCAGCGCACCTCGAAGGTACGCGCCGCGGCAGCACGACCGGCCGACGACGCGCTTCGGCGGCACCTCGAGCGGCGCGCCGGACGGCGAGAGCACCCCGGCCTCGCGCAACACGTCGTGTGCGTGCCCGTCGACCGTCACGTGGAGCTGGTAGCGGGTCGCCTGCTCGAACGACCGCCGCGGATAGGTGCGTATCTCGGATCGGACCCGGACATCGCGCAGCAGGGCGAACGCGCGGCGCGCGATCGCACCGCTGATCAGGTCGAGGTGAACGGCGATCGATCCGTCGCGCAGGTGCCACGCACCGGACGAGTGGAAGAGCGCGGACAGCTCGGCGAGCCGGCAGCAGCGGCGCGCGGGGGCGATCTGCGCGAGCTCGTCGCGCAGATCGTCAGAGAGTGACACCTTCGAGCTCCAGTAGTCGTCGCTTGTACTCGACGCCTTGCGATCCCCAGCTGCCGATGCCGGTCGAGCTGACGACTCGGTGGACCGGCAGAAACGGCGCGAGGTCGCACCGCGCACAGAACGTTCCGGCGGCGCGCGCGGCGCGCGGGCGGCCGGCGAGCGCCGCGAGCTCGCCGTAGGTCACCACCTCGCCGCGGGGCAGGTCCCGGAGTGCGCGGGCACAGGCTCCGTGGAACCCGTTCGGAAGGAGCAGGGGCACGTCCCGGAAGTCGTCGGGCCGTCCGTCGAAAAACGCCTGCAAACGGGCGGCGAGCGTCGGAGCGGCGTCTGAGCTTCCTCTGAGCCGGCTCTGACGCCGCGGGCGCGGCAGCTCGCTGTGGAAGACACGTCCCCGCTCGTCGAGCCACACCTCGCCCACTCCGAAGCCCGGAGCGTCGTACTGCACCAGCGTCGGTTTCACGGAACGAATGATGTAGCTTCGCGCGCGTGACGCGGGAGACCCTGCCGGCGCTCGGCTATCTGTACGTGGCTCTTGCGCTCCCGGCCCTGATCGTCGGGCCCGACAACCAGCGGCTGCAGGCGACCCTCCTCACGGGCGCCGTCTTCGCCTACCTCTGGTTCATCGCGAGCCTCGGCGGCAAGGTGATGCGGTTCGCGCCCGACGGCTTCTTCGCGAGTGTCGTCGTGATCGCGGGAGCGGCGTACGTCCCGCTCCAGGTGATCGCCGTTCTCGGCGACCCGCTCCTCGCAGGCCCGTCGGCGGCGTGCGCGGCAGCGACGATCATCGGCGCGTCGCTCGCCGCGTGGCGCGCGCGGAAGATCCCGCGCTGGTTCGGTCAGGCCGGCGTGGCCGGCGGCATCGCGGTGCTCGTCGTCGGCGCCGTCGAGGCCGGAGCCGACTGGACACTCGCCGACCGCTCGGTCTTCGCGTCGTCGCTCGGCTTCATGGTGTGGGTCGTCGTAACTGCGACCTATCTCCTGCGGCGCTGAGCGCCTCGTACGCCGACACGGTCAGGTCGATCGTGTCGCGGCACCCGGCCGCGCCGCACTCGCAGGCAAACGGGAACTCCCACTCGGGCGGCGCGTCGTCACCGAGCGAGTCGAGGTAGAGCCGGATCTGCGTCCCGGCAACGTCGTTCTCGAACCGTCGCACCGCAGCCAGTTCTCCCCCGGTGGGCATAGCAGCGACCGAAGGAGCGAACGCGCCTGCCGCGCGCTCGATCATCTCGTCGAGGGGAGCGTCCACCCGGAGGTGCGGCAGGCGGAGGACGCGTACGTCATGCTCGAACTCCTGCGCAATCAGCAGGTCGCGCTCGATCGCGTTTGCCCGGGCGCGCTCCGGGTCGGACGTCCCAGGCAGCGGGCCGCGAGCGTCCAGGCGCTCGCGCATGTCCTCCGGCCGCGGCAGCAGGAAGAGCGCCTGCCGACGGTCGCGCAGCACCGCGGCGACCGACGACGGGAAGAGCTGAGGCCCCTCCACCACCGCACCCGGAGCGTCGGGCAACGCCGCGATGTCCTCCAACACGAGCCGGAACCGGTGCCGTGACGTCGCCACGAACCACTCGAGCATCCGCTCGGGCTCGGCGTCCACCCACCGCTCGTCCATCGACAGCGAGCTGAACTCGGTGGACGGCATCCGCGGCTCGTGCACCCACGTGCGCGCGTCCACGGCGTAGAGCTGGAGGTCGAACCGCCGCGAGAGCTCCCATGCGATCGACGACTTGCCACTCCCCTGCGGTCCGCCGATCCAGAGCACGTGAGTAAGGTCCACAGCCGTAAGGTACGGCGCATGAGCACCCATGCGATCTTCCGTCCTCCGGCCCCCTCGAACGAACCGATCCTCGGCTACGCGCCCGGCTCGCCCGAGCGCCGGCGCCTCCAGCGGCGCCTCGACGAGATGAACAACGAGCGGATCGAGATCCCGCTCGTGATCGACGGCAAGGACGTCACGACCGGCGACCTGAAACAGGCCGTGATGCCGCACGACAAGGCGCATGTCCTCGCCGACGTCCACCAGGGCAACGCCGACCACGTGCAGCAGGCGATCGACGCCGCCGCGGTCGCGTGGCAGGACTGGTCGCGCTGGCCCTGGGAGGAGCGCGCTGCCGTACTCCTCCGCGCGGCCGAGCTGCTCTCCGGGCCGTGGCGCGAGACGCTGAATGCGGCCACGATGCTCGGCCAGTCGAAGACCGCGCACCAGGCGGAGATCGACGCGGCCTGCGAGTCGATCGACTTCTTCCGCTGGAACGTCGAGTTCATGACCCGCGTGTACGCCGAGCAGCCCGAGTCGTCACCCGGCATCTGGAACCGCATGGAGTACCGGCCACTCGAGGGGTTCGTCTTCGCTGTGTCACCGTTCAACTTCACGGCGATCGCAGCGAACCTGACCACGTCGTGCGCGCTGATGGGGAACGTCGTCGTGTGGAAGCCCGCCGGCACGGCGATGCTGTCCGCCTACTACTTGATGCGCCTGCTGCAGGAAGCCGGTCTGCCCGACGGCGTCATCAACCTCGTCTACGGCTCCGGCGCGACGATCGGCGACGCGGCGCTCGCGAGCCCGCACCTCGCCGGCATCCACTTCACCGGCTCGACCGCCGTCTTCAACGGCATGTGGCGCAACGTCGCGTCGAACATGGAGCACTACCGCAACTATCCGCGCATCGTCGGCGAGACGGGCGGCAAGGACTTCATCGTCGCGCACCCGTCCGCGGACGTCGACGCGCTCGCGACCGCGATCGTGCGCGGCTCGTTCGAGTACCAGGGCCAGAAGTGCAGTGCGTCGTCCCGCGTGTACGCGCCGTCGAACCTCTGGCCGAAGCTGCGCGACCGGCTGCAGGAAGAGGTGGCGACGATCCGCATGGGCGACGTCTCCGACTTCCGCAACTTCATGGGCGCGGTCATCGACGGATCGTCGTACGAGACGCAGACGACCGCGATCGACGAGGCGAAGTCCGACAAGGAGACGAGCATCGTCGTCGGCGGCGGCTACTCCGACGAGCAGGGCTGGTTCGTCGAGCCGACCGTGATCGAGACGAAGAACCCAGATTTCAGGACGATGCGCGAGGAGCTGTTCGGCCCGGTCGTGACGACGTACGTCTACGACGAGAACAAGTGGGACGACACGCTGCGGCTGATCGACCGCACCGCGCCCTACGGCCTCACCGGCGCCGTCTTCTCCGAGGACCGCGCCGCGATCGACGACGCGAAGCAGAAGCTCCGTTACGCAGCGGGCAACTTCTACGTCAACGACAAGCCGACCGGCGCTGTCGTCGGGCAGCAACCGTTCGGCGGGGCGCGCGCGTCGGGAACGAACGACAAGGCGGGCTCGATGTGGAACCTGATCCGCTGGGTCAGTCCGCGCTCGATCAAGGAGACGTTCACGCCTCCGCGCGACTACCGCTATCCGTTCATGGACGACGGCGCCGGGACTTAGACCGAGAAGGTCCAGGCAACCGCGAACGCCTGCGTCGCAGTCCGGGCGTAGGCGATCGCGGTGTGCTTGCCCTTCGCGAGCGGTGCCGCCGGGGCGCCGTAGATCGTCCCTTTCGTCGGCGTGAGGCCGCCGCCCTTTTCGAGCAGCTCCACCCCGTCGACCCACAGCGCCGATTCCGCCAGGTCGCCGCCGGCGCTCAACGTGGCCGCGACCTGCGGCGTGGCCGGGTTGCCTTTGGATCCTGGCTTCGGGCCAAGCACGTCGATCTTCACCGTCCCCTGCTTCGCCGGCCGCCACGCGTCGCCGACGAGGTGCTGAGCCGACGCCGTGCCGCCGTCGATCAGGACCGCCCACTCCGTACCCTGGTAGACGATCTGGCCGGGGCCGGGCGTCGGCGGGCCGGACGGCTTGGCCGCGGACGAGCCGCAGCCGACCGCGATCACGGCGAGGGCGAGGAGGCAGGAGAGCTTCGCCACGACCGAAGCGTAGTCAGCGCGAAGGCGGCACCTACGAGCGCAGGTGCCGCGAGGACGACTCCCGCGACGCGAACGCCCAACGCACCTGCGATCGCGCCGTCGACCAGGCTGGCCACCGGACGGAGGCCTAGGAACGCGATCGACCACAGCGCCATGATCCGCCCGCGCTGCCACGGCTCGACGCCGAGCGCAAGGCGCGTCGTCGCCGACGTGTTCGAGCCGAGGTAGCCGAAGCCGGCGAGCGCGAGCAGGGGTAACGCGAGCGGCAGCCAGGGCGTCACCGAGAACAAGAGGACTCCCACTCCGAGTGCCCCGAGCGTGACCGCCATCCGCCGTCGCGAGCCGGCGACGCGCCCGGCGACGAGGAACGCCGCCGCCACCGCGCCCGCGCCGAAGAACGCGACGATCACGCCCGCCCACGTGTCGGAGTAGCCGAAGGCGTGCGCGAACGCCGGCGACTCGGTGTTGACCGGGTCGGAGCCGAAGCCGGCGACCATCACGACGAGCAGCGCCATCACGAGCGCCGGCCGCTCACGGAGCAGCCGGAGGCTGTCGCGCAGCGAGCTCCGCTCTGCGCGCTTCTCCTCGCGGGGTCGTACGAGCAGCAACCCGCCGACGAGCAGCAGGTACGACGCCGAGTTGATCGCGAACGCCCACGGGATCCCGAGCGTCGCAATCACGGCGGCGGCGCTCGCCGGGCCGATCGCACGCGCGAGGTTGAACGTCATCGAGTTGAGTGCGACCGCCTGCGGAACATCGACCTCGTCGACGAGCGCCGCGATCAACGACTGCTGCGCGGGGATCGACAGCGCGCTGACGATGCCGAGCGCTCCGGAGAACCCGATCACGACCCACTCGGTCGCTGCGCCGCCCCACGCCAGCGCGGCGAGCACCGCGGTCAGCACCGTCGAGCTCAGCTGCGTGGCGAGTAGCAGCTTGCGCCGGTCGAGCCGGTCTGCAAGGCCCCCCGCCCAGGGCGAGAGCACGAGGACCGGGACGAACTGGGAGAAGTTGAGGACGCCGAGCAGGAACGGCGAGTGGGTCAGCCGGAAGACGAGGATCGACGCGGCCAGGTTCTGGAACCACGTGCCGCTCGCCGACGCCGCGTTCCCGACGAAGTACGGTGCGAAGTTCCGCGAGCGGATCACCCGCCACGCTGCCGACGGTCCGACCGCTGCGGCTATGCGCGGCCCGTTCTGTGCAGCTGCGCGTAGATGCGCCGCGCCGTCTTCGCGGGCACGCCGGGCACGCCTTCCAGCTCCTCCTGCGTCGCCAGGGCGACGCGCTCGGCCGAGCCGAAATGCTGGAGCAGCGCGCGGCGGCGCACCGGGCCGACGCCGTCGAGCTGGTCGAACATGGAAGCGCGCGCTGCCACGTCGCGCCGCTGACGATGGAACGTAATCGCGAAGCGATGCGCCTCGTCCCGGATGCGCTGCAGCAGCTGCAGCGCCGGCGACTCGCGCGGCAAGAGAATCGGCTCGCTGCGGCCCGGGACGAACACCTCCTCGATCCGCTTCGCCAGCGAGATGACCGCAACGCGC
>DATINO010000060.1:0-22480 GCA_035474195.1 Gaiellaceae bacterium
GGCTTTAGCCGGAATTGCCTCTCCACATGATGAGAGCGTCTTCCCGGTTGTCCGTGTAATAGCCTCGGCGGACGCCGCGGGCCTCGAAGCCGAGCTCCTCGTACAGGTGGATCGCGCCTTCGTTGCTGACGCGCACCTCGAGCGTGAACCCGCGCCGCTCGTCGTGACGCGTGAGCTCGAACAACCGCTCGAGCAGCGCCGTCGCGATCCCCCGTCGCTGGCGCTCCGGCACGACGGCGACGTTCATGATGTGCCACGCGTCGACGTATCGGGAGTTGATGACGTAGCCGACGAGCTCGTCGCCTTCGAACGCACCGAGACAGATCGACGTCGGCTTCGCGAGCTCCGACGCGAACATCGACCGCGACCACGGCGTCGGGTACGCCCGCTGCTCGATCGTCTCGATGTCGGCCAGGTCGTCGAGCTCGAGCGCTCGGATGTAGAGCGCGACGGCGGTCATTTAGAAGCCCTCACATAATGGGGCTTCGCGTCGGGCTCGCGGACATAGAGCGGCTCGACGAGCGCAGCGTCGCCGAACGGGCCTGCGCGCTCGACGAGCAACAGCGGGTCGGGCAGGTGCAGCGGATCGTCGTCGGGCGGGATCTCCGCTCCGGCCGACTCGAAGAGGTCGCGGTAGCGGACGGCGCCGTCGCCGACCAGCGTCTTGCCGGCGACGTCGAGTACCTCCGGACGACACACGTTCGGCCCGGGCGTGAAGACTTCGCCGCGCCGCGCGTCGATCACCGGCAGGCCGTCGCGGTACGCGTCGAGCGTCGATGCACCGGCGACCTGGACGTCGAGCGCGAGCGACAATGCGCGCGCGACGGCAAGGCCGATGCGGATGCTCGTGAAACTGCCCGGCCCGCGGCCGACGACGATGCCCTCGATGCTCGCCGGATCGCCAACGAGGCGATCGACGGCGACGAGCACGTCCCCCGCCCGCTCGGCACGCCCTCGCGCGCCCGTGGACACGCCGCAGACTGCGCCGAACGAGGTAGCGGTGTCAAAGGCCAAGATCACTGTCGATCCTCACGCTCCGGTGCGACTTGTCGACGTGCCCGAGCGTAACGACCGCGCGGGCCGTCGGCAGCCAGTTACCGCCGTGCTCGGGCCACTCGACGAAGGCAACAGTGCCGTCGAAGTACGGCTCGAGATCCCCCCACTCCTCGGGATCGAGCCCGGCGATCCGGTACAGGTCGAGGTGCGCGACCGGCGTCGGTGCCTCGTAGCGGTGCCCGATCGTGAATGTCGGGCTCGAAACGGGCCCGCTGACGCCGAGCGCGCGCGCTGCACCCCGGACGAACGTGGTCTTCCCGGCGCCGAGCTCACCGGAGATCGTCACGACGTCACCCGGGCCCAGGCGTTCGGCGAGACGAGCAGCGAGCGCCTCCGTCTCCTGCGGAGACGCGGTCACGACTTCCACGCCGAACAGGCTAGAAGAGGCCGAGCTGCTCCGGGTGGGGGAGCGCGGTGGGCGGCTCCGGCTCGGGCTCGGGCGGAGGTGCGACGGCGCGACCGAGGAGCGCCGGGATGCGCGCGAAGTCCTCTTGCAGCACGGCGAGCATGCGCGGTGTGTAGAGCGCCGCCGCCGGATGGAAGATCGGGTACAGCGTGACCGGGTTCCCGCCGAGCACGACATCCTGCGGCTGCCCGTGCACCTGCGTGATCCCGGCCGGCCGGCCCGACAGGAGCTTCGTGGCGAAGTTGCCGAGCGTGCAGATCAGCTTCGGCTGGATCAGCTCGATCTTCTTCCAGAGATGCGGCTCGCACGCCTGGATCTCTTCCTGCTGCGGGTCGCGGTTCCCGGGCGGCCGGCACATCAGGACGTTGTTGATGTAGACGTCCTCACGCGCGATCCCGATCTCGGCGAGCAGCTTCGTGAGCAGCTGGCCGGCGGCGCCAACGAACGGCACGCCTTGCTTGTCCTCGTGGAAGCCGGGCGCCTCCCCGACGAACATCAGGTCGGCGTTCGGAGAGCCCGCGCCGAAGACGACCTGCGTCCGCCCTTCCGAGAGCGCGCACTTCGTGCAGTCCGCGACCTCGTCGCGGTAGGCGAGCAGCTCAGCAGCAGCCACAGGAGCCCCCGCAACAGCCGCCGCCGAAGCTGGGCTGTCCGGAGGTGCCGTGCGCCGCGAACGACGTGCTGAACTGCTTTGCCACCTTGGCCTTGCCGCAGTCGGGGCAGCCGGGATCCGGATCGGACATCCCCACCAGCTCCTCGAAGTGGCATTCGCAGCTCATACAGACGTACTCGTAGATCGGCATGTCGGACAAATCCTAGCCCGAGCATCCTGACGCGGCGCGCGGACGGTACGCTTCCGGTGCCCGGTACCCGCAAGGGACTGGAGCACCACATGTTCGAGGAGATCACGGTCATCGGCGCCGGGCGCGCCGGCACCACCATCGCTGCGCGGCTGCGCGAGCGCGGCATCCACCTGGTCGAGGACGGCGACCTGCGGCTGCTCTGCGTGCCCGACCGCGCAATCGCGGAGGTTGCCCGCTCGATCGAGCCCGGCCCATGGGTCGCGCACGTCTCCGGCGCGACGCCGCTCGCGGCCCTCGAACCGCACGCGCTGCGTTTCTCGGTGCACCCGCTGCAGACGTTGTCGAAGCACGGCGGGGCACGGCAACTCGACGGCGCCTGGGGCGGCGTCACCGCGGAATCCGAGGAGGCACGCACGCGTGGCCTTTGGCTCGCGGAGACCCGCGGCCTGCAGCCGTTCATCCTCGCCGACGACCAGCGCGCGCTCTACCACGCCGGAGCGTCGATCGCGTCGAACTTCCTCGTCACGCTCTATCGCGTCGCCGCGGATCTCGTCGAGCGCGCCGGTGCGCCGCCGGAAGCCATCGTGCCGCTGATGGAGCGCACGATCGCGGGCGGCTTCCAGCTCACAGGCCCGATCGCGCGCGGCGACTGGTCGACCGTCGACCGGCACCGCGAGGTGCTGCACGACACCGGTTATGCGGAGCTGTACGACGCACTCGCGGAGGCGACCCAGCCGTGATCGTCGTGCGCTCGATCGGCGGGCTCGACCTGCCGCGCAACGGGATCGTCGGCCTCGTCCCGACGATGGGCGCGCTGCACGCCGGTCACGCAGCGCTGTTCGAGACGGCGCGTCCCGACTGTGACGTGCTCGTCGCGAGCGTTTTCATCAACCCGGCGCAGTTCGCGGAGCAAACGGACCTGACGGCGTACCCGCGTGACCTCGACCGCGATGCAGCGTTCGCCGCCGAGCACGACGTCGACGTCGTCTTCGCGCCTTCCGCCAACGAGATGTACCCGGAGGGCTTTGCGACGTGGGTCGAGCCCGGCGGGGTCGCCGTGGGGCTCGAGAGCGATTCCCGGCCCGGCCACTTCCGAGGCGTCGCAACCGTCTGCCTCAAGCTGTTCAACCTCGTCCGCCCGCAGCTCGCGTGGTTCGGCCGGAAGGACGCGCAACAGGTGGCCGTCGTGAAGCAGCTCGTCCGCGACCTCAACATCCCCGTCGAGATCAGGGTCGTCGAGACCGCGCGAGACCACGACGGGCTCGCGTTCTCGTCTCGGAATACATTTCTGTCAGCTGACGAGCGTGAACTGGCGCGCGCGATTCCGCGCGCGCTAGAGACATGCGACGCCGACGAAGCCCGCGCCGTGCTGGCAGCCGCGGGTGTCGCGCCCGACTACGTCGAGGTCGCGGACTTCGACGGACCCACCCTGCTCGTGGCGGCCCGCGTCGGCTCGACGCGGCTGATCGACAACGTTCCCCTCCCGAAAGGAGCTCGCCCGTGACCACCCGCCCGCGCACGCCCGCACCCGGCACGCCCGCACCCGGCAAGCTGGCGCTACCCGAGGTCGCGGAGATGAAGCGCCGCGGCGACCGCATCGTGATGGTCACCGCCTACGACGCGCCGTCCGGCCGCATCGCCGACGACGCCGGCGTCGACCTGATCCTGGTCGGCGACTCCGCCGCCATGGTCGTGCTGGGCCACGACTCGACCGTGCCCGCGACGACCGACGAGATGATCATCCTCACGCGCGCGGTGAACCGCGGCGCGCGCCGTCCACTCGTGATCGCCGACCTGCCGTTCGGCTCGTACCAGGTGAGCGACACGCAGGCGCTCGAGACCGCGATCCGCTTCGTCAAGGAGGCGGCCGCCGACGCCGTGAAGCTCGAAGGCGCCGGGCCGATGCTCTCGCGCGTCCGCGCGCTGACGTCGGCCGGCATCCCGGTGATGGGCCACATCGGCCTGACGCCGCAGACCGCGACGATGCTCGGCGGGTTCAAGGCGCAGGGCCGGAACGCCGCCAAGGCCGTGCAACTGTACGAGGACGCGCTCGCGCTCGAGGCGGCCGGCTGCTTCTCGATCGTGCTCGAGGCGGTCCCGGCTCCGGTCGCGGCACGCATCACCGAGGCACTGTCGATCCCAACCATCGGCATCGGCGCCGGCGCCGGTTGCGACGGCCAGGTGCTCGTCTGGCACGACATGCTCGGGCTCTACGACGGCAAGTCGCCGCGCTTCGTGAAGCAGTACGCGGAGCTCGCGCCGACCATCCGCGACGCAATCGCGCGGTACGCAGCCGAGGTGCGCGACGGGGCATTCCCGGAGGCGAAGCACACGTACGCGATGTCCGACGACGAGCTCGCGCTCTTCGAGGACGCCATCGCTGAAGTCAGAACGCCAGCAGGACGCTGAGCGCGACCGGCAGGACGAGAGCGGCGGCGCTAGCAGCGAGCGCCCGCCGCCAGGTCCAGCCGTGCACCGACCGAACGCCGATCACGAGCAGCGCGAGGCTCCACCCGACGAAGCCGGCTGCGAGCACGTCGAACACGGCGGCCGTCGGGCCCGAGTCGCTTCCGCCGCTGCGGAACCAGTCGTCGCCGCAGAGCGCGAGCTTGAACGGCCAGAGGACGAGCGAGAGCGCAACCGGTGTCGCCGCAAACGCAAGCAGGTGACGCGAGCGGCGATACGACCCGTGCGACCCGAGCAGCCGGCTCACGCGATAGAGCAGCCAGCCGGCGAGGAAGTACGCGAACGCGCCGGAGATGCCGCCGGCCGCGAACGCCCAGATGGCAAGGTCGACGCCGTCGCGGCTCGCGTCGTCGAGATACGAGGTCGCGTCGGCGAGGATCGCCGCGATCCCGGCCAGCCACACGATCAGGAGGACCGGCTCGGCGCGCTCGGCGACCGCGTCGGGATCGTCGTCGCGCAGCGCCACGAAGACCGGCCGCGGGCGCTGAAGCACGAGCAGCGTGCGAAGCCACCAGTCACGCATCTAGGACGCAGTTGTAACGATGCGCCCGTCGTGACAGCGGTACTCGGTTTGTCCGAGCAACCCGCCGCGTTGCGCGACCGGCGCCTTGCCATCCGGGCAGATCGTGTGGTGACGGTTGTTCCACGCAGCCGCCATCCCGCCGACGAAGACAACGAAGCACACGACGCCGAGCCCGATCAGGACCGAGCGCTTCGATTTCCAGTTCATGCTGCGACAGCCGAGGCGCGCTCGAGCAGCGGCCGCAGGAACTGCCCGGTGTACGACTCGTCGACCGCGGCCACCTCCTCCGGCGTCCCGGCGGCGATGATCTCGCCGCCCGCCTCGCCACCCTCCGGCCCGAGGTCGACGAGGTAGTCGGCCTGCTTGATCACGTCGAGGTTGTGCTCGATCACGAGCACGGTGTTGCCGCCGTCGACGAGCCGCTGCAGCACCTCGAGCAACTTCTCGATGTCGGCGAAGTGCAGTCCGGTCGTCGGCTCGTCGAGGATGTAGAGCGTCCGGCCCGTCGCCACCTTGCAGAGCTCGGCGGCGAGCTTGACGCGCTGCGCTTCGCCGCCCGACAGCGTCGTCGCGGGCTGGCCGAGCGTCATGTAGTCGAGCCCGACATCGTGCAGCGTTTGCAGGCGGCGGCGGATCTTCGGGATCTTCGAGAAGAACTGCAGCGCCTCTTCGACCGACATCTCGAGCACGTCGGAGATCGTCTTCCCCTTGAACCGGACCTCGAGCGTCTCGCGGTTGTAGCGCTTGCCCTTGCACGTCTCGCACGGCACGTAGACGTCGGGCAGGAAGTGCATCTCGATCTTGATCTGCCCGTCGCCCTTGCACGTCTCGCAGCGGCCGCCCTTCACGTTGAACGAGAACCGGCCCGGCTTGTACCCGCGCACCTTCGCGTCTGGTGTGAGCGAGTACAACTCGCGGATGTGCGTGAAGAGATCGGTGTACGTCGCGGGGTTCGAGCGCGGCGTGCGGCCGATCGGCCGCTGGTCGATTTCGATCACCTTGTCGAACGCCTCGATGCCCTCGACGCCGGTATGCGCACCGGGCTTCGTTCGGGTGCGCTGCAGCCGATTCGCGAGCGACTTGTAGACGATCTCGTTCACGAGCGTCGACTTGCCCGACCCCGACACGCCGGTCACGGCGACGAACTTGCCGATCGGAAACTCGACGTCGATGCCCTTCAGGTTGTTCTCGGCCGCGCCGAGGATCGTGAACCAGCCGTTGTCCTCCACCCTGCGCTCCGGCACCGCGATGTCGCGCGTCCCGGAGAGGAACTGGCCGGTGACCGACTTCTTGTTGCGCTGCACCTTCGCCGCGGTGCCCTCGGCAACGACGTGGCCGCCGTGCTCGCCGGCGCCCGGCCCCATGTCGACGAGCCAGTCGGCCGAACGCATCATCTGCTCGTCGTGCTCCACGACGACGACGGTGTTGCCGAGGTTGCGCAGCCGTTCGAGCGTCCCGATCAGCTTGTCGTTGTCGCGCTGGTGCAGGCCGATCGACGGCTCGTCGAGGATGTAGAGGACGCCGACGAGCTGCGAGCCGATCTGCGTCGCGAGCCGCAGGCGCTGCGCTTCGCCGCCCGACAGCGTGGCGCTCGCCCGGTCGAGGTTCAGGTAGCCGACGCCGACGTCGTCGAGAAACGTGAGCCGCTCGCGGATCTCCTTCACGATGCGGTGACCGATCAGCTCCTCGGTCTTCGTCAGGTCGAGGCTGTCGAGAAACCGCAGCGCTGCGGTGATCGACTGCTTCGTGAACTGGTGGATGTTGCGGTCGCCGACAGTGACGGCGAGCACCTCGGGCTTCAGCCGGGCGCCCTTGCACACCGGGCACGGGCGGAACGACATGTACTCCTCGATGCGATCGCGCTGCGTCGACGAGTCCGTCTCGCGATAGCGGCGCTCGAGCGACGAGACGATCCCTTCGAACGCGATCATGTACGACCGCCGGCGCCCCATCTTGTTCCGGTACTGGACGTACACCTTGTCGCCGTCTGTGCCGTAGAGGAACCAGTCCTGCTGCTCCTGGGTCAGCTTGCGCCAAGGGACGTCGGTCGGGACCTCGTAGCGGTCGGCGATCGCCTGGATCACCGACTCGTAGAACCCACTGCCGCCGACGGCCCACGGAACGAGTGCGCCGTCGTCGATCGACAGATCGGGGTCGGGCACGAGCAGGTCGGGATCGATCTCCTGCTGCGCACCGAGACCGGTGCAGCGCGGGCACGCGCCGTGTGGCGAGTTGAACGAGAAGATCCGAGGCTGCAGCTCGGGCAGCACGCTGCCGTGCTCGGGGCACGCGAAGTTCTGCGAGTAGGTCGTGACCTCGCCCGAGTCGACCCGGTCGACGACGACGAGCCCTTCCGCGAGCGCGGCTGCCGTCTCGACCGAGCCGGTCAGCCGCGTCCGCAGGTCTTCCTTCATGACGAGGCGGTCGACCACGACCTCGATCGTGTGCTTGAACTTCTTGTCCAGCGCCGGCGGCTCCTCGAGCGTGTGCTGCTCCCCATCGACCTTGACGCGTGAGAAGCCTTCGCTGCGAAGCGACTCGAACAGGTCCCGGTACTCGCCCTTCCGGTCGCGCACGACCGGAGCGTTGACGGTGAATCGAGTGCCGTCGGGCAGCGAGAGGATCTCCTCGACGATCGCGTCGATCGACTGCCCTGTGATCGGCCGGCCGTCGATCGGGCAGTGCGGCCGCCCGACGCGCGCATAGAGCAGGCGGAGGTAGTCGTAGATCTCGGTGACCGTGCCGACCGTCGAGCGCGGGTTCCGCGAGGTCGTCTTCTGGTCGATCGAGATCGCCGGGCTGAGGCCGTCGATCGAGTCGACGTCCGGCTTCTCCATCATCTGCAGGAACTGCCGCGCATAGGCGGACAGCGACTCGACGTACCGTCGCTGCCCCTCGGCGTAGATCGTGTCGAACGCAAGGCTCGACTTGCCGGACCCCGAGAGCCCGGTGATGCAGATGAGCGCGTTCCGCGGGAGCCGGACCGTGATGTCCTTCAGGTTGTGCTCCCGGGCGCCGTGGACGACAAGTTCGTCGGCTGCCATGGGATGCCCAGTGTACTACGCGAACACACGTTCGCCTAGCCCCCTCTTCGGGGTACTCCGATCGAGGCGGACGTACCTCATTCGAGTTACACGACTGGCAACACACTGGACCAACGTGGGTGGAACACCACACCACCAGGTGTGTCGCGGTTGCAGCGCATTCGTACGGTGCGAATGCGGCTCCGATCGGTGACCGCGATCGGAAGGCAGAGCTGCGGATGCTCTGCCAAATCCACTAAGGGAGGGCATCCAAATGCTCAACAGCATGTTCACGCGCCTGTGGCTCGCCACGAGGCGTGAAGAGGGGCAGACCTTCGTCGAGTACTCGATGATCGGCGTTCTCGTGGCCGTCCTGCTGGTCGCCACGCTCGGTCTGTTCAAGGACAACATCGTCAACGCCCTGACCTCGATCAACGGCGCGTTCTAACGACCACAGGCTTCGAGCGGCGGCAGGTGCGGGCTCTTTGTTTCGCGCCTGCCGCCCTCACAAGCCGGGAGCGACTTTCACATGCGGCGGAGACATCACATTGACAACGAGGAAGGACAGGCGTTCGTCGAGTTTGCGCTCGTCGCGCCGATCCTGCTCCTCGTTCTGTTCGGGATCATCCAGTTCGGGATCGCGTTCATGCATTCCGTCGCGCTGACGGATGCAGTTCGCGCCGGCGCGCGCAAAGCGGCCGTCAGCCGTACTGCTGCCGATCCGACAGCCGCCGCGTCGTCGGCGATCCTCGGCGCCGCTACCGACCTCGACAGGCCGACGCTCTCCAGGGGGATCACCGTGACCCCGGGTGCGGGCGGTTGGGTCGCGGGCGGCAGCGTCACCGTGGAAGCGAAGTACCCCTACAAGATCAACATTCTCGGCCTCGTGGTCGCCTCTGGGCAACTCCACAGCGCGACGACCGAGCGCATCGAGTAACGACAACCTTGCGAGAGGACCATGAGCGAACTCATTTACAAGACACGCGACATCATCAGCTATCGGACCCGCAACATCATGGTCGCAGCGGCGCTCGCGCTGCTCGCCGTGGTGCTCACGCTCGTCTACGTCTCGCACGCGCGCTCGAGCGCACAGGCCGACACCTCGGCCCCAGTGAAAGTGCTCGTTGCCGCGCGCGACATCCCGATCGGCACCTCCGGCGCCACGCTCGCCGGCACAGGCTGGCTCGTCACCAAGAGCTATCAACACGCAGACGTTCCGTCCGGTGCTATGACCACCCGGGCGCAGGTCGCATCGCTCGTCGCGATCCAGCCGACGTACGCAGGTGAGCAGCTCGTCGCGCGCCGGTTCGGAACGACCCAGCAAGAGGGCGTCCTCGCGGTGCTGCACGGCACGTACCGCATCGTCCAGCTGCCCGGCGACGCGAACCAGCTGCTCTCGGGCACTCTCAAGGTCGGCAACCACGTCGACGTCGTCGGCTCGGTGAAGCTGCCGGAGTCCGGCCAGACGCACGTCAGCACCGTCTTCCTCCGCAACCTGCTCGTCGTTGGCGCTCCGTCGAAGCCTTCGACCGTCGGCGACACCACGTCGGCCGACCTCCGCGTGACGACACAGCAGGCGCAGAGGCTCTTCTGGCTCCAGAAGAACGCCGACTGGTCGCTGCTCCTCCGCCCGGCCACCAAGGCCGCAGACAAGCCGGCCGCGCCCACCACGGCAGCGAGCCTGGTTCAGGACGCGAATGGCCGCTGAACTGACGCTCCGGGTCGGCGTCGTCGGCGCCGGCCCCGAGACCGCGATCCTCAGAGAGGTGCTGGCCGGAATCGACGCTTTCGAGGTCGTTCCAGCCGACGAGCACCCCGCCCCTGACGTCGTGGTCCTGGTGCACGATGCCCTCTCCGAGTCGCGCACACAGCTCGCGGCGCTCCGTGAGCACGGGACGGCTCCGATCGTCCTTGCGACCTCGAGCGCATCGAACGAGCTCGTTCGATGGGCGCTCGACACCGGAATCGCAGACGTGCTCACGCTCCCGACAGGACCGGAGGCAGCACTCTTCTCGATCGAGAAGGCCGCTCGCACGGCCTTGCGCGATCGAAAGGAAGAGCAAGCACGCGTCGTCACCGTCTTCTCGCCCAAGGGCGGGTCGGGCAAGTCGGTCGTCTCGACGAACCTCGCAGCTGCGGCCGCAGAGATCGGGCGTAAGCGCACCCTGCTGATCGATCTCGACCTTCAGTTTGGCGACTCGGCGATCATGCTCGGCCTGCAGCCGCGCAGCACCGTGCGCGAGTTGATCGGGACACCGAGCGAGCTCGACGCCGAGAAGCTCGAGGTCTACACAGAGCTCCACGAGACGGGCCTGCGCGTCCTGCCTGCGCCAATGACGCCCGAGGACGCCGAGCTCGTGAGCGAGGATGCCATCCGGGCGCTGCTGAACGTCGCGCGCGACTCGTACGACGTCGTCGTCGTCGACACGGCACCGTTCTTCTACGGTCCGATGCTTGCGACGCTCGACCTCACGGACGAGCTGCTCGTGCTGTGCAACCCGGACGTCCCGACCCTCAAGAACGTCCGCCTCGCGCTCAAGACGCTCGAGCTGCTGTCGTTCCCCGAAGAGCGGCTGCGGATCGTCCTCAACCGGGCGAGCTCCGCGATGGGGCTCGAGCGGGGCGACGTCGAGGCTGCGCTGGAACGCAAGGTCGACTACGTGCTCCCGCTCGACACGGGCGTGCCTCTTGCCGTGAACCAGGCGACGCCGGCCGTGCTCGGCAAGTCGGCGCCTGCATTCACCCCAGCGATGCTCGACCTTGCCCGCGCAGCGACGGGCGGCGATTGGAACACGGCGGCGCCTTCGACGCGTGCCGGCCGAATCTTCAGCTTCGGGAGGAACTGAGATGTCATTGCAGGAACGCCTCAACGGACAGGAGAGCGTCGAGGAAGCATCCGCACTGCAGTCCCGGATCGGTTCGAACGGCGCGGATCTGCGCGTCGACCGGTTCGCCGACCTGCGGACGAGCCTCCACGACATGTGCATCTCGAAGCTCGGCCCTGAGCTGATCGGCTCAGAATCGGATGTCGAGGCGCTGCGCAAGCGCGTGCGCGAGGTCGTGACAGCCGAGCTCCGTAAGAGCGACGAGCGGCTCACGACCGACGAACGCGAAGACCTGATCGGGGAGGTCGTCGCCGACGTGCTCGGCTACGGGCCGATCGATCGCTTCGTCCGCGATCGGACGGTGACCGAGATCATGGTCAACGGTCCCGATCAGGTGTTCGTCGAGCGGGCCGGCATCCTCGAACGCACCGACGTGCGCTTCACCAGCGAGGACCATCTCACGCGCGTCATCGACCGGATCGTGTCGGCCGTCGGTCGCCGGATCGACGAGGCGTCGCCGATGGTCGACGCACGCCTCCCCGACGGCTCGCGCGTCAACGCGATCGTGCCCCCGCTCTCTCTCCAGGGGCCGGTGCTGACGATCCGCAAGTTCTCGGCCGAAGCGCTCAGCGACTACGACCTGGTGTTGCTCGGGACGCTCACGCCCGAGCTCGTCGAGGTCTTCAGCGCAGCCGTGAAAGGGAAGCTCAACATCCTGATCTCGGGCGGTACCGGCGTCGGCAAGACGACTCTGCTGAATGTCATGTCGGGCTTCATCCCGGATCGCGAGCGCATCATCTCGATCGAGGACGCGGCCGAACTGCAGCTGCAGCAGCCGCACGTCGTCTCGCTCGAGTCGCGGCCGGCGAACATCGAGGGCCAGGGCGAGATCCGCATCCGCGACCTCGTCCGCAACGCTCTCCGCATGCGTCCCGACCGGATCGTCGTCGGCGAAGTCCGCGGCCCCGAGACGGTCGACATGCTCCAGGCCATGAACACGGGGCACGAAGGATCGATGACGACCATTCACGCCAACTCGCCTCGCGACGCGCTCGCCCGCGTCGAGACGCTCGTGCTGACGGCCGGGGTCGAGCTTCCACTCCGGGCGATTCGGGAGCAGGTGGCCAGCGCCTTCGACCTGATCATCCAGCTCGCCCGGCTCGTCGACGGGACGCGCGTCGTCACCCACGTGACCGAAGTCCTGCGGATGGAGTCGGAGGTCGTGACGCTTCAGGACCTCTTCGTGGCACGGCCGGCCGGGGTCGGGTCGAGCGCGCTGCTCGAACCGATCAGGCCGACCGGCGTTCGGCCGCACTTCGTCGACAAGCTGAAGGCCTCTCAACTCGAGCTCTCGCCTGAGCTCTTCGATCCGATCCCGGCCGCGGAGCGGCTCGCGATCATGACCGGTCGGAGGCCGAGATGACGATCGTCGTCGCGCTCTTCGCGGGAGCACTCACCTTCGGTGCTGCGCTCGTGGTCCTGACGACGCACCGGCGGGTCGCCCTGCACCGCCAGCTCGGCCACTACGTCGGCCCCTCGACGACGGGCCGGCGCAGCCGGCGCCTCGCTGACGGGCGGTTCGCCGAGCTGATGGACGCCGCGCTCGTGCGCTTGGGGATCCGCGAGCGGTTCGCGATCGCGCTCGATCGGGCAGGCATCGACTCGAGCCCCGGCGGCGTCGCCGCGCTGATCGCACTGGCCGCGGCAGCCTCGTTCGTGCTCGCGCTCGTCGCGGTCGGGGCCGCGAAGGCGATCCTGGTCGCGGTCGCACTCCCGTTCATCGCTCGGCTGGCGCTTTCCGTGATCGCCGCACGTCGCGCCCGCGCATTCGAGTTGCAGCTACCGGAGATCTTGGACAATCTGTCGGCTTCGCTTCGTGCGGGTCACGGTTTCGACCACGCTCTGCAGCACCTGGCAAGCGATATCGGCGAGCCCGCAGGCCGGGAGTTCCGTCGGGTCGTCGCGGAGGTGCATCTGGGCCGCACGCTCGAGGTTGCCCTCGCCGACCTCGGCCGGCGGGTTCGCTCGAAGGATCTCGACTTCGTTCTCGATGCGATCACCGTGCAGCGGCAGGTCGGCGGCAGCCTCGCGGATCTCTTCGCACTCGTCGCTGCCACCGTGCGGCAACGGGAGCAGTTCCGCCGGAAGCTGAAGGCGATCACGGGGCTGCCGCGGGCCTCCGCGAAGATCCTGGCCGCACTGCCGGTCGGGACGGCCCTTCTGCTGGCCGCGATCAATCCCCACTACATGGCGCCGCTCCTGAACACCGCCGCGGGCCGGATCATGCTTGTGATCACCGCGCTCATGGTCGTGACCGGGGGCTACATCCTGCGCCGGATCGGAACGGTGACGGTGTGATGCTCCTCGTCCTCATCCTGGCAGCCTCGTCGTTCGTCGCATCGCTCGTCGTCTTTGCCGACACGGTGATGCCGGCGGCACGCCGCCGGCGAACGGCGATCGTTGCCGTCCGCCGCGTTGCAGGCTTCACGGGCCGCCGCCGGCTCGCGCGTCCGGCAACGAGATCACAGGCGTTCGCCGAGCAGTTCGGAGTCAGGGCGTCGACCGCCCGCTTCCGCGAGCGACTTCCCCAGCGCCTGGCCACGGCCGGGCTCGCGGGTCGCGTCACACCGGAGGCCTTCCTCGCATTCCGCCTCGGTTCGACGGCGATCGGCGTTCTCGCCGGGCTCTGCCTCAGCGCGGTGGCAAATCTCGGGTCCAAATCGCTGCTTCTCTGCCTCGGTTTCGGCGTCGCAGGATTCGTGGCTCCGACGTATGTGCTCGAGCGGCGAGCGCGGAGGAGAAGGCAGCGGATCCACGCGGACCTCCCCGACGCGCTTGACCTGCTCGCGGTGACCGTCGAGGCCGGGCTCGGTCTGCACGGCGCCATCGCACGCATGGCGGAGGCGACAACGGGGCCGCTGGCCGACGAGCTCACGCTGGTCCTGACCGAGCTTCGCGTCGGCGACTCGAGCGAGCGAGCACTGAACCGCATGGCCAAGCGACTTCAGTCCCCCGAGGTCGAATCGCTCGTGCGCTCCCTGATCCAGGGAGAGCAGCTCGGACTGTCGCTCGCGCAGACGCTTCGGAACCTGTCCGAAGACGTCCGTCACAAGCGGCGGCTCGCCGCTGAAGAAGAGGCGGCAAAGGCGCCGGTGAAGATGCTGCTGCCGACCGCGCTCTTCATCTTCCCCGCGCTCTTCGTCGTGATCCTCGGCCCGGCGTTTCTCGAACTGAAGAAGTTCCTGTGATCACCCGTCGGCGCCGGTGGGCCCGCGAGGACGGGCAAACGATCGTGATCGTCGTCCTCTTCATGATCGTGCTGCTCGGCTTCTGCGCCGTAACGCTCGACGTCGGGCACGCGTACCTCGCACAGCGGCGCCTTCAGTCGTCGGTCGACGCCGCGGCGTTGGCCGGCGCAACGGAGCTGCCGAGCGTCGGGAACGCGAACTCCCTGGCCAACGCATACGGCAACGGCGGCAAGAACTCACCGACCGGAGTCGACGGGATCACGATGAACGTGTCGACCAAGTGCCTCACCTCGGTGCCCGGTGGCTGTTCGGTGGGGAGCGCGAACGCCGTGACGGTGAAGGAGACCGGAACGGTGAACACGGTCTTCGGCGGATTGCTCGGCTTCCCGAGCTTCACCGTGCACGCTACTGCCACGGCCTGCTCGCCATGCGGCGCGAAGCCGCTCGACATCATGCTGATCCTCGACCGCACGGGCTCGATGTGCACAAAGGAAGACGGCTCCGACGACCACCCGGCGTGCAACGACATGACGAACGCGCGAAACGGGATGAAGACGTTCCTCGAACTCATGGACCCGAACCTCGACCACGTGGGTCTCGCCGTCCTGCCGCCGGCGCCGGCCAACGGCAGCGTCTGTGCCGCGGGGAACTACAACAACCAGCCGGACCCGTACGTCGTCGTCCCGCTTTCGAACGACTACAGCACGAACAACGTGCTCGATGACTCGTCACCGCTTGTGTCGGCAATCAACTGCATGGTCGCAAGCGGCACGACCGCGTACGCAAACGCGATCGACTCGGCGCAGGCGGAACTCGTCAAGGACGGCCGGCCGAACACGCAGCGCGTGATCGTGCTGCTGTCGGACGGCGCGGCGAACACCGGCCCGAGCTACCTTCCGTCGGGATCGCCGTACCGCACGACGCCGTGCCACCAGGGGATGACGTCGTCCGCAGCGGCACAATCGGCGGGGACGATCGTGTACTCGATCGGCTACGACGTCGGCCACGACGTCTGCCGGAACGCGAACGGCAACCTCGAGTCTCCCGGGATCTCGGCGCTGCTGGCGCTACAGGGCATCGGCAGCCCGGGCAGCTCGCCGTGCGATCCGAATGTCTCGACGCAGTTCTGCAACCAGCCAAACCCGGCGCAGCTGAACACGATCTTCGCGAAGATCGCCGCCGACCTACTCGTCGGCACCTCACGGCTCGTCGACGACAACGCGGCCTAAGGCGTGCACGCGTCACACTCATAGCGACGACCATCACCTGTAGGAGCCCTTGGGCCAGGGGGCACTCGAACACGTTCGTGTCGGGCTTATGAATTCACATTCCTGGGAATGATCGGCCGCCATGATGGAAACGGCAAAACGGACCGCGGTCGCGACGCTCGTCGTCGTCGGGATCGTCGTCGCGACCCTCGCCCTCTGGCAGCTGCGCCTCGCGGTCGGGCTGATCTTCTCCGCGATGATCATCGCGGCGGCCATGCGACCGTCGATCGAGTGGCTCGCTCGACGGCGGGTACCTGCACCACTCGGTCTCGCCATTCACTATCTCGCCCTGGTCGGTGCAATCGCCGTCGCCCTTGCGTTCGCCGTGCCCGCCGCTCTGCATCAGCTCGACCACGCGTTGAGCCCGACGGGCAAGGCGCAGGTCGCACGCGCCGCGAAGCATTCGACCGGCGTCAAGCACCAGGTGTTGACCGCGCTGCAGACGCGACTGAACAACCTGCCGAAGCGATCGGAGCTCGTGAAGCCGGTAGTCGGGATCAGCCAGAAGGCGTTCGAGGCCGTGATCGGCATCTTTTTCACGTTTGCCGCCGCTGCCTATTGGATCTTCGAACGGGACAAGACCGTCGACGTCGTGTGCTCGCTCCTTCCTCGACCGAGGCGGAAGAAGGTGCGCGACACGTGGACACTGATCGATCTGCGCCTCGGCGCGTTCGTACGCGGCCAGGTGCTTCTGATCGTCGCCGTCGCGACCGGGCTCTCGCTGCTCTTCTGGGCCGTCGGGGAGCCGTACTGGATCCTCGTCGGCACCTTCGCGGGTCTCGTCGAGGTCGTTCCCGTCATTGGGCCACTCGTTGCCGGCGCCCTCGCAGTGACCGTCGGCATCACCGCCTCCGTGCACATCGCCGTGCTCGCGGCGGTGTGCGTGGTCGCGGTGCGGCTCCTCGAGGATTATCTGATCATGCCCCGCGTGCTCGGCGAGGCCGTGGGCCTTTCGCCGCTACTCGTGCTCGTTTCGGTCACGGTGGTCGGGATTCTCTTCAGCGGATGGGCCGTGTTGTTCGCGGTGCCGATCGCCGCGGTAGCGATGACGCTGTTCGACGTCGTGCTCCGGGACGTCGACCCTGCCGAGGAAGACGTGCCGGCGGTGATCTTCTCGCCCAAGGAGGCCGAGGCGTAACGAATCCCGCCGCGGACTGTCCTACAGTCCGTGGAAATGGTGGTTCGGGATACCCACCTGCGTGCGCTGGCCGGGGCGATCGCGATCTCGGCGATCGGCGACTGGGTCGCCGTGATCGCGCTCGGTTTCCGCGCCAACGACATCTGGGACGGCAGCGTCGCGTTGCTGCTGATCTGCCTCTGGTCGCCGATCGCGCTCTTCGCCGGGCAGGTCGGAATCCTGGTCGACCGCTTCGAGACGCGGAGCCTGGCCGTCGCAGCCGGGGTGTTCCAGGCCGCAATCGCAGCCGCGCTCGCCTTCGTCTCGTCGCTGCCTGCGATGCTGGCGCTCGCGTTCGTGCTCGGGATCGGCGTCGCCTTCTCGTCGGCGGCCGAGTTCTCGCTGGTGCCGCTTCTGGCCGGGTCTCGTTCGATCGGCAAGGCGAACGGGCTCGTCGAGTCGGCGCGCGGCATCGGCTTCGTCGCCGGCCCCGCGCTCGCGGGCATCGTGGCGGGGAGCGCCGGAACCAAGTACGCCATGCTGGCCGACGCGGCAACGTTCCTGGTGATCGCCGGCGTGCTGGCAGCGCTCCCGGTCCGGCGTCGCGTCGCGTCGGAGCAGGGCGCGAAACCGAAGGCGCGCGACGGGATCAAGCTCCTCTTCGGAGAGCGCGTGCTCGCGATCACGCTCGGTACCGGCGCGATCGGGCTCGTCTTCATGTCGGCGTCGATCCCGGGCGACTTCGCCTACGCGACCCACTCTCTCGGCGTCGGGAAGCTCGCGTTCGGCTTCGTGCTCACCGCCTGGGCAGTCGGGATGATCGTCGCGTCGAACACGCTGTTCGGTCGCATCCCGGCTGCAGCTGTCGCAACCGCCACGCTGATCGCCGCTGCGGTGCAGGGTCTCGCCAAGTTCGTCGCGCCGTTCTGGCAGCTCTACGTGGTGATGCTCGTCGCGTGGTCGATCGGCGGCATGGGCCACGGGATCAAGAACACGGGCTTCCGCACGCTGATCCACCAGCGGATCGACGCGGCGCACCACGGTCGCGCTTTCGCCGCGTTCAACGGGCTGCGCAACACGGCGGAGCTCGCCGCGCTCGCCGGAGGCGCCGGGCTCGTGACGACGATCGGCGGCCGCGGGACCCTGTGGGTGGCGGGCGGAGTCTCGGCGGCGGCGGCACTCGTGGGTGTGTTCGCACTGACGACGGCGCGGGCTCAGCCGGAGGCCGCTGCCGCGAACGCGTCGTAGGTGCCGTCGCCGAAGAGGACGAAGCGCACGAGCTCGAGGTCGTGCGCGTGCTCGCGCACGGTGCCGATCGCGACATCGGCCGCGAGCGCCGCCGGGTAGCCGTAGATCCCGCACGAGATCGCCGGGAACGCGACGGTGCGCGCGCCGAGCTCGCGCGCGACATCCAGCGAGCGGCGGTGGCACGACGCGAGCAGCTCGGGCTCCCCGTCGTCGCCGCTGCGCCAGACCGGGCCGACGGTGTGAATCACGTAGCGGGCAGGCAACTCACCCGCCGTGGTCGCCTTCGCGTCGCCGGTCTCACAGCCGCCAAGCAGACGGCACTCCGCGAGGATGGCCGGCCCGCCTGCGCGATGGATCGCGCCGTCGACGCCGCCGCCGCCGAGCAGCGAGCTGTTCGCCGCGTTGACGATCGCATCGACCGCCTGGGTCGTGAGGTCGCCGCGGACGATCTCCAGATCCAGAGCTCTAGGCCTTGCGCCAGCGGCCGAAGATCAGGCCGCCGAGAGTGAAACCGAGCCCGAAGGTACCGACGGCGAACCCGCCGATCGCAACGCCCTTGCGCCAGGTCGAGAGCCGCTGCCAGCGGCCGAGCGCCTCCTTCTCTTCCTCGGTCAACGGCTCGCCGCGGCGCTGCTTGCGGAGCGCCCCACCTGCCCTCAAGCCGAGGTAGAGGTCGTCGAAGATCTCGGTCGTCGGTTCGTCGGCCATTTCACTCACTGTATAGCCTGCTTCGCCGGTGATTACGCGCATCCTGCACTTCTCGGATCTCCATTTCGGAGCCAACGACGACCCCGCATTCCACAAGGCGATCGGGGCATTCGTGGCGCAGGCGCAGCCCGAACTGATCGTTGCGACCGGCGACCTGACGAACCGCGGCCGGCCCGCGCAGCACGACCGTGCCGCAGCCTTCCTGCGCAGCCTTGGCGCCCCCGTGGTGGCCGTGCCGGGCAACCACGACATCCCTTACTCGCTTCCGGCGCGCTTCACGCACCCGTGGCGCCAGTTCGACCGGCTCTGGGAGACGACCGAGCCGGTCTACTCGACCGACGCGGTGCACCTGGTGGGCGTGAACTCGGTCCGGCCGTGGCGCCACCAGTCGGGCGGGGTCGACGACGCACAACTCGCCCGCGTCGCGGAGCGGCTCGCGGTAGCACCCGCAGGCGCGCTGCGAATCGTCGCGCTCCACCACCAGCTGGTCGGTGCGCCATGGCGCACGCGCAAGAAGCCGGTCGCGCGGCGCAACCATGTGCTCGCCAGCCTCGTCGACAGCGGGGCCGAGTTGATCATCGGCGGTCACATCCACCAAGGGACGGTCAGCGAGCGCCACGAGTTCGAAGTCGTCGACAAGGACGCGCGCGGCGTCGTCGTCTCGATCGCGCCGGGCCTCGGACGCCCCCGCCCGCACCGCCGCGGCGAGGCGTGCGGCTGCGTCGCCTATCACGCGGACGCCGAGTCGATCACGGTCGCGACCTCCATCTGGGACGGCAGCGGGTGGGAGCTCACAGCCACGCGGGTGTTCCCGCGCGGCCGCAAGCTTTCCTAGTGAGCTGTCCGCGGTGCCATGCGCGCCCAGATCGCGAGCAGCACGGCGGCGATGACGATCCCGACGATGAACTCGAGCACGCCGTTCGAGAAGATCACCCCGGCGATGATCAGCGAGACGACGCCGAGCGCGAGCGTGAGGAGCCACCCCAACGGGTCCTTGCCCGGATGAAGCGCCCGTCCGAGCGCGCCGACGATGAGTCCGACGATGATGAGCCATACCCAATGCATGACTGCTATCTCTCCTCTGGCGTCGTTTGCAAACGCGAGAGCTTCGACTGCAGCTCGTCGTCGTCGAGCACGCCGGCGCGATGGAGCTCGCGGAGCATCGCCTCGAGGCGTGCCTGCTCGAGCTGGTGCGGAGTGCGGCGCATCGCGTCCGGATCGAAGCCGAGCGAGCGCAGCTTCTGGCGCGTCTCGGCGACGCCGAGCCCGCGCACCGGGAACGCCATGGCGCCGGGGCCGAAGATCGGCCGGTGCTGCACGAACCGCCGGTAGGCGGCGACGAGCGCGATCGCGACGCCGAACGAGAGGAACGAGACCACGTAGCCGTTGTCGTCGCCCGAGATCGCGCGGCCGACCACGGCGCCGACGATCGAGCCCGTCAGGCCGATCGCGATCGTCAGCCAGATCGGCATCGGATCCGGGCCGGGCAGAGCGAACCGCGCCAGCCCGCCGGTGACGAAGCCGCTGACGACGATCGCGAGGACGAAGCCGAGGCTCATGCAGTGGCCCCCACGAGCGCGTTCAGGTCGCGCCGGATCTCCTTGATCTCGTCGCGCAGCTTGGCGGCGTACTCGAAGCGAAGCTCTTCGGCCGCCTGGAACATCTCTTCCTCGAGCGTGACGAGGAGCTTCTCGAGCTCGCCGCGATCGAGCCCTTCGACCTTCTTGCCGCCGCGGCGACGCGAGCTCGGGACGTGCGGCTGCTCGAGCGACAGGAACTCGGCGATGTCGGAGACGCCCTTCGTGATCGAGATCGGCTGTACGCCGTTCTCCTCGTTGTACGCCAGTTGCGTCACGCGCCGGCGGTTCGTCTCCTCGAGCGCGCCGCGGATCGCCTCCGTCTCCTTGTCCGCGTACATCAGCACCCTGCCCTCGACGTGGCGCGCAGCGCGGCCGATCGTCTGGATCAGCGCGGTCTTGCCGCGGAGGAAGCCCTCTTTGTCGGCGTCGAGGATCGCGACGAGCGAGACCTCGGGCAGGTCGAGCCCCTCGCGCAGCAGGTTCACGCCGACGAGCACGTCGTAGTCACCGAGTCGCAGCTCGCGGATGATCTGGATGCGTTCGAGCGTGTCGACCTCGCTGTGCAGGTAACGCGTCTTCACGCCGGCTTCGAGCAGGTAGTCGGTGAGGTCCTCGGCCATCTTCTTCGTCAACGTCGTGACGAGCACTCGTTCGTTCCTCTCTTCACGCCGGCGGATCTCGTTCAGCAAGTCGTCGATCTGGTGGCGCGTCGGGCGCAGCTCGACCTCTGGGTCGACGAGGTACGTCGGGCGGATCAGCTGCTCGGCGACGTGCGTCGACTGGCGCAGCTCCCACGCGCCAGGAGTCGCAGAGACGAACACCGCCTGCGGTACCTTCTCGAGGAACTCGTCGAATCGGAGCGGGCGGTTGTCGAGCGCACTCGGGAGCCGGAACCCGAAGTCGACGAGCGTCTGCTTGCGCGAGCGGTCGCCTTCGTACATGCCGCCGATCTGCGGCACGGTTTGGTGCGACTCGTCGACGAAGACGACGTAGTCGGATGGGAAGTAGTCGAGCAGCGTGTGCGGCGCCGAGCCGGCGGGGCGTCCGTCGAGGATGCGCGAGTAGTTCTCGATGCCGTTGCAGAACCCGAGCTCGCGCATCATCTCCATGTCGTACTCGGTGCGCTGCCTGATCCGGTGCGCCTCGAGCATCATCGACTTCGCCTCGAAGTGCTTCACCTGCTCCTCGAGCTCGTGCCGGATCTCGACGAGTGCACGGTCGATCGTCGGCTTCGACGTCACGTACTGCGTCGCCGGGAACACGGTGATGTGCTCGAGCTTCGACAGCACCTCGCCGGTGAGCGGGTCGAAGTGCGTGATCTGCTCGACCTCGTCGCCGAAGAACGAGACACGGTATGCCGTCTCCGAGTGCGACGGCTGGATCTCGACCATGTCGCCTTTGACCCGGAAGCGGCCGCGGCCGAGCAGCGTGTCGTTGCGCGCGTACTGGATGTCGATCAGCTTGCGCAGCACGAGATCGCGGTCGCCTCGACGCCATCGGGGGCCTCGGCACCGAGATCGTGGCGGAGATAGGAATCCTGCTCGCGACTATCTCCTTTGCCTTCGCCACCATCTTCGGTGTGCGGCTGTCGGAGTATAATTCGATGGTGGTTGCCGCCGGCTCGCTGCTGTTCGGCGGCTTTGTCCTGCTGCCGGCCTCGCTCGTGATCGATCATCCCTGGACGCTGCGCCCGACCGCAGAGTCGTTGATCGCAACAATTGCGATGGGCATCTTCTCCAGCGCGCTCGGCTTGATGCTGTTCTACATGTGCCTCGCCCGGCTCGGCACCATCACGACCAATGCGCAATCCTATTTGCGCATTCCGATCGGCGTTGCGCTCTCCGTGTTGCTGTTGGGCGAGACCGTGCCACCGAATCTGGCGCTCGGCCTCGTGCTGGTCATGGCCGGTGTCGCCGCGATGACCATTCCGGGCGAGCAATACGCGCGCTGGCTGAAGCGGTTGCGCACGGCGACAAGCAGGTGATGCCGTTTCAGCGTATAGTGGTTCGCTCTTGTCCTGACCGATGGAGCGGGAAATGGACGTCATCGCCGCAATCCACGGGCGCCGGTCCGTGCGGTCCTATCAGCCGACACCTGTGCCACGCGAATTGATCGAGGCCATCATTTCCGATGCCGCGCAGGCGCCGCCGCCGTTTCGCGGCATGGTGCCCTGGGCCTTCAATGTCATCGAGGGCGTCGAACGCATCGC
>DATINO010000061.1:0-9368 GCA_035474195.1 Gaiellaceae bacterium
CCGTGCGCGTCGGGATCGTTCCCGACGTGATAGAGCGCAACGTCGGCCGCCGGCGCGTGCTTGCCCTTGCGCGCGACGACGATCTCGACGCGCTCGCGGAGTACGGGCAAGAGCAGCGTCGAGTAGTCGGCGATCCCCGACCGCTCGGGCGGCATCGGCGAGTAGTAGGCGACCTTCACGAGAGCAAGGCGTCGACGCAGGCGTCCCAGGTGACCCGCTCGGCGAGCTCGCGGCCGGCGCGACCCCACGCCTTCGCCTCGTCGACATGGGCGGCGAGATAGGCACAGGCCCGTGCGACCGCGCCGGCATCCGGCTCGACGACGGCGCCGGTCTGATGGTCGTGCACGACTTCGAGCGGGCCGCCGGCGTCGACGGCGGTGACGACGGGCTTCGCCGACAGGAACGCCTCGTACGGGACCATCCCGAAGTCCTCGTCGACCGGCGCGTAGTAGACGGCGAGACAGCGCGCGTAGAGATCGGCGAGCTTCTCTTCGTCGACCCGGCCGACGAACGTCACCTGGCCGTTGAGCCCCGAGGCGAGGCGCTCGAGGCGCTCGCGGTCGGGCCCCTCACCGGCGATCACGATCCGCAGGGACGGCTCGTGCTTCGCGGCCTCGACGAGCAGGTCGATCCGCTTCGCTCGGTCGAGCCTGTTGACCGACAGGACGTAGCCCTCGGGCTCTGCTTCGCGATAGGCGAGCGACTGCGGCGGGTGCGGCAGCACCTCCGCGGTGATGCCGTTGAACCGTCGCAACCGGTCGGCGACGTTGCGCGACGTCGCGAACACCTTGCGCGCCTCGCCGAGCGCGACCGCGTCGAGACGCTCGATCGCGCGGCGCGTCGCGCGATCCTCTGCCGACTCGTCGAACTGCCCGAGGTCGGTGCGGTCGTAGTCGTATGCCTGCCGGAACTGGTGCAGCACCCACGCGACCTTGTTCGGGTGGCGCACGCAGTAGGCGGGGAACTTCGTCGCGATCACGCGGTCGATCGGCCGGCCGTCCGACTCCGTCAGGTCGACGAGGCGCCACAGGAACGCCTGGTCGAGCACCCGCGAGCCTGGGTACCACTTGAACGGGATGCTGACGATCTCCGCGTCGTGCCCGCGCGCGTGCAGCGCCGCGACGAGGTCCTCCGCCATCAGCTCGGCGCCGCCGCGCACGAACGGCACCTGCGGCGCCGCGACGACGACCCTCATGGCCGCTCGAGCCGCTTGACCCGCTCGTCGAGGTCGTCGATCAGCTTCAGCACGGCGTCGTTGAACGCGCGCTGGTCGGCGAACGCCGGCTCGACGTACCACCGCATGAATCGGCGCAGGAACGACTTCAGCGGGCCGCCCTTGCCGACGATCGGCCGCTCGGCCGAGATCGGCCAGAGACGCTCGGCCTGGTCGCGGACGGAGAGGCGCACGTGCTCGGGCGGCACGTCGACGCCACGCGGCCCGGCTGCCCGGAGCTCCTCCTTGAGCCGCGCGAAGAGCGCAGCCACGTCCGTGGGCTCGTCGGTCACTGCGCGGGAGTGTAAAGAGGCCGGATTACGGCTCTGTTATCGGGCAGTACGATCGAATGGTGGGCGTGATCGCAATCCCGCTGCTCACGCTCGTGCCGGGCAGGCTCGGCGGCAGCGAGACGTACGTGCGCGAGCTCCTGCGCGGCCTGGGCGGGTCGGGCAGCCACGACTACCGGGTGGTGGTGCCCCCGGTGGCGCAGGATGCCGGCGAAGGGCTGCCGTCGGTCGTGGCAAACGAGTACCGGCCCGCGGCGTCGACAGCCGAGCGGCTGCTCGCGATGGGGCTCGCCTCGGTGCGCCCCGGTCCGCTGGCGGCGCACCTCGAAGGCGCAGGTGCCGTGCACTTCCCGCTGACGGTCGAGCTGCCGCGAACCGGGCTGCCGAAGGTGGTAACGCTCCACGACGTCCAGCACCTCGACCTCCCGGCGCTGTTCCCGCGCGCGGAGCGCGCGCTGCGCTCGGCGCTGTGGCACCGCTCGCTCCGCCGGGCGAGTCGCGTGATCGCGATCAGCGAGTTCGTCCGCGACCGGGCGGTTGCGCAGCTCGGGCTCGATGCGGACTGCGTGCGCGTCGTGCCACAGGGCCTCGACCACGACGTGCTGCATCCAGGCACGGCCGAGCGCGAGCCGTTCGTCCTGTACCCCGCGCGGCCGTGGCCGCACAAGAACCACGCGCGGCTGTACGAGGCGTTCGCGCTCGTGCGCCGCGAGCGGCCGGAGCTTCGGCTCGTGCTGACGGGCGGCGGCGACTTCGGCGCCGTGCCCGACGGCGTCGACGTGCGCGGGTACGTCGGGCAGGCGGAGCTCGTGTCGCTCATGCAACGCGCATCGGCGCTCGTGTTCCCGTCACTCTACGAAGGCTTCGGCCTACCGCCGCTCGAGGCGATGGCGTGTGGCTGCCCGGTCGCATGCTCGAACGCGGGCGCGCTGCCGGAGACGGTCGGCGATGCCGCGCGGCTCTTCGATCCCCACGACCCGCAGGCGATCGCCGGCGCGGTGCTCGACGTGCTGCACGGCCCGGCGCCGTGGGCGGCGCGCGGCCTCGCGCGCGCCGAGGAGTTCTCCTGGGTGGAGACGGCCCGCCTGACCGACGCGGTCTACAGCGAGCTACTGGCCTAACCGCGCGCGGATCGCGTCGACGTCCGGCGTCGCCGCGTCGTGCATCCACGGCTGCAGATCAGCGCGGAACACCGCAAACGCGAACAGGTTCGCCTGCCGCGGGAACACCTTCGTCACGAGTCGAAGCGGCGCAGCCGCGAAGCGCCACTTGCCCTTCCCGCCCAGCTCGAGGACCGACACCGGAAGCTCCAGCTCGCGGAACCACACGAAGCGGTGCCGCCGCTGCGGATGGGCGGAGGCGATCGTCTTCTCCACCTCACGCTCGGTCCAGCGGTACACGTAGTTCGGTACGGCCGAGTTGCGCATCCCTCCGGCGGCGAAGTCGTTGTCGGCGACGGCGGTCAGCTCGTACTCGTCGACGACGCCGAGCCGCTGCGCGACGCGCATCAGCGCCGAGTCGCGAGCCTCGAGTGCGAGGACGCCGTGCCGTGCGACGCGGTAGAGCTCGAGCAGCGCCCGATGCGGTGACGCGCAGTGGTGCAGGCCCGCGGAGATGACCGCGAGGTCGAACGAGTCGTCGCCGTAGGTCAGCGCCTCCGCGTCCTGCTGCTCGTCGCCGTCACCCGACAGGTTGGTGAAGGTGACGTCCGTGAAGCCGCAGGCGGAGAACGCCTGGCGATCGACCGCGCCGCCGGCGACCACGAGCACACGCCAGTCGCGTTGCACATGCCCTGCGTCGACGAGCTCGCGCAGCACGCGCTCGTAGAACCCGATCCGTTCCGTCATCGCCGTCCGAGCCTCCCGTGCCGCGCGTCGCGCCAGCCCTTCACCGCCGCTCGCACACCCGCGGCATCGCGCGCATTCGCGAGGTGCGCGCCCAGCACGACGCCCCGCCGCACGGCCGCCGCCGGACCGCTTCGCGGGTCGTGGCGCTCCGCGACGGCGATCATGTTCCGCGTGTCGTAGTAGATGCTCGTCGGCGAGCGCATCCCGCCGGTCGACGCCGAGCCGACGTGCCACACCTTTGCGTCCGGCGCGAACACGATGCCGAAGCCCGCCTCGCGGATGCGCAGGCACCACTCGGTGTCCTCCGCGTACGCGAACAACGACTCGTCGAGGAGACCCGCGCGCTCGATCGCCGCGCGAGCCACCGCCATCGCCGCTCCCGTCGCGCGGTCGACGTCGCGCATCGCGTCGAAGCGGCCGTCGTCGCGCTGCCCGAACCCGTCCTGCCTCCCCCAGTACCCGAGCCTGAGGTTCACCCGGCCGCCGGCGTACATGAGGACGTCGGGTGGGTCGGCGAAGAACACCTTGCACGCGAGCACACCGGCATCCGGACGCGCGGCGGCCGCTGCCGCGAGCGCTGCCGGCAGACCCGGATCGGCGACCGCGTCGTTGTTCAGGAGCAGCACCCAATCGGCGCCGCGCGCGAGCGCGCGCCTGATGCCGACGTTGTTGCCGCCGGAGAAGCCGAGGTTGACGCCGGTGCGGATCAGCTCGACGCTCGGGAACCGAGCGGCGACGCGGTCGGGCGAGCCGTCGTCCGAGCCGTTGTCGACGCAGACCGTGTCGACCCCGTCGAGCGACTCGAGAGCGGCGAGCGTATCGTCGCCGCCGTTCCAGTTGAGGACGACCGCGACGAGGTTCACGACGCGCGGGTGAAGTGCGCGATCGATCCGGCGCCCGCGAGACGGCGCCACGCGCCAGCGCGCTCGATCTCGCCGATGAGTTGCGCGACGCCCGGATACACGTTCCCGTAGCCGCCCGTGTCGACCGCGTCGTGGAAGAGCACGTGGCCGTCCGGCCGGACGAAGGCCTGCCACCGCTCGAAGTCGGCCTTGGCGCCCTCGTAGCTGTGGTCACCGTCGATGAAGAGCACCTCGAGCGGCTCCGCCGGAGGATCGACCGTGCGCGAGTCGGCGACGACGAGGTGCACCTTGTGCGCGAGCCCGAAGCGCTCGAGCGCAGCCGAGAGCTCTGCGTCGAGTTGCTCGCCCGGCATGTCCGGCCGGAGCGCCACGTGCAGGTCGTACGACCACAGCTCGCAGCTCTCGGGCAGCGCGGTCGCGAAGACGATCGTGCTCCCGCCCTTGAAGCGGCCGATCTCAGCGAACGGCCCGCTCGTCGCGTCACGCGCGAGCCGGTAGAGCAGCGCCGCCTCGTCGAACTGCAGCGACGCCACGCCGTGGTTCAGCTGGTTCGACGAGAACATGAACGCGAGGTCCTCGAAGCCGTGCACCGACTCCGGCCACTGCTCGACGTTCCGGAAGCGCATCGTCGCGGGGTCGCGCAGCACGGCGGCGTGGATCAGGTTCTTGCCGAGGCCGGTGCGGCCCGCGCGGCGGACGAGGTCCTTCAGCACGCGGGGCACGCTACTGCAAGGAGTGCAGGTACGCCCACGCGTGGCGGAGGCCCGGCGGCCGGCCGACGCCGAGGACGAGCGCGTACACGAGGACCCCGACGATCGCGGCGGCGAGAGGCCCGACGAGCAGGCCCGGCACGCCGAACGCGACCGCGGCGACCACGCCGCACACGAGCGCCGCGGGCGCGAGTGCCCGCAACGTCGGTGCGAGCGCGCCGAGCGACACGAGGACGACGGCGAGAATGCCGCCGGTCGTCACTGCGAGCCCGGCGGCGACGCCGCCGAGGCCGGCGATCCCGCGCCCGCCCCATTCGACGAGCACGTGAAGGCCGAGCGCGCCGGCCGCGAGCAGCGGCAGCCACTTCGCGCGGCCGCGGACGAACAGCAGCGGATAGGCGACCGTCACCGCGATCGATGCGACCATCCAGGGCGCGAAGTAGACGACGAGGCGGCCGAGCTCCGCACCGGTGCCGCCGCCGTACTCCGACCCGAGCACGTGGCTTGCGACGGTCCCTCCCGCGAGCGCGAAGACACCGGCCGCACCGGCGACCGTCACGAGCGAGAGCCACGAGATCGCGCCGATGTGCCGCGCGATTCGAGGCGGCGTCGGCTCCCCGCGCGCGAACGGCACCGTCGAGACGAGCGCGATCGACGTCGCGGTCACGGCCACGAGCGTCGCCGCGATCAGGTACGCGTAGGAGAGCGTCGTCGCCTTCCCGGTGCCGAGCCCGCTCGCAAACCGGTAGCCGACCAGGTAGAGGCCCTGCAGCGCGAACGGGAGCGAGACGCCCTCGACGAGCTCTCGCAGGCGGGCGAGCGGGCTCGCATCGGGCCGGCGCAGCACGCCGCGCGCGATCAGAACGACGAGTGGGACGCCGGCAGCGATGGCCGCGTTCAGCGCGAGCCCCCAGCCGAACGCCACGACGCCGTGGCCGACGAGCGCGACGATCACGACGAGGCCCGCGAGCGCGCCGCCGCCGAACGACGCGGCGGCGACCGCATAGTCGTCGAGCGATGCCAGCGCGCTCGCGAACACGCCCGCCGCGATCTGCGCCGCCGCCGCGGGCACGAGCCACGGCAGGAGGACCGCCGCCGCATGCCGCGCCTCGGGGTCGCCGGCGAGCGCGCGGGCGACGAGATCCGGCCAGCCGGCGCACACCACGATGACCGGCACGAGCGGCACCGCGAGCGCGGCAAGCCAGGTCGCCACCTCTCCGCCGAGGCGCTGGTCGCGGCGCGCCCGGACGAAGCCGGGCAGCACGACCACGCGCAACGCGGTCGCGACGAGCACGAGCGCGAGGTACACGGCGTACGCGGCGAAGAAGCCGTCGGTCTTCACGCCGTGGCCGAACTTGCGTGAGAGGACGATGCCGGCCCCGACCGCGGCGAGGCTCACGAGCCCTGTGGAGAGGCCGGTCAGCAGGCCGCTGCGGACGGTTCTCCCGCGGGGGTGGGCGCTATCCTCCATCGATGCCGAGCGACCATACCGACGCCTGGACCGAGGCCGAGCACGAGGCGCTTCGGGCTGAGCTCGGCGACCTCTACCGCGACCGCACGTGCCTCGTCACCGGCGCGGACGGCTTCATGGGCTCGCACCTCACGGACGCGCTCGTCGCACTCGGCGCGAACGTAATCGCGTTCGTGCGCGCGACGTCGTCGGGCGCGCTCAACAACATCGCGCGCCACCGGCGCGACGTCACCGTCGTCTTCGCCGATCTCACGGACAAGACGTCGATCGACCACCTGATGCGCGACCATCTGCTGACGGCTCCGGACAAGCCCTACGTGTTCCACCTCGGCGCACAGGCGCACGTCGGCGAGTCATGGCATCGCCCCTACGAGACGGTGATGGCCAACACAGTCGGCACGCTGAACCTGCTGCAGTCGATCGTCGATCTCGGCGTCGAGCTCGAGAAGTTCGACACCGCCGGCACCTCCGAGGAGTACGGCAACGTACGCGAGTCGGTCGCCCACCACCACGACTTCGACGAGCTCGGCGGGCTGATCCTCCACGAGCGCTCGCCGATCAACCCGAAGTCGATCTATGCGACCGCGAAGGTCGCTGCAGACTTCCTGACGATGAACTACTACGACGCGTTCGGCGTCCCCGGCGTCGTCACGCGCATGTTCAACAACTACGGACCGCGTCAGAACCCGCGGTTCGTCACCGGGACGATCATCACGCAAGCGCTGACGCGCCCCGAGGTCGAGCTCGGCGCACTCGAGCCGCTGCGCGACTTCTGCTTCTGCACCGACGGCGTGCGCGGGCACCTGATGGTGGCCGCGCACGGCATCGCCGGCGACCACTACGTCTACGGCCAGGGCGAGAACATCTCGATGGCGGACTGGACGGCGAAGATCCTGCAGATCGGCGAGGCGAGCGGCTTCTGGGGCAGCGACCGCCACATCGTCATCGACGAGAGCCGCCTCCGCCCGGGCGCGACCGACGTGCTGGCCCTGAGGGTCGGGTTCGAGAAGCTCGCCGCGGAGACCGGTTGGGCGCCCAAGGTGTCGTGGGAGGAGGGCGTCCTGCGCACGATCAACTGGTACGCCGAGAACCGGGACAGCTGGATCGGGCGCGTCGACTGGATGACGCCTGAGCGGTCGGCGACGTGACCCGGATCCTCGTCACCGGCGGCGGTGGGTTCGTCGGCTCACATCTCGCCGACCGGCTCGGAGCGGCGGGCCATGATGTCTTCGTCGCGCGCCGGAACGACTACGACCTGACTCGCTGGGACGACGCCGAGCGCCTCTTCGCCGACGCGCGGCCCGAGCGCGTGTTCCACCTCGCCGCCGAAGTGGGCGGCATCGGCGCGAACCGGGCGAACCCAGGGCGCTACTGGTACGCGAACCTGATGATGGGCGCGCACGTGCTCGAGCTCGCGCGGCAGAACACGGTCGAGAAGCTCATCGTGACCGGCACCGTGTGTGCGTATCCGAAGTTCACGCCGACACCTTTCTCGGAAGACGACCTCTGGAACGGCTATCCCGAGGAGACGAACGCGCCGTACGGTGTCGCGAAGAAGTCGCTGTTCGTCGGCGGCGCCGCGTACCGCGAGCAGTACGGGCTCGACGCGGTCTTCCTGCTGCCGGCGAACCTCTATGGGCCGCGCGACAACTTCCATCCCACGAATGCGCACGTCATTCCCGACCTGATTCGCAAGATGTTCGAGAGCGACGGACCCGTCGTCCTCTGGGGCGACGGCTCACCGACGCGCGAGTTCCTCTACGTCGACGACTGCGTCGACGGCTTGCTGCTCGCCGCAGAACGCTACGACGAGCCGGAACCGGTCAACCTCGGCACCGGCGTCGAGACGACGATCCGCGAGCTCGCCGAGCTGATCGCGGAGCTGTCCGGCTTCACCGGCGAGATCACGTGGGACACCTCGATGCCGAACGGGCAGCCGCGGCGCAACCTCGACGCGACCCGCGCAGCCGAGCTGTTCGGCTTCCGCGCAACCACCTCGCTCCGCGAGGGGCTCGAGCGAACGATTGCGTGGTATCGGGAGAACGCGCTCACGCGCGCTTGACGCCGCCGCCGGCGGCGTCGAGTACCTGAGTCGAGCGCGGCCGGTCCCGCTGCTCGCAGCGCTGTGCGCGGTTCAGCTCGCCATCACGGCCTGGTTCGCGCTCGAGACGCCGCACAACGGATTCGTCTGGTACAGCGGCGGCGATGCCACCGAGTACTGGACATCACAGTGGGCGGTCGGGCATCTCCAACTGACGCAATCTGTGGTCGGATGGGGGTTGCCCGTCCTCTACTCCTGGGTTCCCCTTCTCACGGGGACGACGCTACTAACGGGATTACCGGTGATCGTGGTGTTCCAGGCACTCGTGCTCGTTCCGCTGACGGTGGTACTCGTCTGGCTGGTTGCCGACCGGCTGCTCGGGCGCCTGTACGCATGGGGTGCCACCGCGCTCTGGATCGCGGCCCCTCCGCTTCTCGTGTGGGGGAATGCGAAAGCACTCGTACCGAGTGCAGTTCGAACAGAACTATCTCGCGCCTCACGTCTACGGGCTGACGAACATGGCCGACTTTCCCTCGGTCGTCCTGACGGTCGCGTGCGCCTGGGCGACGCTCCGGGCAGTCGACTCGGAGAGAACGGAGGACTGGCTCTTCGCGGGCCTCCTCGCAGGTGTGACGATAGGAGTGAAGCCCGCGAATGCATTCTTCCTGATCGGGGTAGCCGTCTTGCTGACTCTGACCAACCGCTTGCGCGGTGCGGTCTTCTTCGGCACGGCCCTCGCTCCAGCGCTGGTGGTGTTGCTGATCTGGAAGCAGCGCGGGCTTGGCAGCGTGCCGCTGTTCGCGGTCGGACAGGTGCACGAAGCGGCGGGCCCGATAGTCGCCTCGAACCCGACCAGGTACGTGCCCTGGGACCCACACCATCTTCTCATGGAGATGCGCGACCTGATGGAGGACTTCTGGAGCGTGCGCCTGT
>DATINO010000062.1:0-11713 GCA_035474195.1 Gaiellaceae bacterium
CGCGGGTCACGATGTCGTGGTCCTTGCCGTCCAGTGTGGTGTGGCCGTAGATGTAGGCGTCGGCGCCGAGTTCCTCGACCACGTCCACCTCCACCGGCAGGCCTTCGCCGCTGGGGGCGGTCTCCAGGTCCTCGGGGCGCACGCCCAGGGTGACTGTGTTGCCGGCGGCAGCGTCCAGCACATCGCGCTTGACCGGGTAGACGACGCCGCCGAACTTCACGCCGCCGTCGACGACGGGCAGCTCCAGCAGGTTCATCGCCGGAGAGCCGATGAAAGCTGCGATGAAGAGATCGTTCGGGCGCGCGTACAGCTCCGATGGGCTGTCGCACTGCAGGATGTGACCGTCGCGCATCACGGCGACCCGCTGGCCCAGCGTCATCGCCTCGGTCTGGTCGTGCGTGACGTAGACGGTCGTGACGCCGAGACGCTGGTGGAGCTGCGCCAACGACGCGCGCATGCCCACCCGCAGCTTGGCGTCGAGGTTCGAGAGCGGCTCGTCGAGGAGGAACGCTTGCGGCTGCCGTACGATCGCGCGGCCCATCGCAACGCGCTGCCGCTGCCCGCCCGAGAGCTGCGCGGGCTTGCGCTCGAGCAGGTCGGCCAGGCCGAGCAGCTCGGCGACCTCGCCGACTCGCTGTGCGATCTCGTTCTTGGGGGTCTTCCGGGCCCGCAGGCCGTAGCCGAGGTTCTGGCGCACGGTCATGTGCGGGTAGAGCGCGTAGCTCTGGAAGACCATCGCGATGTCGCGCGACCGCGGCGCGAGCTCGGTGACGTCGCGGTCGCCGATCGCGATCGTCCCCTCGGTCACGTCCTCGAGCCCGGCGAGCAGACGGAGGAGCGTCGACTTGCCGCAGCCGGAGGGGCCGACGAGCACCAGAAACTCGCCGTCCCCGACCTCGAGCGAGACGCCGTCGACGGCCTTGACGGCGCCGAACGCCTTCGTCACCCGGTCGAGCGTGATCCTCGCCATGGCGCGATGGTATAGACCAGCTCGGCCGGAAACAAGCGGTCTTGCGGCAAATTTGTTCGAACTGGTATTGACCAGATCAGCGGACCAGTCGTAGACTGGTGCGATGCCGGGACGGTTGGGAGTCGAAGCAGCGCTCGTCGGCGGCGTGCTCGTTGCGGGCGACGTCGAGATTGCGGACGGCCGCATCGCTGCGTTCGGGCTCGGCGGCAAGCGGGGCAGCGGATACGCGGTCCCGGGCTTCGTCGACCTGCAGGTGAACGGCTTCGGCGGCGTCGACTTTCTCGACGCTGACGCCGCCGCGTACCGCCGCGCTGGGGACGCACTGCTCGAGACCGGCGTGACGGCGTATCTCCCAACGCTGATCACGAGCCCGGAAGAGCAGGTGCTCGCGGCGATGCGCGAGGTGCCGGTCGACGATGCCGCACGGCCCCGGATCCTCGGCATGCACCTCGAGGGCCCGTTCCTCTCCCCCAACCGTCTCGGCACCCACGAGGCGTCGTCGCGGCGTGATCCCGACCTGCCGCTCCTCGAGCGCCTGCTCGACGCCGGCCCGGTCCGCCTGATGACGCTCGCACCGGAGCTCGCCGGCGCCGGCGCGCTCATCGACACGCTGCTCGCACGCGGCGTCGTCGTGTCGCTCGGGCACACCGATGCGAACGTCGCGCAGGCGAACGCCGCCTTCGACGCCGGCGCGCGCGGCGTCACCCACCTCTTCAACGCGATGCGTCCTCTGTTGCATCGCGACCCGGGCATCGTCGGCGCGGCGCTCGCGCGCGACGACGTCTACGTCTCGGTCATCATCGACGACATCCACCTCGCTCCCGAGACCGCGCGCACCGTGTGGAAGGCTGCGCGCGAGCGCACGGTGCTCGTGTCCGACGCGATCGCCGCGGCGCCGCGGAACGACGGGCCGTCGACGCTGGGCGAGCTCGCGTTGCAGGTGCACGAGGGCGCGGTGCGTGGGCCGGACGGTGTGCTCGCCGGCAGCGTGCTGACGATGATCGAAGCCGTGCGCAACCTGCATGCGCTCGGCGTCCCGATCGAGGACGCGGTCGGTGCAGCGACACTCGCTCCCGCCGGGTTGCTCGGCGACCCGGAGCTCGGGCGGATCGACGTCGGGCTACCCGCCGACCTCGTCGTGCTGAACGACCGCATCGAGATCGAGCGCGTCGTCGTCGCGGGCATCGACCGGGCCTTCGCCTAGAGCCAGGCCGAAGGACACCGGCGCAGATCACCCAACGGGTGTCTGACACCAAGAGTGTCAGACACCTTGCGAAGTGCGCTCAGGCGGATGCGACGTAGGCGCCCTGAGGGTCATCCCGAAACGCACCGGCCGAGGCAAAGGGCTACCGAGCTCGAGGGAGTTCGAGGCGATCGAGGGCGTGTTGCGCCTGCGCGCGCATCGATCGCGTCGGCGGCGAGCCGAAGTTGACGCGGACGATCACTGAGTACGCGGCGGCTGGGCCGGCACCCGCCAATCCGTACTCGCCGCCGGCGGCGTAGGTGCCGTCGCAGCAGGGGAAGCGCAGCGGTTGCGCCCACGGAGTAAGGGCCACCGATGCAACGAGCTCGAGAATCACTGCTCCTCCCACTCGGGCGTCACTCGGGAACCTGATCCACGAGAATGGCCGCATGGCGCTGCAACGGATGGACAACGTCGGCATCGTGGTCGAGTCGCTCGACGCCGCCGTCGGCTTCTTCGAGGAGCTCGGCCTCGTGCTCGAAGGACGATTCACGATCGAAGGAGACTGGTCGGGACGCGTCACCGGACTGCGCGACCAGCGTGTCGAGGTCGCCATGCTGCGAATGCCGGACGGTCACGGCCGGATCGAGCTCTCGCGGTTTCTCGCGCCGCCCGTGATCGCCGACCACCGGAACGCTCCGGTGAACGCGCTCGGCTACCTGCGGGTGATGTTCGCCGTCGACGATCTCGACGACACGCTCGCCCGCCTCAAAGAGCACGGCGCGGAGCTCGTCGACGAAGTCGTCGACTACGACGGCGTGTACCGGCTCTGTTACATCCGCGGCCCCGAGGGCATCCTCATCGGGCTGGCCGAGCAGATCGGCTGACGGCCGACCCGAGAACCGACCGGCGCACACCGAGCGCCGCCACAGCCGCGACGATCGGCACCGCGAGATACCAGCCCGAAAAGCCCGCGAGCACCACGATCAACAGGAGCGTGAACGCGGCCATCACGCGCGTCGCGCCCTCCAGGATCCGCACCGCCGAGAGCAGCGCGAGCACGTAGACGCCGATGAAGCACGCGGACGTCGCGCGAATCAGCGCGTCGGTGCTCGAGAAGCCCGCGACGAGCGCGCCGAGCAGCGCGACGCCCGGCCCTGCGATCAGCACGAGCGGACGGCGCGGGACGCTGCGATACGAATCGCCCGCGAGCACGCGCGGCAACGCGCCATCGAGGGCGAGCGAGGCGACCAGCTTCGAGGCGCCGACCATGTAGACGTTCATCGTCCCCATCGTCAGCGCGACCGCCAGGACCGCGGTCGCATCGCGGCCCGCATGGCCGAAGCCCACCCCGATCAGATCCGCGAGCGGCACCCGCGAGTCTGCGCCGGACGTCACCGCGATCGTCGCCGCACCGAGCCCGCAGTAGAGAACCGTCACGACGGCGAAGGCGAGCGTCATCGCCCGCGGCAGGTCGTGGTCCGGTGACCGGAACTCTCCGGCGAGCTGCGCGCCCGCCTCCCAGCCGACGAACAGCCAGACGAGGATGTTCGCCGCGGTGCCGACCGCCCACCAGCCGTGCGGCGCGAACGGATGCCAGTTGTCGCCTCCGCGCGATGGCAGCGCGATCGCGATCGCCGACGCGATCACGACGACGAGCACCGAAGCGAGCACGAGCTGAAAGCTGGACGACACGCGCAACCCGAACGCGTTCGCGGCGAGCACCGTCCCGAACATGCCGAGGCCGACCGCAGCCGCGACCGGCGTCCCCGAGCCCGTGAGATCGGCGACATAGAAGCCGCCGATCAGCGCGACAGCAGGACCGCCACAGAACACCGCCGCGACGAAGAAGCCTCCGGTGACCGCAGCAGCGGCATCGCCGAGGCCTTCGCGAACGTACGCGGTGACGCCGCCGGCGACCGGATGGCGCACGCCGAGCGCCGCGAAGGTGACCGCGAGCGGCGCGGACAGGACGAGCAACGCGGCCCACGCGAGAATCGACGCCGGCCCGGCCGCGTCGACCGCGAGCGCCGGCACGAGCAGCACGCCGGGGCCGATCAGCGCGCCCACGTACAGCGCAGCACCGCGCTTGACATCGAGACTGTGAGGATGAGGTTCCGTCACGGCTTCCGAGCGATGATGCCGCTCTGGCTCGGCGTTGCGCCGTTCGCGCTCGCGTACGCGGTGCTCGCGCGCGATGCGGGGCTGTCGATCGTCGAAACGCAGGCGCTCTCGCTCCTCGTCTTCGCCGGCAGCGCACAGGTGAGCGCGGTCGGGTTGTTCGGCCGCGGCGTCGGCGGGCTCGAGATCGTCCTCACGACGTTCCTGCTGAACGTGCGCCACGTCCTGTACGGGATGTCGCTCGGCCGCGTCGTGCCGATGACGAAGCGCGAACGGCTGATCGGCGCGTACCTCCTGACCGACGAGGCGTACGGCGTCTCGGTCGCGCGCGGCGCCCGCTCGTTCCCGTTCGTGCTCGGGACCGAGGTGAGCCTCTTCCTCGTCTGGAACGTGACGACGCTTGTCGGTGCGCTGGTCGGCGGGGTCATTCCCGATCCAGAACGCCTCGGTGTCGACTTCGTGTTCCCGGTCGCGTTCCTCGCGCTCCTCGTGCCGCTGCTCCGCCTGAAGGTCGACGTCGCCGTCGCCCTCGTCGCCGGCGTGGCCGCCTGGCTGCTTGCGAAGTGGCTGCCGGGCGGTGTGCCGGTGCTCGGCGCGGGCGTCTCGGGCGCCTTCCTCGGGGCGTGGCTCACCCGGTGAGCTTCTGGCCGATCTGCCTCGCGATGCTCGCCGTGACGTTCGGGTCGCGGCTCACGGGTTTGCTCGTACGCATGCGGCTGCCGCCGTTCTGGCTGCGCTTCCTGCACTTCGTCCCGATCGCCGTCTTCGCCGCCCTGATCACGCCGTCGCTCGAGGGCTCGCGCGGCGAGGGCGGGATCAGGTTCGCGGCCGCGGGGCTCGCCGGAGTCGTCGCGTGGCGAACGCGGCACCTGGCGCTCACGATCGCCGTCGGCCTCGCCGCGTTCTGGCTGCTGCGCCTGCTCTAGATCCGGATCGCCTTCGACCGTCCGAGCACGCGCCCGGACGCGTCGAGCGCCACCGCGTGCGCGACCTTGTCGCCGGGCGTCGTGCGCAGCGCGGTCTCGAAGCCCTTCCGCGCGACGGCACTGCCGGCGCGAAGCGCGCCGGTGCGCGGCCCGGAGTCGAGCCGCCACGCCGCCACCTCGGTGGCGCCGTTCCACGACGCGTAGACCGTGCCCTTGCCCCGCGCGAAGCGGTACACCGCGGTCGGCGGAAGCGACGGGGCCGCGCGCCACGGCAGCCGGAATGCCCGGTAGTTCTGTCCGCCGTGGGGCAGCCGCACGTCGAGCGCGATCTCGCCGTCCGGCCCGAACTCCGTGAGGTACGGCTCGCTGCCCCAGCCGATCATCACGTTTCCGTTGTCGAGGGCCTGCAGGTTCCCCATGAAGCGCGACACGATCTTGTTCGGCTCGTGCACGTACTTGCGGACGAGCCGCGCCGTGCCCGACTTCTGGTCGAGCTGGATGACGAGGCCGCGCGACTGCGGCTCGACCTGCGGCTGCGCGCCGTCGTCGAAGATCGTGATGCGGTTGTGGCCCTGGTGGCGTGCGTCGTGCTGCCACGCGAACACAGTTCCCTTGCCCATCTTGAAGTCGCTGCGCTTTCCGCCGAGACGCCACCGAACGTCGCCCGTGCGCCGGCTGACCTTGTAGACAGCCCAGGTGTTGCGCGCGGAGACGAGCAAGCTGCCGTCGGCCGCGAGATCGATCGAGTTGATGTGGAAGTAGTCGAGCGGGTGGCCCACCCAAGGCGCGTGCGTCTCGGCGATGTCGACGTGGTCAAGGCTCTTCCATTCGAACAGCACCCGGCCGCTCGGCAGCGCGACCTCGTGGACGAGGCCGCCGATCACCTTGCCGTTCGACGGGCCTCCGACCGACGTCAGGTCTGCGTCGCGGACCTCGTAGCTCGTGAGCAGCGCGGTGTTCTGCGGCGTGATCAGGAACTCGTGCAGATCCGACTGCCGGCCGCCCCCCGCCGGCACGCGGGCGATCACTCGGTACCTGTCGTCGAGGATCACGTGAGTACCGGTGCCGAGGCCGCTCTCCGCTTTCCCTTCCCACCACGTCAGCACGGGCTTGCCGTGGTAGACGGCGGTGCGGAAGTTCATCGCCGTGTGCGGCGTCGTCGGGTGGAACCAGATCGGCTCACCCGCCTCGTCGGCGATCAGCAAGCCACGCTGGCCCGGCCCGGACGAGGGCGCGAGGAAGAGGCTCCCGGGCGCGGTCTTGCCACGACGAAGGACGGTGAGCGTCGGCGGGTGCAGGTCGGGGCGCGAGACGAAGTGCCGTGTGTCCTTCAGAGCACCCGCCGCGCCGAACGCCTCGCCTGCGCGCGCAAGCAGGTCGGCGCCGGCGAGCAGCGAGCCCGCGACCGCAGCGCGGGCACCGCGCTGCACGAGCTGGCTCCGCGTCAACCCGCCTTCCCACGCCATCCGACGCGATCTTAAGCGACGGCGTACGCGTCGTCCGTGTCTTCCCCTTGCGCCCTCTGCGCGGCGATCAGGTCGCGGTACCAGTAGAAGCTGCCCTTCGGCACGCGCTCGAGCGTCGCGAAATCAACGTAGATGAGCCCGAACCGCTTCCAGTAGCCCCAAGCCCACTCGAAGTTGTCGAGCAGCGACCAGGCGAAGTAGCCCTTCAACGGCACGCCCGACGCGGCGGCCTCGGCCGCAGCACCGATGTACCCCTCGAAGTACGACTGCCGCTCGGGGTCGCCGACGGAGCCGTCGTGGCCACGCACGTCGGGATACGCCGCCCCGTTCTCGGTGACGTAGATCCCCTTCGGCGCGTAGTCGCGGGCGAGGCGCAGCAGCAAGTCGCGCAGCCCTTCGGGCACCACCTCCCACCCCATGTCGGTGCGGTCGACGTCGGCCCGCCGCACGATGCGTGAGCGGCTGCCGTCGGTGTCCGCCGCGACGAGCGGCGAGGTGTAGTTGTTGACGCCGAGGAAGTCGATCGGCACCGAGATCGTCTCGAGGTCGCCGTCCTGGATCTCCGGAAGGACGTCGCGCCACGCCTCGACCATGTCCTCCGGGTAGGCGCCCTTGAAGATCGGGTCGAGGAACCAGCGGTTGTGGAAGCCGTCGACCCACGCCGCGGCCTGCTCGTCCCCGTCGCCGTCGCCTGCGGCGTACGCGTAGTCGAGGTTGAGCGTGATCCCGACCTCCGACTTCGGAGACAGGTCGCGCAGGATCTGCACCGCCCGGCCGTGCGACAGGAGCAGGTGATGCGCCGTCGAGAGTGCGTCCGCCTCCGATGTGCGGCCCGGTGCGTGATGGCCCCAGCCGTGCCCGACCCACGACACGACCCACGGCTCGTTGTGCGTGATCCAGTGCCCGACGCGGTCGCCGAGCCGGCCGGCGACGGCTTCGACGTACGCCTCGAATGCATCGACGGTGCCGCGCACCGGCCAGCCGCCCTCGTCCTCGATCGGCTGCGGCGTGTCCCAGTGGAAGAGCGTGACGTACGGCGTGATCCCGTTGCCGAGCAGCTCGTCGATCAGGCGGTCGTAGAAATCGAGTCCCTTCTCGTTCACCGGCCCGCGCCCTCCGGAGATGATCCGCGGCCACGCGATCGACAGGCGGAACGCGTCGATACCGAGCTCGCGCATGAGCGCGATGTCGTCGCGGTAGCGGTGGTAGAAGTCGCACGCCACCGCGCCGTTGTCGCCGTTGCGGACCTTGCCGGGCGTGGCGCAGAAGCGATCCCACACGCTCTCGCCGCGGCCATCCTCGGTGGCCGCGCCTTCGATCTGGAACGACGCCGTCGCCGCGCCCCACACGAAGTCGGGCGGGAAGGCGCTAAGCGGCAGGATGGGCATGGAGGTCCTCTCGTTGACGGGGTGCAGTGACGTGACAGCGGGCGATCCGGCCCGGCTCGGCTTCGACGAGCTGCGGTGTCTCGTGCCGGCAGACGTCGATCGCGAGCGGGCAGCGGTCGACGAAGCGGCAGCCGGGCGCAGGGTCGACGGCGGCAGCGGCGGTGCCCTTGCGGATCTCGATCGGCTCGAGGTTGCGATCGCCGTCCGGGATGGATGCGATCAGAAGACGGGTGTACGGATGCAGCGGGCTCGCAAGGACGTCGTCGACGGGGCCCTGCTCGACGATCTGCCCTGCGTACATGACGAGGATGTCGTCTGCGACGTAGCGCGCACTCGCGAGGTCATGCGTCACGTAGAGAAACGCGATCCCGAGCTCCTTCAGGTCGCGCATCAGGTTGAGAATGCCGGCGCGAATCGAGACGTCGAGCATCGAGATCGGCTCGTCCGCAATCACGACCTTGGGGTTCACGGCAAGCGCACGCGCGATCGCGACTCGCTGCCGCTGACCGCCGGAAAGCTCGTGCGGATAGGCGTCCGCGAACTTCTTCGGCGGAACGAGGCCGACGACTTCGAGCAGCGCCTCGACGCGGGATCGGACGTCGCGGCGGCCGGCGATGCCGTGGATCCGAAGCGGCCGCGCCAGATGATGCCGCACCGTCTTCGCAGGATTCAGCGACCCGAACGGATCCTGAAAGATCATCTGAACCTGCGAGCGGTAACGGAGCACGTCGCGGCGACGGCGCTTGCGGGTGACGTCGCGACCGTCGAACACGATCTCGCCGTCGGTCGACTCGAGGAGCCGAAGGATGAGGCGCGCAACCGTGCTCTTGCCGCTGCCGCTCTCGCCGGCAAGCGCGGTGATGCGGCCCGGCGTGAGTGCGAACGACACCTCGTCGACCGCATGCAGCTTTGACGGATGCAACACACCGCCCGAACGGAACTGCTTCGACAACTCCCGCACCTCGAGGATGGGCGCCGTCACGCGGTCTCCCGGTGACAGGCGACGCGATGATCGCCGGAGACCACGCGAAGCAGCGGACGCTCACCGACCTGGCGTGCGTGCAGTGCCACGTCCTCGCCTGTGCAGTGCGGGCAACGCGGGTGGAAGCGGCAGCCGGACGGCGGCGCGGAGAGATCCGGAGGTGACCCCGGGATCCCCGTCAGACGCTCGATCGGGCCGTGCAACGGCGGGAACGAGCCCAGGAGCCCGACCGTATACGGATGGCGCGGGTCGACGCGGAGACTCGCGGCAGGCGCCTCCTCGACGATCTCGCCGGCGTACATGATCGCGATGCGGTTCGCGATCTCGAGCAACAGCGATAGGTCGTGGGTGATGAAGAGCACCGCGAAGCCGAGCTCGGCCTGCAGCTCGCGGACCTGCTGCAGGATCTCCCGCTGCACGACGACGTCGAGTGCGGTCGTCGGCTCGTCCATGATCACGAGCTCCGGCCGAAGCGCGAGCGCCATGCCGATCACGACGCGCTGGCGCATGCCGCCGGAGAGCTGATGCGGATACGAGCGAAGCCGCCGGCGGTCGATCCCGACGAGCTCGAGCAGCTCGCCCGCGCGAACCAGGGCTTCCTTCTTCGAGACCCGCTCGTGCGCGCGCATCATGTCGACGAACTGGTCACCGACGCGCATCACGGGGTTGAGCGCGTTCATCGCGCTCTGGAAGACCATCGAGACGTTGCGCCACCGGTAGCGGCGCAGGTCACCCCGGCTGCGCCCGACCACGTCCTTGCCGTCGAACAGCACGCGGCCGCTCGAGATCTGCGCGGGTGGACGCAGGACCTGCATGATCGCGTTGCCGAGCGTGCTCTTGCCACAACCCGATTCGCCCGCGAGACCGACGATCTCCCCGGCACCGATCGACAGCGAGACGCCGTCCACGGCGCGCGTCGTGCGAGTGCGCGACACGTAGTCGACGACGAGATTCTCGAGCGCGACCACGGGCGTCGCCCTCGCCTCCGGCACGTGGGGCAGCACGTCGAGCGCCAACGTCATGCCGCCCGCCGGGTCGGAAGCACGAGGCTGCGAAGGAAGTGGCGCCGGACACGGACCTCGTCCCTGAGCCGCGGATTCGACACCTCGTCGATCCCCGCGAGGATCAGCGTCAGGCCGAGTACCGTCAGCACCAGCGCGAGCCCCGGGAAGAGGAACGGCCACCACTCGCCCTGCAGCACGGCGGAGTTCGTCTGTGCCCAGTAGATCGTCATCCCCCAGCTCACGTGTGTGGTGTCGCCGAGCCCGAGGAACGTGAGGCCGGCGTCGACGAGCAGCGAGATATAGAAGACGAGCACGAAGCCCGCGGCGATTCGGCTGATCATGTTGGGGACGAGCTCGCCGAAAACGATGCGCCAGGTCGACTCGCCCGCGACCTTCGCCGCGAGCACGAAGTCGCGGTTTCGCAGCGACAGCGCCTGCCCGCGCAGGATGCGCGCCTCGAACGCCCACAGGGTGAGCGCGAGGAAAAGGACCATCGACTTCATCGTCCTGCTCGTCAGGTACGACGACGCCACGACCAGGAGTGGAATGGTCGGGATGACGAGGAAGACGTTCGTCAGGAAGTTGATCGCGTCGTCGACGATGCCGCCGGCGTAGGCGGCCAGGATTCCCAACGTCGCCGCGATCGCAGTGGCGATCGCACCCGACGCCGCCCCGAGGATCAGCGAACGCCGGGCGCCGACGACGACCTGCGAGAAGATGTCGCTGCCCTGGTCGGTCGTCCCGAACAGGTGATGCCACGACGGCGCCTGGCGCGCGTCGACGAGGCTGAACGCCGTGGGGTCGGACACGGAGATGAGCGGCGCGATCAGCGCGACGATGATCATGAAGCCGAGGATGACGACGCCGACGCGGGACTTCGGGCTACGCAGCAGCAAGGTGAGCCAGCCGGGGACGCGGACGCGCGTCCGGCGCGCCGGGAGCGCAGGGGCGAGCTCGATCGTCGGCTGCAGCTGGGACATCAGCTCCCTCGCACGCGTGGATCGAGAACCAGGTTGAAGAGGTCCATGACGATGTTCGCGGCAATCACGGTGAGCGCGAAGATCAACAACAGCCCTTGGGTGAGCGGGTAGTCGTTGCCGAGTGCTGCCTGCTGCAGCGTGAGCCCGGCGCCCGGATAGCTGAAGACGTACTCGATGAAGACGAGGCCGCCGACCGCACTTGCGAACTGCGCCGCGAATCCGTTCAGCGGCGGCAGGATCGCGTTGCGACCCGCGTAGCGCGTCATGACGCGACGGTCCGGCAGCCCTTTCGCGTGCGCCATCGCGACGTAGTCCTCACCGATCGTGTTGATCATCACCGTCCGCATGTTCAGCACCCATCCGCCGGTGTACGCCGCGACGACGACGAGGATCGGCAGCTGCGAGTGGCGGAAGACGCTCGACAAGAACGTCCAGTTGAAACCCGGGACGAGAGAACTGTCGTACGCGTGCTGGATCGGGAACCAGTTCAGCCGCAGCCCGAGGAAGTACACGCCAAGCAGCCCGGTGAAGAACGCGGGGAACGCGGAGAGAGCCATGAAGACCGGCACGACGATCGAGTCGAACGAGCCGCCGCGACGCCACGCGGCAACCATGCCGATGGCGATCCCGAGGACGAACGAGAGGATGAACGCGACGCCGACGAGGAAGATCGAGTACGGCAGCACGCGGCCG
>DATINO010000063.1:0-10723 GCA_035474195.1 Gaiellaceae bacterium
TCGCTCCGAGGGCAGGCACCTCATCGACATCGCCGACGAGACGCTCGACGGCACCGTCGTGGACGGTGCGGCGGTCGACGACTTCCTGCTCGAGGAGCTCGAGCGTGACCGCGACGAGCACATGCGCGACATCGTCGCGACGATCCAGGCCGACCAGTACCGCCTGATCACACACGACCCGGACGGCGTGCTGGTGATCCAGGGCGGTCCCGGCACCGGCAAGACGGCGGTCGGGCTGCACCGCGCGTCGTGGCTCGTCTACACGCTGGGCGAGCGCCTACAGCGGCGCGGCGTGCTCGTCGTCGGCCCGAACCGCACGTTCATGGAGTATGTCTCGCACGTGCTGCCGGCGCTCGGGGAGGACATGGTCGAGCAGCGCGCGGTATCGGAGCTCGTCGACGGGATCGTCCCCGTGCGTCGCGACCCACCCGACGTCGCCGCACTCAAGGCCGACACGAGGGTCGCGGCGGTCGTGCGGCGCGCGGTCGAGCTCCAGCTCGTCTCGCAGCCGGAGGAGCTCGTGCTGCGGCTCGAAGGCTCGTTCGTCTGGGTGAAGGAGCGGGAGGTCGGCGAGCTCGTCGAACGCGCGCGCGAGGAGCTCGGCACCGGCGCGGCGGCACGCGAGCGCTTCCGGATGAGCCTGCTCCGGCGCTTCTACGAGGAATACGGTCGCATCCACGGCGCCGGTGCGGTGCGCAGCTTCGACGAGGTCGAGCGGGCGCTCCGCGCGACCGGTTACCTCGACCGCGTGCTGAAGGCCGCATGGCCGAGCGTGGCGCCGGACCGGCTCGTGCAGCGGCTGCTCACGTCGCGCGCGCTCCTCGCCGAGGCGGCTGACGGCATCCTCGACGACGCCGAGCAGCGTGTGCTCCAGCGCCGCGGTGCAGGGTGGTCGGACGGCGACGTCGCGCTGCTCGACGAAGCGCGCGCCGCGCTCGTCGAGCCGCCGCACGCGTACGGGCACGTGATCGTCGACGAGGCGCAGGACCTGACACCAATGCAGCTGCGGATGGTCGCCCGCCGCGCCCGCGACGGCGCGTTCACAGCACTCGGCGACGTCGCGCAGGCGACCGGCCCGGTTCGCTACTCCACGTGGGGTGAGGTTCTGCCGCACCTGCCGCAAGGCGACGAAGCACGCGTCGAGGAACTCCGCCACGCCTATCGCGTGCCGCGCGAGATCATGGACCTCGCACTGCCGCTGCTCGAGGACATCGCGCCCGACGTTGCTCCGCCGATCGCCTACCGGACCGGCGCGGCGCCGCCGGAGATCCGCCGCGTCGAGGAGGCGCAGCTCCTCGTCGATGCGTTCCGCGCGGCCGCGGCGGCGCCGGACGGTCTGTCCGCGGTGATCGTCCCGGAGCAGCTCGCCGGGAGCCCGCCGTCCGGCGAGCTCATCCCGGTGCTGACACCCCGCGAGGCGAAGGGGCTCGAGTTCGACCACGTCGTCGTCGTCGAGCCGGCGCTGATCCCGCTACGCGAGCTGTACGTCGCGCTGACGCGGCCGACGAAGACGCTCGTCGTCCTGCACGCACGCGACCTGCCGCGTCAGCTGAGGTAGTACACGGCCAGTGAGACACCGAGGGCGAGCCCGACGATCAGGGCGAGCACCGCGACGATGAAGCCGAGGACGATCGGGAGTGTCGCCGGGGCGTACCCGTCCTTCGCGATCTCCTCCAGGTGATGCTCCTCGGCGACGAGCTTGTCGACGATCGCAGTCATGGGAAAAGCCGAATCACCTCCTCGTCGGACACCTGCCCGAAATCCCGATACCACGAACCCACCGACACGAAATCGTCGGGCACGTGCACGCACGCGAGCTCGATCCCAGCCCACCGGAACGCAGCGACCGTCTCGGCCGGTGCGATCGGTACCGCCACGACGACGCGGCTCGGGCCGTGCGCGCGCACAGCCACTACCGCGGCCCGCATCGTCGCCCCGGTCGCGAGCCCGTCGTCGACGAGGACGACATCCCGTCCCGCGAGCGCCGGCGCCGGCCGGTCGCCGCGGTACAGCCGCTCCCGTGCTTCGACCGCCGCGCGCTCCCGTGCCGTCACCTCCTCGAGCACCGCGGCCGGGACGGCCGCCTGCCGGAGCACCTCATCGTTGAGGACACGAACACCGCCACTCGCGATCGCTCCCATCGCGAGCTCCGGCTGTGCGGGCAACCCGAGCTTGCGGACGACGAAGACGTCGAGGGGCGCGCCGAGCGCACGTGCGACCGCAGCTGCGACCGGAACCCCGCCGCGCGGCAGCGCGAGCACGATCGGCCGGTCGAGTGCGGGCAGCTCGGCGGCGAGCCGGCTCCCGGCCTCTTCCCGGTCGGGGAACGGCGGAAAACGCGCCACGCCAAGGCATTTAAACGGTCTCGGACGCCAGCACGCGTGGCACCTGCGCGCGGCGGACGACCGGCGAGAGCAGCGGCAGGAGCGCGAGCATCGCCGCGGCGCCTGCGACCCACGGCAGCTCGGGCGAAACGGCGAGCGCCGACGCCGATGCGGACGGCCCGGCGGCAAGCCCGACCGAGAACGTGATCCCGAAGAGCGCCATGTACCTGCCGACGAGCGCCGGCGGGGCGAGCTCCGCGATCAGCGGCTGCAGGACGACCGCGTGCAGGCACTCGCCGACTGCGAACACGATCCCGGACAGTACGAGGATCGCGACCGCTGTGTGCGGGCCGCCGATCGCGCCGGCGCCGATCGCGATCAGGCACGCGAGGCCCCATGCAGTGCACATGAAGCCGAGCAGCGTCGCGCGACTCTGCGCGCGCGACAGCCGCGCGATCGGGATCACGAACAGGATGATGAAGACGGTGTTCGCGGCGAACACGCCGCCGATCGCCTGCGAGCTGACGTGCGCGTGGTGGCGCGCGTAGATCGGCATCGTGTAGCCGAAGAGCGTGTAGCCGACGACGACGAACACGAAGTTCGCGGCGAGCACGCCGAGAAACGCGCGGTGCCCGAGCACGAAGCGGTAGCCGGGAGGACCGTGCTCCGACCCCAGCTTGTGCGCTGAGCGTGCGTCCGGCACGAAGGCGAGGAAGCAGAGGTACCCGAAGAACGTCGCGGCGTTCAGGAGGTAGATGACCTGGAACGAGCGGATCGAGCCGGACGCGACGATCAGCCCGGCCGCGACTCCGCCGGCGCCGATGCCGAGATTGACCGCGATGCGCGCGACCGTGAACGCGGCGATGCGCTCCTCGCGCGTGCAGAGCGCAGTGACGAGCGCGCCCGCGGCGGGCTGCGTGCAGCCGGCGCCGACACCGGCAACGGCCGAGCCGAGGAAGGCCTGCCAGGGATGCGTCGCGAACGCGAGCGACCCGTAGCCCAGGCCGGAGACCGCAGCGCCGAAGAACAGGAGCCGCTTGCCGCCGAAGCGGTCGGCGAGCGCGCCGGCCGGCGCCGCGCAGAGGACGTTCACCGCCATGATCGTCGACACGATCAGCCCCGAGGTCGGGAGCGAGAAGCCGCGCCGGTCGTGGAGGTAGATCAACTCGAACGGCAGGACGAGGCCGAAGCCGAAGAAGTTGACGACGTTCCCGAGCTGGATGATCCAGACGGCGCGCGGGAGGTTCGGCTTGCACTCGCGAAGGAACGTGGAGAGACGCATCTCTTGCACTCTCGCGGATGCGGACCGGCCGACTCAATCGCGTTCCGTCACACTGCTCTTCCTGATCGCAATAGGTGCGCCCGCACTGAACGCCGCCGGTGATAGCTTCGGAATGCGATGACGCAGACGCCGGCTTTGCGGCGAGGACGCGCGTCGCATCGCGCATGGCGGCGCCTGCGCCGCGACCGCGGAGGGTTCGCATCACTGGTCGTCGTCGGCCTCCTGCTCGTGCTCGCGCTGTTCGGTAGCGCGGTAGCGTCCCGGCTCGTCGGTCATGACGGCAACACGCCGTTCGCGTATGCCTCAGGGAACGGCGGCCGGCCCGTCGGCCCCTGGACTCGTGTTCCTGATCCGGCGACGACGCCGTTGGGCGAATACGGCAACTTGCTTCCCGCCCCGAAAGGCTCACCGCATGAGCTGTTCGTGCTCGGCGCGGACGGACCGATCGGCCGCGACGAGTTGATCCGGTTGCTCGACGGCCTGCGGACGTCCCTCGAGATCGCGATCGGGGCAATCATCGTCGCACTGGTGATCGCCGTTCCGATCGGCGCAGCCGCGGGCTACTTCGGCGGCGCCGTGGACGTAGTCGTCTCGCAGCTCACCGAGACCTTCATGGCGTTCCCGCTGCTCCTGTTCCTGCTTTTCGCCAATCGGTACCTCATCGGCGACTTTCGTTCACTCGGCTGGAGCTGGGTCGTGCCCGACGGGGCGCTTGCCGAGGCTGCGCTGATCGGCGTGTTCACCGCCTTCTACCCGACGCGCTTGATCAGGGCGCAGCTGTTCGTTCTTCGCAACGCGGAGTTCGTCGACGCCGCTCACATGATCGGAGCGTCGAACTGGCGCATCCTCCGGCGGCACCTGATGCCGCATCTGGGACCGATCCTGCTCGTGTGGAGCGCCGTCGCCGTCGGCACCAACATCCTCGCGGAGGTGGGATTGAGCTTCCTGGGGATCGGCGTGCAGGCGTCGACGCCGAGCCTCGGCTCGCTGCTGTCGGAGATCTGGGGAACGATCTACAACACCGTTCCCTACGACAGTCACACGCACACCCCGTGGCAGACGGTCTTCCCGATGGTGTTGATCGTCGCGACTGTCGTCTCGCTCAACCGCCTGTCGGAGGGCTTGCGGCGCGCGACCGAGCCGAGAAGCATGCTGCGATGAGAGCGGCGCGCTTTGTCTTCGGGCGCGTGATCCGCGGCATCCTGACGCTGCTCGTGATGATCGCGCTCACGTTCGCGCTCTACTTCGCGATCGAGCGACAACCGCCGGTTTCTCTCTACTTCCCCGAGGTCGCGCGCGGCACCGCGCCCACCGCGCAGCAGACCGCGATGGTGAACCATGTCTTCTACCTCGACCGGTCGAAGATCGGCCTCTACCTCGACTACGTCGCGAACCTCGCGCATGGTGACTTCGGTCGCTTCACGACGATCCAGGACGGCAAGATCGTCGATGCGGGACCGATCTTCGTCCCGTACGGGCCGCTGCGAGCAACGCTGTCGATCCTCGGTGGCGGCGCGATCCTCGTCCTGCTCCTTTCACTGCCGCTCGGGGCGATCTCCGGGAGCCGGGTCGGCTCGTGGGCCGATCGAGTCATCTCATTCGGCGCGCTCGTGCTCGTCTGCGTCCATCCGATGATGCTCAGCCTCATCTTGAGAAACGCAGGCGGTCGCGTCGACTGGCTCCCGACGAGCGGCTACTGCACCTTTATCGACCACGGCGCGTCGCCGATCACGTTTCCCCCGGAGGCTCCCTGCGGAGGGCCGGTCGACTGGGCGAAGCACCTGATCCTGCCGTGGCTCACCTTCGCGCTGCTGTTCCTCGCGCTGTACACACGCATGATTCGTGCGAGCGTCGCGGAAACGATCCACGAGGACTTCGTGCGCACCGCTCGCGCCAAAGGCGCCTCTCAAACGCGGCTGCTCGCCCGTCACGTCTTGCCGAGCGCGGGTCTTCGCGTTCTCACGATGGTCGGCATGGAGATCGGGACGGCGATCGGCGTCTGCATCTACATCGAGTCCGCGTTCAGCATCAACGGGCTCGGCCGGCTCGCCGTCCAGACGCTCGGCGGCGGCGGATTCGCACTCATCCTGCCGACGACTCTCGTCATCGTCGTCCTGATCACGCTGATCGTCGTGGTCGGAAACCTCGTCGTCGATGCGCTCTATGCCGTACTCGATCCGCGCGTCGGCATCCAGCAGGGCCAGCAGCGCACGAAGAGCCTCGTCGGCGGAGTCTTCTAGCCGACCACGCGGTACACCTGGAACACCTCGGCGTACTCGCGGTTCACGTTGATGCCGTGCGTGCGCGCGACGTTCCAGACGTACTCGGCATTCGCATAGCGTCGGTGCTGTTGTGACGCGTACTTCTCGAGTGCAGCGACCTTGCGCTCGACATGTTCGCGCTCGAGCGCGATGTACGCCTGATAGCTGAAGTCGAAGTTGTTCCACGGGATCTCGTAGCCGAAGATCGTCGTGCGCTTGAACGCTCGCAGGCCCTCGCTCGCGATCGTCTGGTGATCCTGGTGCACGTCGTGCAGCGACGGCTGGAACACGCAGTCGGGTTGCCAGTCGTTCCAGATCTCGATCAGGAGCTCGAGGATCTCCTGCCGATGGTCGGGGAACGTGCGGACGTCGAAGTCGTGCACTGTGAGGTTCTCCGCCGGGATGCCGAGCTCGGCCGTCGCCTCGCGCACCTCGCGCGCCAGCGTGTCCGGCGCGAATCCTTCGGGCAGCGAGCGCGTCGCGATCGAGAACGCGACGTAGCGAACCTCGGCTCCCTGGTGGACGAGACGCGCCATCGTGGCGCCGCACCCGAACTCGCCGTCGTCGGTGTGCGGCGCGAGCACGAGCGCGCGGCGGATCCCGTCGATCATCCGGGCGCCTCCACGAGCCGCCGTGGCGCGACGACGACGAGCGCGAGCAACCCCCAGAACACCGGGTCCTCGAAGAGCGCGTTGTAGAAGAGGCAGTGCACGAGAATCGCGACCAAGGCTAAACCGAACGCGAGACGGGCCGCACCGTCGAACGTCGGGACGATCCGCCTGAACGCCGTGAACAGGGTCACGGCGACGAGCCAGACGAAGAGCAGGAGGCCTGGCAACCCGAGCTCCGCCGCCACCGTCACCGGCGTCGTGTGCGACGCGGCCGCCTTCGGCTCTTTCCCTTTCAGGTGCGCGAGATCGCTGTAGGCGCGGCGGAACCCACCGACGCCCACACCGATCACCGGGTGGTGGACCGCGACCTTGACTCCCTTCGAGACGAGCGTCGAGCGCCCGCTCGTGACATGCGACAGGGAGGCGCGGTGCCGGACGGCCGGCGAGACGACGATCGCGAGGATCATCACGGCGATCCCCGCCGCGACGAGCAGTAGCCCGGCCCGGCGCCACGCGACCACGCCGCCCACGACGATCGCGGTGATCAGCGCGACGAAGCTCGACTGTGAGAACGACGGCAGCAGCCCGGCCCACGTGATCCCGATCGTCAACACGACTGCGATCCGCCACAGAGGGTCGGCGCGGCGGAGCAGCACGATGACAAGGCTCGCCACGATCGCGATCACCAGGAAGCGCCCGTAGATCGACGGGTCGTAGAAGACGGAGTTGACGCGGTAGAACCACCCGCTCGGCGCGTACGCGTTGTCGACCTTCACCTTCGGGTTCCAGAAGATGTTGCGGGTCTCGTACTGGACGATCCCGATCGTCGCGAACACGAGCGCCATCACAGCGAGCTGCACGTAGAGCGTCAGCACCCACGCGCGCGACCACTGCAGGCGAGCGAGCGCGACGGCGAGCAAACCGAAAGGCAGCACGAAGAACAGCAGCTCGATCGCGCCCTGGCGCACGTCCTTCGTCCAGAGGAACGTCAGCCCCTCCCACGCAACGAACAGCGCAAGCGGATTCGCGAGCGGCCCGAGCTCTCGCACGCGTTCGCCGTCGCCGAACAGCTCCCAGGCGAGCGCGATCGCCGCCACGACGACGATGCCGTAGAGCGGCAGCAGTAGGTTCGCCTGCGTCGACCCGACGTGCACGGGGATGCGGGCGGGCGCGCACGCGAGCGTGGCGAGGGCGAGCAGCCACGGGACGCGCACGACGAGCGCACCGCCCGCGGCGGCCGCGATCAGGCCGAGTACCGCAGCAGCCGCGAGGAGGCGGTGATGCCCGTGCGGCGCGAGGTAGACGACGAGGCCGGCGCACCCGACCGCCCAGGCACCGAGCCCGGCGAGGCGCAGATCACGGCGATGCGCCGCCATCAGCGTCGCCAGTCCCAAGGCCCCGAGCGCCCCCGCAACCTGCGCCGCGCCACCGCTCACGCGACCACCACCGAGCAGACCGCGGTGTGGCTCCCGACCGAAAGGTATAGCCGGTACACGCCCGCCGACTTCGGCGCGCGCAGATGGAGCGTCCCGCGCGGCAGCGTGCCGTGCCGGCCGTGCAGCAGCCAGTCGACCTGCAGCGCATCCGTCGACACGCGCAGCGCAAAGCGGCCGCCGGGGCGCACGACGACGCGCGTCCGCGCGAGTGTGAGATACCGCACCTGGCCGATCGCGATGCGCACGCCCGTCGACTGGTTGCCCGCGCGATCCCGCGCCGCGATCGCGAGCACGTAGCGGCCCGGCGAAAGCGACTTCGTCGAGCCCGGCGCCTTCCCGTTCCAGACGAGCGTTCCCTTCGTCTTCTGGCCGTTCGTGTACACGACCTGCTTGCCGCGCAACAGCAGGATCGCGTGCGCCGGCTCACTCACCTCGTACGGGATGCGGAACACGTCCGCGTGGCCGTCGCCGTCAGGCGAGATGATCGGGTACTTGGTCGACGGCCGAGCGGTGATGTGCGGCGGAGAGGTGTCGACCTTGATGTCGCTCGGCATGACGATCGTGCGATGAGAGCGCTCGAGCTTGACGACCGCGCGGTACGTGCCATCCGGGACGCCGACACCCGCGGGTGTGAACGAATCCCACACCAGCGTGACGAGCTCGCCTTTCCGGACACCGCGATGGGTGAGGAGGGTGTCGACCGTCTTGCCGTCGGAGTCCTCGATCCAGACATCGATGTTCTCGCTGTTCCGGACGTGGAAGCGGATGTGCGCAACCTTCTTCGCGGGGTCCTTGCTGTCCGGAGAGAACACCTGCGCCTGCTGGGTGCCGTAGATCGGCGAGCGCTCCAGCTTGGCGCGCTCGGTCAGCGCGAACGCGGCCGCGGTCGCCGCGAGCAGAGCGATGACCAGGAGGCTCGGGAGGGCACGGCGGGCCACGCCCGCGCAAGTCTACGCAGGGTCGTGCGCCGGAACCCGGCTCGTCACCCGGCGGCGGGTCTTGAGCCCCACGCCGCCCCAGGCGGCCAGGGCGATGCTGCCCAGGATCACACCCACCAGGATGATCGTGTCGGCGCCCGGCGTCTTCACGAGCTTGATGCCGGAGAGCACGAGAACGAAGGCGAAGACGACCCGGAGCGCGTGGTCGGGCACCTTGATCGAAAGGTGCGAGCCGATCAGGACGCCGGGGATCGAGCCCACGAGCAGCCAGCTCATCGCGTGGAGGTCGACGTTGCCGTGGAGGAGGTGACCGGCACCCGCGATAAAGAGCAGGAGCGCAGCGTGCAGGAGATCGGTGCCGACCATGCGAGTCGCGGACAGCGGGAACAGGAGCAGCAGCGCGAGCCCGAAGAAGGTGCCCGACCCGACGGATGTCAAGCCGACGATGAAGCCGAACATTGCGCCGATCGTGATCGCAATCACGCGGACGCGCGTCGTGATCGCGAACTCGTCGTCGTCGTCGCGCTGCGCGATCGGCAGGAAGGTCTTCGCGAGGAAGCCGAGACCGCCAAGGATCAGCGATGCCCCGACGACCTTGCTCATCGTCGACTCCGCCGAATCCGAGAATGAGCTCGCGAGCTGGACACCGACGAGGGACAGCGGGCCGGAGCCGACGAGCATCCACAGCGCGAGGCGCGTGTGCACGTTGCCGAGCTGCCGGTGGCGCCACGCGCCGAACGACTTGAACACGGCACCGTGCAGGATGTCGGTGCCGACCGCGGTCTTCGGGTTGAAGCCGAAGATAAGGATGAGCATCGGCGTCATCAGCGAACCGCCGCCCATACCGGTCATGCCGACGAGCGTGCCGACCGCGAGGCCGGCGATCACGAACTGCCAGGTCACGAGGCTTCGACCACCATGCCGGCGCCGACCGTCTCGTTCGTCGCCTCGTCGACGATCACGAACGCACCGGTCGCGCGGTTCTGCGCGTAGGGGTCGACGGCGAGCGGCTCGGCGAGCCGGAAGCGCACGACACCGAGGTCGTTCAGCTCCATCTTCCCAGGTGACGCCTTGTCTTCGAGCGCGGCGATGTCGATCACCGAGACGATCTCGTCGATCCGCGCGGCCACCGTGCGCGTCGTGTGCTTGACGAGCACGCGCGCACGATCCTCGACGGGCCGCTCGGACATCCAACAGACGCGCGCGGTCACCTCGCGCGCCACGATCGGGAGGTCGTCGGGATCGGCGAGCAGGTCGCCGCGCGAGACGTCGATGTCGTCGGCGAGCAGGATGGTCGCGGACTGGCCGGGGATCGCCTCGTCGATGGGCCCGTCCAGCGTGTCGACGGACGCGACGGTGCTGCGATGCCCGGAGGGCAGGACGACGACGGCGTCGCCCTTGCGCCAGGTGCCGCCGGCGACCTGCCCGGCGTAGCCGCGGTAGTCGTGGTGCTCGTCCGCCATCGGGCGGATCACCCACTGCACCGGGAAGCGGCGGTCGGCGACGTTGAGGTCGGCGGCAAGTTCGATCGACTCGAGGTGGTCGAGCAGCGTCGTGCCGGCGTACCACGGCATCGCGTCGGTCCTGTCGACGACGTTGTCGCCCTTCAGCGCCGAGATCGGGATCATCGCCGGGTCGTGCACGTGGAGCTGGGACGCGAGCTCGGAGAGGTCGCGCACGATCTCGTCGAAGCGGTCCTCGGAGTAGCCGACGAGGTCCATCTTGTTGACCGCATACACGACGTGCGGCAGCTCGAGCATCGAGACGATGTACGAGTGGCGGCGCGTCTGCTCGATCACGCCCTGGCGGGCGTCGACCAGGATCACCGCCACGTCGGCAGTGGACGCGCCGGTGACCATGTTGCGCGTGTA
>DATINO010000064.1:0-28859 GCA_035474195.1 Gaiellaceae bacterium
TCGATTCGTTTCCGAACGAAGTGACGCAGGTCAAGGAGCGCAAGATCTCGGAGGCACGACGCGCGCTGCACAGGCGCATCGACTCGCTGAAGGCCGAGCTCGACATCTGGGGTCGGTAGACCTCCGACCCTCAGAACGAAGGAACGAGCGCGCGGGCGACGAAGCGGGTTTCGTGGCCGCGTATTCGCTTGCGCGGGGGGCGCAGGGTGAACGCAAGCACCTCCGCGCGACCCTGTTCGATCCGTCGTACGCCGAGCGTCAGATGGCGCTCGCGGCGCGCATCGACGAGCTGGAGGCGAAGCTGCGGGCGATCGAACAGCATCCGGGGATCGACCACGAGGCCGTGCTCGCCGCGACGACGCACACCAGGCTTCTTTGTTCCCCGACGGGGTACGCACTCTCGGAGATCGATGCGCCGCCCCCGCCCGCGGGCACGACTGTCGACCACGACGGCTCGTCGTACATGGTCTGGCAGATCGCCCCGTCGCCGCTGCCCGGCGACGCGCGCCGCTGCGCAATTCTTGTCTAAGCCGCCTGGACCGAGGTCGCCCGGTCGGCCGTGAGCACTGCGAGGAACGCCTCGACGACGACCGGGTCGAACTGCGTGCCCGCGCACCGGATGACCTCGTCTTCGGCCTCCGCTGCCGAGAGCGGCTCGCGGTACGGCCGGTCGGGGGTCGTCATGGCCGCATACGCGTCGGCGACCGCGACGATCCGCGCAGCGAGCGGGATGTCGTGCCCGGCGAGCCCGTCCGGGTACCCGAACCCGTCCCAACGCTCGTGTGACGACCGAACCGCGTCCGCGACGACGTCCAGGCCGGGCACGCGGCCGACGATGCGCTCGCCCGCGAGCGTGTGCTGGCGGACGACTTCCCATTCGCTCGCATCGAGGGGGCCGCTCTTGAAGAGGATCGAGTCCGGCACCGCGAGCTTGCCGATGTCGTGGAGCTGCGCGACCGAGATGACCGTCTCCATCGAGAAGTCGTAGGGGAGGCGCAGCGCGATCGCGCGCGAGAACCGCACGACCTCGTTCGTGTGCTCGGCGAGAACCGCGTCGCGCGCCTCGAGCACACCGAGCAGCGCGCCGCGGCCCTCTGAGCCGACCGGGCGGTTGCCGCCCTTGTCGCGGTACATGCGCCGGTCGACGACCTTCAACGCCTCGGTGGTGTCGGCCGCCTCGTCGGGCAGGACCACGATCCCGACCGAGGACGTGATGCGGAAGCCCTCGCCTTCCTCGACGAGGTTCGCGGTGGTCTCGGCGACGACGTCCGCCATCTTCGTGTCGTCGACCCGCACCAGGACGCAGAACTCGTCGCCGCCGAGCCGGTAGGCCCGTCCGCCCGCCGGAAGCCCCGTCTGCAGGCGCTCCCCGAGCCGTGCAAGCAGCGCATCGCCCGACGGATGACCGAACCGGTCGTTGTACGACTTGAAGCCGTTCAGATCGAACAGCATCAGCACCGACTTGCGCTCCGACTCGATCGTCTCGTTGAGATCGCCGATGAGTGCGCGCCGGTTCCAGAGGCCGGTCAGCGAGTCGGTTTTCGACTCGTGCCGCGTCCGCTCGAGCAGGGTGAGGTAGTCGAGGAACGTCAGGCCCATGCGCACGAACACCGCGCCGAGGGCGAGCGAACTGAGCGCGATCCCGAGCGTGTTCAGGGGCTGGAAGTGGTCGACGATCTCGAGCGCGAGCGCGAGCGAGCCGAAGAGCGCCGGGACGACGATGAGGCGATAGCCATCGAGTTGAGCAGCACGGATCCGGCGGGCAGGCAGCGTGCCTGCGCCGGCCAGCAGCAACATTCCTGCCGGCCAGCCGAGGTCGAGCGTGCCGTAGCTGTACGTGTTCTTCGCGATCTGGACGAGGTAGATGCTGTCGCAGACCGCGAACACCGCGAGCCCGCTGCCGAAGACGAGCCATCGCGCCGAGAACCGCCAACCGGACAATGCGATCGCGCCGACCACGATCCCGAGCACGAGCATGTCTCCGAGCGGGTATGCGAGGTTCGTCGCTATCCCCGCTGCCGTCTCGCCGCTCCCGTCGAGCGAGCGCTCCACGATCGCGTACACGACGCTGGCCGCGAGCGCGGCCGTCGCCAGCGCGGCGATGACGCCGTCCAGCCACAGGCTCCGGACGATTCCGCGCACCTCATTGTGGAAGAGCACGACGAGCGCGACGTAGACCGGCGGGTAGAAGAGGAGGTAGCCCGCGTCGGAGAGCGACGGGAACGGGATGTTGGCCTTCCCGTCCAGGAACCACGTGTAGTAGATGTCGCCCGCCGCCCACGCGGAGATCGCGACGCCCACCCAGATCCAGACCGCGCGGTCGGAGCGCCCGCGCGCGCCGAGGAAGCAATTCAGCGCGGCGAGGACGAGGATCGCGTCGTAGGTGTACTTGTTGTTGACGTTCGCGAGCCACGCGCCGCCGAAGCCGGTCTCGACCTGCAGGGCGAGCACCGCGAAGCCGACCACGCCCAGGCTGAGCGGGGCGTTGCGCCAGACGAGACGGGTCGTGCGCCGCACGCCGTTTCTATCGTCACGAAGTCCGCGAGCCTTGAGGGGCCGGGCTCCTCGCCGTTCGAGGGATCTTTTGACGGGCGCTCGACGAGGACGATGATGGGGGCGGGAGGATTCGAACCTCCGTAGGCTGAGCCGACGGGTTTACAGCCCGTTCCCTTTGGCCGCTCGGGCACACCCCCAGGGGAGCGCGGATTGTAGCCTCTGATTGGTGAAGAACTACGACGTCCTGGTGGTCGGCGGCGGCCCCGCGGGGTCGACGACGGCGATCCGGCTCGCCGACGCAGGCGCCCGCGTGCTGCTCGTCGACAAGGCGACGTTCCCGCGTGACAAGCCCTGCGGCGGCGGCATCACGACGCGCGCGCTCGCGCACTGTCCGGTCGATCCGTCGCCGGTCGTCGAGGAGCACGTCGACCTCGTCGAGCTGCGATTTCGTTACGGCGACTCCGTCGTGCGCGAGGCGCGCTCGCCGGTGATCAGCATGACGCAGCGGCGGCGGCTCGATGCGTTCCTGCTCGACGCGGCGCGCGACCGTGGAGTGGAGGTGCGAGAAGGAACGACGATCGACGCGACTGCTGCGCCGGCCGGCTACGTCGTCGCCGCAGACGGCGCCAACGGAACGACGGCGAAGGCGTTCGGGCTCGGGGGCGGCATCGTCTACGGCGTCGCCTACGAGGGGAACGTCGCCTACGGCGTCGTCGAGCGGGATCGCTACGCGCGCCGTGCGGTCGTCGAGCTCGCCGACATCCCCGGTGGGTACGGCTGGGTGTTCCCGAAAGGCGACCACGTCAATGTCGGCGTCGGTGCGTGGCAGGACGAAGGGCCGCGCATCCGCGAGCACCTCGCGCGAGTCTGCGAGGCGCACGATCTCGACCCGGCGCAGCTCGGGAGCCTGCGCGGCCACCGCCTGCCGCTCCGGCGCGGCGCTACCCGGCTCGCCGGCGAGCGGGCGCTGCTCGTCGGCGACGCCGCCGGTCTGATCGATCCCGTGTCCGGCGACGGCATGTACGAATGCTTCGTCTCGTCGAAGCTCGCGGCGGAGGCGATCCTCACGGGCAGGCTCGATGCGTACCCGGCGGCGCTCGACGCCGTAGTCGGGCGGCTCCACGGCGCGTCGTGGAAACTGAAGCAGGCACTCGACCGCTGGCCGCGTACGAGTTGGCGTGTCGCGCGCACGCAGCTCCTCTGGCGCTCCGTCGAGCGGCTCTTGCTCGGGGATGTCGCCGCGCCCGCCGATGTCCATGGCGTCGCCCGCGTTCCCCTTCGCGTCCTGGACGCGCTCGCGCGTTTCTAGCCCGAAACTGGGGCATCATGGGGACGTGAGGCGCGTTCGCGAAACGGCGCTGTGCGCGTTCGTCGCTGCGCTCGTCGTCGCCCACGGGGCCGCCGCCGACGTCGTACCGACGCCGTGCGTCGGTGCAGGGCTCGTCGCGATCGTGCCGCCGAACGCGACCGAACCGACAACGCTCGGGCCTGCTGTCACGGCGGCGGCGACGACGGGCGCGGATGCACCGGCTTTCCACGACGCGCAGTACTCGGTCGACCTCACCGGCGCGCAGGCGGGCGGGGCAGGCTGCGTTCGCTCGACCGCGCCGGGCGGCACGCACGTCGTGTCGCACCAATGGAGCGTGCTCGGAGCCGTCTCGGGCGACTCGCTTCGCGCCGACCTCGTCCCGACTGCGGGCGACGGCTCCGGCTGGCACCTGCGCACCACGATCAACGGCCTGCGCGTCGGGACGAGCAGCATCGACCTCGTGGCGGGCATAACGGCACCGGTCTCGAACTGGGGAACGCTGACCGTCGGCGCACAGGCCGACCTGCCGAAGCTGCAACCACTGCGCTACTGGGCGGCGGCGCTCGAGCTGAAGCTCACACGCGCGCACGCCGGCCTGCCGGCGGGCACGCTCGTGCTGATCGGGTACGCGTCTGCGAATCGCGCGCCCGCGAAGCCGGCCCCCCCGCGGCTGCCCACGACGACGACCGCGCCCACCACCACGACGAAGGCGCCGACGACAACGACGGCACCGGCGAGGACGACCACGACCGCACCGACCACGACCACCGAGAAGCCGAAGTCGAAGCCGCGCGCGAAGAAGCACATGCAGAAGAAACCGACGCTGCCGAAGAAGAAGACTCCGAAGGTCGGCCAGCCGCTCGCCGGCACGCCGCCGCTCCGCGACCGGTACGTCTTCCCGGTTGCCGGTGGCGCCGACTGGGGCGACACGTACGGCGGCGAGCGGTCTGACGTTCCCGGCGGCTGGCATCACGGGGACGACCTCTTCGCGCAACTCGGCACCCCTGTCGTCGCCGTCGCCGACGGGACGATCTTCGCGGTCGGCTGGAACCACGTCGGCGGCTGGCGGCTGTGGCTCGTCGACCACGCCGGCAACGACTTCTACTACGCGCATCTCTCCGGGTATACGACTCTCGGCCGCAACAACCGCGCCGTCCACCGCGGCGACGTGATCGGGTTCGTCGGTAACACGGGCGATGCGTTCACAACGCTGCCGCATCTGCACTTCGAGGTCCACCCGACCGGCCTGCTCTACCTCGGCTACGACGGTGCGGTCGATCCCACGAGCTACCTCCGCTCGTGGTCATTGCCGGAGCGCGTGAAGGTGCTGCCGCCGGTCGCACTCCCGGGCGGAGCCCCGGTGGGCTTCGGGTCGGCTGCCGACTTCCGCCGCCTCCTCGCCGTGCATCCGCGCCCGGCGAAGCCCTCTCCGCCGGTGACGGCCACACCGGAGAAACCCGATCTCGGGACCGCGGAGCGCCCGACCCGGATCGTGTCCGGCCCGGTCGCCGGCAAGCGCGCCGGCGACGGGAGCACGCTCCCGATCGTCGCCGGGATCCTCCTCCTGGCCGGAGGGCTCGCCGCCGTCCTCCGCGCGGCCCGGGACGGCCGGGCCTAACCCGGAATCCGGCATCAAGTCTGGTCGGACGGGTGCCGATATCCGGACCGTGGTTCGCCGCATCGTCGACCTCTTGCTGATCGCCGCAATCCTGGGCGCGGTCGGGTTCGGCGCGTACTACCTCGGCCAGCACGTCGACAAGACGTCGAACACCCTCGCGGCGCAGGACGCGGAGTTGGGCCAGAAGACGTATCGCCCGACCAATGCGAGCGGTCCGTCGAAGCGGTCGATCGAGCTCATCGGCATCTCGGTGGCGGGCGCCGCCGGGATCATGATCGTCGTCTCGGTCGGAAGCGCGCTGCTGAAGACGCGCAAGCGCCAGCGCTGGCACGCGACGTAGGCTCACTCGTTCGAGTGAGTCGCTCAAGTCCGGGGCGGGATTCGCCGAAAAGTGTGTGGCGGGTTGGGTGAGAGATCGCATCGAGCGGAGGATGAGCGAGTGAGTCAGAAGGCTTTGGCCGGAGCCGATACGCCCGAGACTCCCGTTCGGGTCCCATTGGGTCAGCTTCTGATCCAGGCGGGGTTCCTCACGCAGGTGCAGCTCGACGATGCGCTCTACGAAGGAAGTCGCACCGGCGAGCGTGTCGGTGAGGTCGTGGTTCGCCGCGGGCTTGCCACAGAGGACGATGTCGCCCGCCTGCTCGCCGAGCAGTGGGCGCTCGACTATGTCGAGCGGTCCTCGATCTGGTTTGACGCCAACGCGCTTGCCCAGATGTCGCGCGAGGATGCACAGCGCCTCGAGGCGCTGCCGACTCGAGTCGAGGACGGACGCGTCGTCGTCGCAGTTGCCGAGCCGACAGAGCAGCGGCTCGGCGCATTGCGCGAGTTGCTCGGAGAGGAAACGGTGATGATCGTGGTTCCCAAGTCGGCACTTGATGCCGGGCTGCGGAGCGATCTCCTCCGCAGTAAAGGCCAATTCGGCCCGTCCGAGGAGCTCAACATCCTCGAGCCCGACGCCAACGTCGAGAACGACATCGACGGTGAAGGCGAGAAGTTGGACGGAGACGGAGGCGGCGGAGGAGGCGGCGACGACGGTGGCGATGACGGCGGAGACGACGGCGACGAGCCGCTGGCCGCTGTGACGAAGCTGCCCGTCAAGAAGGGCAACGCCGGCAAAGCCCCCATGGACAGCTCGGACGACGATGCGGTCGCGGCACTCGCCGAAGAGGCGAATGCGATTGCGGAACGCCTCGCCGCCCAGGCTGCAGCCGTCAAGGCACAGCGGAGCGAGATGAAGGTTCGCTCGGCGGAGTTCGAGACGCAGATCCAGGCGCTCGAGGACTCGAAGACCGAGCTCGAGGTGCAGTTGCAGGAGAAGACGGAGCGGCTCGACCGCGTTCGCGGCCAGCTCACCGAGCTTCTTGCATCGCTTTAGCGCGTGCCCGTCATCTAACGCTGACGGGCACGCGCTGCACCGCATTGTTGGCGTAGCCGCCGACGTTCCACGTCGGCTCGAGCGGTTGCTCGTTCCCGGCAGCGTCCCGCGCGCGGCACGCGAGCACGTGCTCGCCGGGCGTTGCGTCCCACGCGCACGACCAGCCGCGCCACGCCCACCGGCCGAGTTCGTCGGGGTCGAGCTGTGCTGCGGTCCAGGAGCTGCCGCCGTCGGCTGAGAAGTCGACCGCCTCGATCGGCGCCTCGCCGGACCACGCGCGTCCCTCGATCATCACGCGGCCCGCGTCGACCGTGCGGGCGCGTGTCATGAACTCCGGGATGCCGGGCGGCGCCATCAACGCACGCGGACGGATTCGCTGGAGCGGCACACCTTGGTCGTCTTCGTCGGCGCGGAAGTGGTAGCCGCGTGCCTGCTGGTACCCGCGAAACGGCTCGTCGACGAGCGTGATCCGCGCGAGCCACTTCACGTTGGTCATCCCGTACCAGCCCGGTACGAGGAGCCGGAGCGGGCTGCCGTGCTGCGGTGGCAGCGGTGCGCCGTTCAGGTCGTAGGCGAGGATCACGTCCTCGTCGGAGGCGACCTCGAGCGGAAGGCTGCGCTGGAAGACCTGCTCCTCGCCGCCCTCCACGCCGCGGTCGAGCCCGGTGAAGAGCACCTCGACGGCCCCGTCGCCGGGAGCCGCGCGGTCGAGGACATCGCGCAGTCGCGCACCACGCCAGCGACCCGTGCCGATCGCCTCGTCGAGCCACGGCTGGCTGAGCGGGCGAGGCGTGTATCTCGCGCGGCCGTTGCCGGCGCACTCCATCGTCGCGACGACCTCGTGTGCGGGCAGTTGACGCAGCTCGTCGAGCGTCAGCGCGAACGGGGCGCCGACGTTCCCGTCGATCGTGAGCACCCAGTCGTCGCCCACGAGCGGCACGTCGTAGTGGATCAGCAGGTAGTGCATGCCGACCGGCGTCACCGGCCAGCGCAGCACCTCGAGCGGCATGCCGTGGTTGCGCGCCGCGAGCTGCAGCTCCTCGCGCGTGATCCCCTCGGTGCTCATTCCCACGACCGCATCGTCTCACGCGCCGACGAATGGAGGAACGGTACGACCGGCGACCAGCCTGCTGCGAGCACCAGCACGAGAAGCTGCGGTGTGATCAGCGCGGCCGTCCTCGGCGCGAGGCGCGCGGGGCCGTAACCGCCCGGGGACCACGGGCGAACCAAGCCGTCGGTGACGAGGTGCGGCTCGTCGTCGAGCAGCACGAACGCGCCGTCGGGAAGCGCCGCGACGGTGACTCGTGGCCGTGGTCCTGTGCGCTGCGCTTGGAGGTCGACATCGATCGCGTCGGCGCCTGCGTACCCGGTGATCCCGAGCACGCGCTTGTAGTCGTCGCGGCGGCAGAGCGCGCACGGCCGGTGGCCCGCTGCGAACGCGGTGGCATCGTCGAGGAAGAAGAGACCCGTGAACCGTCCCGGTCGCGGTGTCGCGCCCTGGTACCAGCCGCGGTAGGACAGCTGACACGCGATCCACCGTCGCGTCGCGGCGCGGCGAACGACAACGCCCGCCTTGTTGTGCAGACAACCGCGGTTGCCGTACACGAGGCCGCGCTCCGGTGTAGCGATCACATCGCCCAGGGGCGTCACCCTGTTCCGGAGCGGCATGCGCGAATTGTTACGGCAGGAGTCGTTGCGCCAGAGCAGAAAGTCGATCAGGGTACGGACGTCGAACGCGCCGCCGGGTCCGTCCGGTCGGCACTGAAGGATTGCGAGCCCTAAGCGCAGGTCGAAGGCACATTGACGGGTGAGGTCGGGCGGAGGTGCCAACTGACCCACCGACCTCAGCGCGAGGCTTGAACGCGAGGCCGCCGGTCGAAAGCCGGCGGCTTCGTTTTACCTACGGTTTACGCGCTAACAACCACCGGGTGATCCGGACGAGCATCATGTGGAGAGCATGCGGAGATTCCTTGCGATCCTGATTGCCACGCTCGTCGTCTCGGGCGCGGGCGTCGCGGCCGGCGCGCCGGGAAAGCGAAGAGGCGCGACGCCGCCACCCCCGTTCCCGACGATCGTCGGCGTCTGGTCGCACGACGAGCGGAACGTGCTGATCAAGGGGAACTGGCACACGATGATCCTCGACCACGGGCGCATCGCGAAGTCGAACTCGTCTCAGTTGACCCTTCGCGAGCCCGACGGGACGATGGCGACGATCCCGCTGTCGTGGAAGACGCGCGTCGCCCCGGCCCGCTTCGCCGGTAGCCCGCCGGCGTTCCGCCGGGGGCTGTGGGCGATCACGATGCGGATCGACGACGGCGCTGCCGTCCGGCTCCGACTCATGCTGCGCCCATAATCATCACTCATGTCCGGAACGATCCTCCTGGTCGAGGACGAGCCGTCGGTCGGTGAGCTCGTTCGCGGCTACCTGCAGAAGAGCGGGTATCGCGTCGTGTGGGTCCGCTCCGGCGAGGACGCGCTCGTCGAGGTCGAACGTCATCCCGTGAAGCTGGTCGTCCTCGACATCGGGTTGCCGGGAATGGATGGGTTCGACGTGTGCCGGGCGATGCGTGGGAAGTCGCAGGTGCCGATCCTGATGCTCACCGCACGCGACGAAGAGCCGGACCGGGTCGTCGGCCTCGAGGTCGGAGCCGACGACTACCTGACGAAGCCGTTCTCGCCGCGCGAGCTCGTCGCGCGCATGAAGGCGATCTTCCGTCGCACGGAGCCGCAAGAGCGGCGCGAGCGGTTCGCGCTCGGCGACGTCGTCCTCGACCGCGAGTCGCACGACGTCACCGTCGACGGAACGCCGATCGAGCTGACCGCGAAGGAGTTCGAGCTGCTCGCGTTCTTCATGGCGAACGCCGGCGTCGTGGTCTCGCGCGACTTGTTGCTCGATCGAGTGTGGGGTCAGGAGTATCCGGGCGGCACGCGCACGGTCGACGTCCACGTCGCTCAGCTGCGCCGCAAGCTCGGTCGTCCCGACCTGATCCGCACGTTCCGCGGCGCCGGGTACAAAGCCGTCGCATGAGGAGCCTCCGGGCGCGCCTCTTCCTGGCGACGCTGGCGGCACTTGCGATCACGCTCGGGCTCTCGCTGCTGATCGGCGCAGTCCTCACGCGCCGGCAGGTCGACCGCTCCCAGGCATCGACACTCGCGCGGCTCGCGGACGACCGCGCCGCCGATCGCCGCAAGCACGTGAGCTATCGGCGTGGGAACGAGACGCTCGGCTCGATCCTCGTGATGGTGCAGCCGCGCTCCGCCTTCGCCGGTCTCGTTCCGAACGTCGACAAGTCGAGTGACGGCGAGACGACGTACCAGGGCGAGAAGCAGCTCTACTCGTACCGGACGATCCCGCAGCGCGGCCTGATCTACCTTCGGCCGGCGTCGGTGAACTCTGCCGCATGGCGGCCGTTCCTCGTCGATCTGCTCATCGGCGCGCTGGCCGGAGCGGGGATCGCGGCGGTGTTGTCGTTCCTGGTGGCCCGTTCGATCGTGCGCCCGATTCAGCGCGTCGCCGCGGCCACACGCGCGCTTGCCGCGGACGAGCGTCACGAGCCGCTCGAGGCCGAGGGGACGACGGAGCTCGCGTCGCTCGCCCAGGCGTTCAACCAGATGGTCGAGCAACTCGCGGCGTCACGCGACGCCGAGCGGGCATTCCTCCTCTCGGTGAGCCACGAGCTGAAGACGCCGCTGACGGCGATCCGCGGTTACGCGGAAGGCCTCGGTGAGGGAGCGTTCGAGCCGGGCGAGGCGGCGCGCGTGATCGTGACCGAAAGCGGCCGGCTCGAGCGGCTCGTGCGCGACCTGCTCGATCTCGCGCGCATGAACCGCGCCGAGTTCTCGGTTCGGTCGGAGGCGGTCGACCTGGCGGAGATCGCACGCGAGGCGGCGCGCCGTCACGAGCCGACCGCGCGCGGGCTCGGCGTCGACCTCCGCGCAGTTGCCGGCGAAGCCTGGGTGACCGGCGACTCGGACCGGATCTTGCAGATCGCGTCCAACCTCGTCGAGAACGCGCTGCGCGAGACGCCGGCAGGCGGCTCGGTGACGGTCGAGGTCGACGGGGCGCGGCTCCTTGTCTCGGACACCGGGCCCGGCATCCCGGCGGAGGACCTGCCGCATGCATTCGAGCGCTTCTATCTCTACGACAAGATCGGGCGCGATCGGTTGATCGGGAGCGGGCTCGGTCTTGCGATCGTGCGTCAGCTCGCGACCGCGCTGGGCGGCACCGTCGACGTGCAGAGCAGCGCCGCCGGCACGACCTTCACGGTCACGCTACGGATGCAGAGTGGAGGTGTCGACGACTTCGAAGTCGGATCCGTGAAGCGCACCGAGCGCGTGTAGCTGGTCATTCGACCACTTCGGGCTCGGGGCGCCCGACACGTACCAGTTCGATCCGTTGTCGGCCAGGATCATCCCGTAAGTCTTCATCGCCTGGGCGACGATGCGCGCCTGGCGCGGCAGGTGCGAGATGTCGACGTTCGCCTTGAGGCGGACGCGCAGGCCCATCGGCGGCAGTGACGGATCGGTGGAGCTGCTCGCGTAGTGACGCGCGGGGTAGACGAATGCCTTTCGCGTGCGAGCGACGGTGAAGCGAAGGGCGTGGCGAATCGCTCCGGTCGACGCGTCGCCGTCCCAGCGCGCGAGACCGGGGAGGATCGGCAGGCCGGCCGCGTCGGCGGACGTCCAACCCGCAGGCCGCACCCTGTTCGAGCGGAGGTCGAAGATCGCGCCCGACCCGGCCGTCCAGCCGGAGCCCGCGCGCTGCAGTGCGTACAGCTCGTAGAGCTTGCAAGAGTCGCGATCGACGATCAGCGCGTGACGGTCGCCGCCCGATGACGTCGACGGCTGCCCTTCGATCGGCACGTTCGCGGGGATCGGGTACGGGCCCTTGTCGCTCTCGTCCGAGTACTCGAACCGAAGGCGAGTCTTCGGCGTCGTCTTGCCGTGCACCACCGTGTACGGGATTCCGATGCGAGAGCCGTCCCAGAGGCCGCTGCCGAAGTCGGCATGGACTCCCGAGTCGCCGATCGAGGCGATGATCGTCGCCGAGTCCGCGGTGACCGGCAGCTTGTCGACGCGCTGGTTCCACGCGTTGGTCGCCGGGAACACCTGGCAGCCGCCGATCTTCGGCGGCGTCGGCGTGGCGCCCGTCGCGGCAAGCGACAGCGCTGCGGTTGCGGCGAGGAGCAGCTTCCTCACGGTTGCAGAAGTAGACGCTCCCAGCCGTCCGCGCATGCCCTGAACAGGTGACGTTCGTGCAGACGGTCGTCCCGGTGGCGCCAGAACTCGTACGTGTCGGGCACGAGCCGGAAGCCGCCCCAGCGCTCCGGGCGCTCGGGCTCCGCGGGCTGGGCGGCGACGGCAGCCTCGAGCTCCTCGCGGGAGCCGATCGGCTCCGACTGGCTCGACGCGGCTGCGCTTCTCCTCGATCCCGCGGGTCGTGTGCGCCAGTACGCGTCCGACTCCTCCGGCGGGATCCGCTCGACCGTTCCTTCGACGCGCACCTGGATGCCTTCACGGCGGAAGAGCAGCGCTGCGCGCGGGTTCTCTCCGAGCTCGCGCCCCTTGCGCGACGTGTAGCCCGTGAAGAACGTGAAGCCGCGCTCGTCCGCGCTCTTCAGCAGCAGCGCGCGTGCGGACGGCCGGCCGTCGGCCGTCGCTGTGGCGATCACCATCTCGTCGCCGCGCACCCACTCATGGAAGAGCTCGAGCGGATCGGTCCTCACGCGGGCGCCTCGTCGGGAACGTCGTGCATCGTGCGAATCGGTGACGGCAGCAGGAAGAACATCCCTGCGAGCGCACCGACGGTCGCGATCCAGAGCGTCGGGCGCAGACCGAGCGTCGAGCCGAGCACGCCGCCGAGGGCGGTCCCGACCGGCCGCACTCCGTTGTTCACGACCATGAACGCGCCTGAGACGCGTGAGCGGAGCGGAGGCGGGATCACGGCTGCTGACATCGCACCGGCCAGGATGTCCAGCAGCATGAGACCGAAGCCGGACAGGAGCTCGGCCGTGAACAACATGGTGATGATCAGCCAGTGAGGCCCTCCCGCCGCCGGGATCAGGATGAGCGGCGCGGGGAAGAGGAAGCACCCGATCAGGAACGCCGGTCCGACGCCGATGCGCCGCGAGATGCGCGCGGTGACCACCGAGCCGAAGAGCGTCCCGACCGACGCGACGCCGAGGACGACGCCGAGCGTCCCGGGCCGCACGTGCAGGGATCGCGTCGCGTACAGCAGGAAGAGTGCGAAATACATGAAGTTGAAGAGGTTGAGCGTTGCGACGCCGAGGAGCTCCGCACGGATGATCGCGTTGCCGCGGATCCAGCGTGCCCCTGCGAGCACCCCGCCTTCGGCGTGCTCCGCCACCGGCGGGTCGGGCGCGTCGACGCGGCTCATGAAGAACGCCGACCAGATGTACGAGACCGCATCGATCACGAGCGCGTACGGCCCACGCAGGAGCTGAACCAGAACGCCGCCGAGGCTCGTGCCGGCGAGGAACGAGAACGCACGACTGCCGTTCGAGAGCGAGTTGGCCGCGACGTAGTCCTCACGCCGCACGATCGTCTGGAAGAACCCGCCGTACGCGACGTAGAAGAACACGGCGAGCGTGCCGGTGCCGAAGGCGACGAGGTACAGGTGAAGCCACGTCAGGTGGCCGAGCGCGTACGCGATCGGAACAGTCGCGATCAGGAGGCCGCGCAGGATGTCGGTTACGAGCATCACCTGTCGGCGCCCCGCGCGGCGGTCGACCCAACTGCCGGCGTGGAGCGAGAAGATCAGGTTCGGTACGAGAGCGATCGTCGTCAGCGCGCCCATCTGTCCCGCCGACGCATGGAGCGCGAGCACGGCGGTCAGCGGGAGCGCGATGAGCGTGATCTGGTCGCCGACGAGCGACACCGCCTGCCCGATGAAGTAGCGGCGGAAGTTCGCGTTCTCGCGGAGCAACGGCGGGAGCATCGCGCGGAAGACAAGCAGAACCTGGTTCGCGAGAACCAGATCCCTGTCTTTCGCTAGTCCACGGGAACGACGACGCCGTCCAGCACCTCGCGCACCTTGCGCGTGAGGACGTCGGCGTCGAAGGGCTTTTGTAGGAACGCGATGCCGGGCTCGAGCACGCCGTGCTGGCCGACCGAGGAGTCGGTGTACCCGGAGATGTAGAGCACCTGCGCGCCGGGACGCATCGCCGCGACCGCCCCGGCCACGTCGCGGCCGCTCATGCCGGGCATCACGACATCCGTCACGAGCAGGTCGAGCGGGCCGGTGTGGCGGCGCAGCAGCTCGAGCGCGGACGGGCCGTCGCCCGCCTGCAGCACCGTGTAGCCGTTCGACTCGAGGATCTCGGCGATGAGCCGCCGGACGACCAGCTCGTCCTCGACGAGCAGGATCGTCTCCTCGCCCACGGCCGGCACGAGCCTCGACGAGTCGGGCTCCGGTCCGTCGATCGGCGCCCATTCCGCCGGGAGCAGCACGCGGAACGACGAGCCGAGACCGGGTGCCGACTCGACCTCGATCGTGCCGCCGCTCTGCTCGACGATCCCATAGACGGTCGCGAGCCCGAGCCCCGTGCCGCCTTCCTTCGTCGTGAAGAACGGATCGAAGAGCTGGCGGCGCTCCGCCTCCGTCATGCCGACACCGGTGTCGGTCAGTCGCAGCTCGACGAACGCGAGGTCGTGGTCGACGACGTTCGCGGTCTCGATCGTGACCGATCCGCCGTGCGGCATCGCGTCGCGCGCGTTCACGGCGAGGTTGATGATCACCTGTTCGATCTGCGTCGGGTCTGCACGCACCGGCGCGAGCTCGGCGCCGAGCATCGTCACGAGCTCGACGTCCTCTCCGATCAGGCGGCGCAGCATCATGTCCATGTCGCCGACCGTTGCGTTCAGGTCGAGGATGCGCGGCTGCAGCACCTGCCGGCGGCTGAACGCCAGCAGCTGGCCGGTGAGCGCGGCGGCGCGGTCGGAGGCACGCTTGATCTCCTCCGCGTATCGCCGAAGCTTCGGGTCGGGCGTTCCGCCGATCAGGAACTCGCTGTAGCCGGAGATCGCCGTGAGCAGGTTGTTGAAGTCGTGTGCGATCCCGCCGGCGAGGCGGCCGACAGCCTCCATCTTCTGCGCCTGGCGCAGCTGGCCCTCGATACGAGCGACGTCGGTCACGTTGTCGAATGTGACCGCGACGCCGTCGTCGTGCAGCCGGAAGGCTTTGACCGAGAAGATGCTGGGCCCGATTCGATCGTCGGAGTACTCGAGCTGGCCCGCGTCGAGCACCTCACCGGTCTCGACGACCCGCAGCAGACGGTCGATCAGCGCGGGCGGGACATTCGGGAAGATCTCCGTGAGGGGGCGACCCATCACATCGGCGATCGGCAGCCCGGTCGCCGCCTCGGTCGCCTTGTTCGCGAACCGCAACCGCAACGATCGGTCACCGGCAGCGAACACGTAGAGGGCGGTCTGCATGTGCTCGACGACCTGGTCCTGGAGCTGCAACTGCTCGAGGAGCGCGCCGCGCTCCTGCAATTCGTTCGTGTTGCGCAGGACGGCTCCGATGAACTCCGCCATCAACCGCGCCGTCTCGACTGAGAGCTCGTCGAACGCATGGGGCTCGCGGCCGAGGATGGAGAGGACACCGACCACGGCGTTGTCACGATGGAGCGGGGCGCAGATCAACGACCTGATACCGAGGCGAACGCAGATGTCGGCGTCGGCGCGCGGGTCGATCGACGTGTCGGATGAGTACACGGCCTCGTCGTTCAGCGCCGCGAGGCCGGCGAGGCTGGACGAGCGGTCGAGCCGAAGACCGATGTGGCCGGCTGCGATCCCGGAGCCGTGGTGGTAGACCGACTCGTGCCCTTCGAACCACTGCACCGCTGCGCCGTCGCCTCCGCAGAGACGCTGGGCCCGCAGGACGATCGTGCTCGTGAGCGCGTCGGGATCCAGCTCGAGCGCGGCGATCTGCTGCTGCGTCTGGACGATCGCGTGCAACCGGCCGAGGCTCGTCCGCAGGCGGTCCTCGTTGCGCCGCCGCTGCGTGACGTCCCGAAGTGATGTGTGCACGCGTCCGCCGTCCAGGGCGCGGCACGAGTACTCGACCATGATCTCGGTTCCGTCCTTCCGGAGGAACGGCCGCTCAGACCGCAGCTCGCCGGTGCGCATGAGCTCGTCGGTCCGGAGCGGCGCCGCGGCGAGCTCGACGGCGGTGAAGAGATCCTGCGCCTGCAGGCCGCGCAACTCCTCGACCGGGCGCAGGAGGAGTGTGGCCGCGGCCTCGTTCGCGTCGACGATCACGTTGTTCGAGTCGAAGACGAGGATCGCGTCCGCCGCGCGGTCGTGAAGCTCGCGGTAGCGGTGCTCGCTCGCGGCGAGCTTCGCGATCAGCTCGGCGTTCCGCAAGGCGATCGACGCGCCGGCGGTGAGCGTCCGGACTTCTTCGACGCCCGCCTCGTCGAACGCCTCGAGCGACGAGCTGCGGACGCCGAGCACTCCGCGCACCTGTCCGTCCCATTCGAGCGGCGCGAGCGCGATCGATGCTGCGCCCGGCGTCAGGCAACGGTCGACTTCCGGCCCGGTTGTCTTGCGCAGAACGGCCAGTTCGCCGTTCATGCACACAGCACCAAGAGTCTCCTCGAGACGGAAGGTCCGCCCCTGGAGGGGCAAGTCCTCGCCGGCGCACACGCGGAAGTACGCGAATCCGTCGTCAATGGTCGAAATCGACGCTCCGTCGGCGTGCGTGAGCAGCATCAGCCGCTCGACGATGCCGCGCATGACGGCATCCACCTCGCCGGAGAGTGCCGCGACCTCGAGCTCCGGGCGAAGCGTCGTCACGAGATCATCCCCAGCCTCAACGCGGTCGCGACGGCCTGCGTGCGCGTGGTCGCGCCGAGGCGGCTGCTCGCCTTGCGTACGTGCGTGCGCACGGTTTCCGAGCCGATGCCGAGCCGTTGCGCGATCTCCTCGTGCGCGAGCCCGTCGGCGAGCAGGCCGAGCACTTCGCGCTCGCGTTCCGTGAGTGTCTCCGTCATCTTCATGGGGCGAGCTCCAGGAGGCGCAATCCGCCCTGCGCGAGCACGAGCTCGCCGCTCGCGATCAACCGCAGGACGATGTCGACGACCGCCGGATCCCACTGCTTGCCGCGATGCTTCTGTAGCTCGGCGATGATCTCGCCGGCCTCGAGCGGCTTGCGGTAGAGCTGCCTCGATGTCATCGCCTCGACCGAGTCGGCGACGGCGACGATGCGTGCGCCGACGGGGATTGCCTCGCCCGCGAGCCCATCCGGATAGCCCGCGCCGTCCCACCGCTCATGGTGGTTCCGCACGATCGGCCGCGCGCCTGCGAGCAGGTCGAGCGGCTCGAGCAGCTTGTCGCCGATCTCGGTGTGCGTCTCGACGATCTGCCGCTCCTCGTCGTCGAGCGGGCCTGGCTTGAGAAGCACACGGTCCGGGATGCCGATCTTCCCGACGTCATGAAGGATCGCTCCGAGGCGAACGGTCTCGATGTACTCGGGTGCGACGCCCAGGTCTTCTGCGATGCGGACCGCGAGCGACGCGAGCCGTTCGCAGTGCCCGTGCAGGTACGAGTCGCGCGCCTCGATCGCGTTCGCGAGCGCGCTCGCGAGCGTGGGGGCGAGCAGGCGCTCTCGTAGCTCTTCGCGTGAGCGCGACGCGCGCTCGAGCGCATCGGAGACCGCGGTCTGGAGCTCGGCGTGCGCGAACGGCTTGGTGACGAGACCGGCCGCGCCGCGTGTCAGCGCCTGGCTCAGCGTCTCGTACGTCCCGGCGCCGGTGACGAGCACGATCGGCAGCGACGCCTGGCGGCTGCGCGCCGCTTCGAGCAGCTCGAGGCCGGAGAGACCCGGCATGACGACGTCGCTCACCACCAGGTCGAACTCGCCGTGGTCGAGCAGGTCGAGCGCGTGCTCGGCGCTCTCGGCGCCGACGACCTCGTGGCCGACCGATTCGAGGATCTCGACGACGAGCATGCGGATCACGTCCTCGTCGTCGATCGCAAGGATGCGGCTCATCGGGCCGTCTCCGTTGCGAGCGGCAGCCGCACGGTGAAGCGGGCGCCGACGCCCGGCTCGGACGATGCGATCAGGGTGCCGCCGTGCGACTCGGCGATCCCGAGGCTCACCGACAATCCCAGGCCGGTGCCGCCGACGTCGCGCTTCGTGGTGAAGAACGGCTCGAAGATGCGCGAGAGCAGCGCGGCGTCGATGCCGGGACCGTCGTCGGCGACCGTGACAAGGGCATTCGCGCCGAGGCGTGAGACTTCGACGTGCACGGTGCCGCCGAGCGGCATCGCCTGGCGCGCATTCGCGATCAGGTTGAGGATGATCTGCTTGAGCTGGTTCGGGCTCGCGAGCACGAGCACGCCCGCCGCGTCGTAGCTGTCGACGAGCTCGACGCCCTTGTGCGCGTTGGTGCGTCGGACGAGCTCGACGGTGGAGCGCACGACGTTCTCGATCTCGACGAGGTGGTGCTCTTCGCTGTTCTCGCCCGCGAAGTCGAGCAGGGCGCGGACGATCTCTTTGATCTCGAGACCGGTCTCACGGATCAACTCCAATCGATGCCGTGCCCGGGACCCGTCCTCGGACTCCTTGAGAAGGAACTCGGTCAGTCCGAGAATCGCGAACAGCGGGTTGTTGATCTCGTGCGCGACGCCCGCCGCGAGCTCGCCGATCGCGGTCAGCTTCCCGCTCTGCATGAGCTGCTGGTCGAGCTGCCGGCGCTCGGTGAGGTCGGTGACGATGCCGAGTAGGAGCCCGTGCGCGAATCCGTGCGACGTGACTTCGACGACGAGCTGACGGCCGTCCTTGCATCGGTACGTGCGGGTGATCACCGAGCCCGGCGTGAAGCCGACGCCGGCATCGCCGTCGCTGCTCCACCACGGAAACGGCGGCGTCACGCCGACGACCTCGTCGAGCTCGTAGCCGATCAGGTCGAGGAACGCCTGGTTCGCCGCCAGCACCTGCCGGTCGCTCTCCCTGCCGACGAGGAAGGGGATCGGCAAAGAGTCGAACAGCTCGACGAGCTGGTTGCCGTCGAGACCGGCAGGGTTGGCGGACAGGGTCTGAGCGGGCCGCATGCCTCATCGGTATCGCCGCGGGAGCGTCTCGTCGCCCTCCCCCGAAACGGGGATCCTCTATCAGTAGGCGTCGAGAACGGCGCTGCGGCGCGACTCGCGCTCGAGCACTCGGAACAGGGTGAGCCCCGCGAGCGCGTAGGCGGCCGCGATCCCGAGCTCCGTTCCGACGAGCCCGGCGACGTGGCCGAGAGACGCGCCGGCGGCGACCTCGCGCGCGGCGGCGATCCCGTGGGTCAGCGGCAGGCAGCGGCCGATCGCGCTCATCCAGCCCGGCAGTGTGCCGAGCGGGATGTTGACGCCGCAGAAGAGGAGCATCAGGAAGTAGGCGAGGTTCGCCGCGAAGAAGAAGTCCTTCGCGCGCAGCCCGATCGAGCCGAGCAGCATCCCGAACGCCGTGCACGAGACCACCGTGACGAGGACGATCACCGCGAGCGACGGCACCGAGTCGAGGCCGGGCCGGAATCCGAGCAGCACGACGCCGATGACGAAGGTGAACGTGGAGACGAAGATGCCGTTCGCAAGCACCGGGAGACCGCGGCCGAGGAACACAGCCGAGCGACTCGCCGGCGAGGCGAGCAACGGGCCGAGCGTCCCGAACCAGCGTTCGTTCGCCACCGCCATCGTCATCCCGTACACGGAGGACATCGCGCACGCCTGGATCGAATTGCCGACGATGTAGAAGTCGCGGTTCTCGGCGTGCGCGAACTGGCCGAGCTTGGTGAAGAAGATCAGCTGGAAGAGCGGAGCGCCGAGCATCGTCGGGATGTAGATCGCAGGGTGGATCCAGTTGAAGAGGCCGCGGTACGCGAGGTTCCCCCCGACGAGGAAGACCGAGAGCCAGCGCCTCATGTGAGCGACAGCGTCGCCCGCGCGCGTGCGAAGTGCTCGAAGACGCGAAACATCGCGAACCCGATCACGAGGCACGCGAGCCCGAGCAGCGCGACCATCGCGAGCGGCCCCCAGACGTCACCGCCGAGCGCAGCGTGGCGGATCGCCAGCACGCCCCAGTAAGGGGGAAGCGCCCAGGAGATCGGTCGTGTCCAGCCGGGGAGCAACGACGTCGAGAAGATGAGCCCGCTGGCGATCCACACCGGGTACTCGAGGAGGTTCGAGAGCGCATTCGCGTGGCGGTAGAGGATGAAGGTCGAGGCGAGCACGAGACCCATAAGCCCGAGTGCCGCCACCGTCGCCGGCAGCGAGAGCAGGAACAGCCACGGGTGCACGAAGTGCAGCGGGACGCCGAAGAGGAGCCGTCCCCAGACCAGCGTCGCGGCAAGCGCGTACATGCCGGTGAACGAGTTGGCGAGCGAGAACGGGAGATAGACGAGCCCCATCGACGGAGGCGCCGCGGCTCCCAGTTCGAGCGTCCCTTGCCAGCGCTGCCACTGGATCATGCCTCCCGACCCGAACAGCGTCGACGACCAGACGCCCATCATCCCGGCGCCGAGCGATGCGTACAGCAGTGTTCCGCTTCGTCCGCCGGAGCGGAACATGTAGTACGCGATCGTCGCGAAGATGATCGGCTGGATCACCGCCATGAGCAGGAACCACGCCGACGTGCCGAGCATCTTCATGTTCATCCGGAACCCGCCCGCGATGACGAGCAGGCTGTTCATTCAGCGGTGACGAGCGCGATGTACGCGTCTTCGAGCGTCGGCTCGCGCGAAAAGACGCGGCCGACCTCGAAGCCGTCGAGCTCGGCGAGCAGCGGTGCCGTCAACTCGCGGTCGCCTGTGGTCTGGACGAGCAGCAGCTGCTTCTGCTCGTGCTCCTCGACGGTGACGGCGGTGACGCCGTCGATGGCGCGCAACCGAGCGACCGCCGCCTCGTCGACTCCGAACGCGTCGATCTCGGTGACGCGCCCCTCGGCGACGCCCGCCTTCAACGCCTCCGGTGTCCCTTCGCCGACGATGCGTCCTTTCGCGATCACGGCGATGCGGTCGCAGAGCGCGTCGGCCTCGAACATGTAGTGCGTCGTCAGGAGCACGGTCTTCCCGGCGGCGATGAGGTCGGCGATCGTCGTGCGCAGCTCGCGCGCACCGACCGGGTCGACGCCGATCGTCGGCTCGTCGAGGAACACGACCTCGGGGTCGTGCAGGATCCCACGAGCGATGTGCAGCCGCTGGCGCATGCCGCGGGAGTAGCCCTCGACACGTTCCTGCTCTCGACCCTTCAGCCCGACGAGCTCGAGCACCTCGTCGATGCGTGCGCGTTGCGTCTTGCCCGAGACGCCGTACAGCTCGGCGAAGTAGCGGAGGTTGTCCCGCGCCGAGAGTCGCTCGTAGAGACCGCGGTCGCCGCCGAACACGTAGCCGATCCGCTTCCGCACCTCGCGCGGGTTGTCGACGACGTCCACGCCGAGCACGCGCGCGTGGCCGCCCGTCGGCAGGAGGAGCGTGATCAGCATCTTGATCGTCGTCGTCTTGCCGGCGCCGTTCGGGCCGAGCAGGCCGAAGAGCTCGCCCTGCTCGACCGCGAAAGAGATGCCGCGGACGGCTTCCACCTCGAGCGGCTTCCGCCGGAGCACGCCGGTGGACGTACGGTACGTCCTGCGTAGCTCGATGGCCTCGATCACCGCCATGCTCTCGACCCTAGCCGTTGCCGCCGTCGTCGGGTGGTCGGCGCAACACCGGCCGATCGAGGTTCTTCATCGCTCCGGGCCGGGCCCTCGCGTGCTGGTCGTCGGCTGCATCCACGGGAACGAGTGCGAGGGAATGGTCGTGGTCTACGCGCTCCTGCGAACGCACCCGCACGAGGACCTCTGGCTGCTTCCGAACCTGAACCCCGACGGGTATGACGTGCGTCATCGAGGCAACGCGAACGGGGTCGATCTCAACCGAACGTTTCCGAACGGCCGGCAGCCGGAAACGCGCGTCGCGGTCGCGTTGATCAAGCGGCTCCATCCCGACGTGACGATCTGGTTCCACCAGGCGGAGAACCGCGTGCGCGCGTGGGGCGGGTCGGAGGCTGTCGCTCGCCGCTACGCACGGCTGTCAGGCATGCGGTATGCGTCGGTGAAGTGGCCCTCGGGCGCGGCGACGCGCTGGCAGAACACCGCGCTGCACGAGCGGAGCTTCGTCGTCGAGTTGCCGGCGGAGGGGCTCGACCCGTGGCAGATCCAGGCTCAGGTGCGCGCGGTGCTCGGCGTCAGCGGCCGCTGAGAAGCGAACGACGCCGCGGTCCTGTCCGTCCGGCGCTGACGGTACTCTGTTTTCACACGTGACAACTATTGCGGACATGGCCGATCCGGCCGCCCTCGACGTCGCCGAGCTCGAGGCGGAGCTCGCCACGCTGGCGGCGCACATCTACGCGGGCACCTGCCGCTGGCTCGAGCTCGTGGCGGAGTTCGACCGGCGCGGGAACTGGGTGGAGCAGGGTGCCGTGTCCTGTGCGCACTGGCTCGCCTGGCGGTGCGCGCTCACGCCCCGCGCGGCGCGGGAGCACGTGCGGGTCGCCCGCTCGCTGGACGCGCTCCCTGAGATCCACGCGTCGTTCGCGCGCGGCGAACTGTCGTACGCCAAGGTTCGGGCGCTGACGCGCGTCGCGACCGCCGGGACCGAGCACGAGCTGCTCGAGCTCGCCCGCGTGCTCACGGCGGCTCAGCTCGAGCGCACGGTGCGGGCGTATCGGAGCGTCTCCACCGCCGAGGCGCGGGCACAGCTCGACAGCGCGTCTCTGTCAGTGTTCTGGAACGCCGACGGATCGCTCGAGGTCCACGGCCGGCTGGCGCCCGAGGACGGCGCGTTGCTGCTGCGTGCGCTCGACGCGCAGCGCGACTCGCTCTGGAAGGGTGCGCGCGGTTCCGCGGAACCGCGGCCGGCGCGGCAGGCGTCGAACGCCGAAGCGCTGATCGCAGTCGCCGAGGCGTCGCTTGCGGCCGGCGAGGGCGTCCGGACCGGTGGCGAGCGCTACCAGGTGGTCGTCCACGCGGACGAGGCGGCGCTGGCGACGGACGGCGAGGGCGGCGGCTGCGAGCTCGAGGACGGCAGCGCGCTTGCAGCGGAAACGGCGCGGAGGCTCGCCTGCGACGCATCGCTCGTCCGAAACGGAAGGCGGTCGCGCACGATTCCGTCCGCGATGCGGCGCGCGCTGCGCGGCCGCGACCGCGGCTGCCGCTTCCCAGGATGCGAGAACCGTCGCTTCGTCGACGCGCATCACGTTCATCACTGGGCCTGTGGCGGCGAGACCTCGGTCGACAACCTCGTCCTCCTCTGCCGACAGCACCATCGCGCGGTTCACGAGGGCGGGTACCGCGTCGACCATGACGGCCGCTTCTTCTATCCGTGGGGGCAGGAAATCATCCGCGCTCCGCGCCTACCGCGCGGTGATCCCGCCGAGTTTCTCGAAGGCCACGCAGATCTCTCGATCGACGCTTCGACCTGTGAGCACGGTCTCGGCGAGCCGCTCGACCTCGCCGCCGCGGTCGACTCGATCCTCGAGATCGAGAAGTGGGCGCCCCGCTCCGCCTCGGACTACGTGGTCGCCGCGGCCACGTCGACCTGACCGTCGCTGCTTTCGCAGTTCGTCTGCGCTTCGCCTTCACAGCATCCGAGCTTGAACTTGCATCGGGGACATTGCCAAGTCCCGTGCACAAACGCCATCGGCGTCGGGCAGCGCCAGCACATCTCGACTTCCGCCACTCTCGCAGGGTAAGAAACGGCCAGGACGTCGATACAATGGGGGCCGCTTGGCGGCGTAGCTCAGCTGGTTAGAGCGTCGGACTCATAACCCGAAGGTCGGTGGTTCGAGCCCACCCGCCGCTACTCCAGACCGGTCGCAGAGCGAAAGAGAAGGGGCCTTTCGGCCCCTTTGTCGTTCAGGTCTCACGTAGGTCGGCGACTGGGAGCCGTTGACTAGTGGTGCCCACGCCGCCGTGCCCGCCGCCTTCTGAGGCCGTGCTCGTCGCGAGATCTCGATCTCGGGATGCGAGTCAGCCGACGCGCACGACGAAGAACGCGACTGCGACGTACTGGCACGCGAGCGCCCCGATCGTGAGTGCGTGGAAGAGCTCGTGGTAGCCGAACACCGTGGGATACGGGTCGGGTCGCCGGAACGCGTAGACGATCGCTCCGGCCGTGTAGGCGAGGCCGCCCACGGCCAGCAGCACGACCGGCGCGATCCCGTCGTGGTGGACGATCTGCGGCATCGCCGCGACTCCCGCCCACCCGAGCGCGACGCCGACGACCGCCGACACCCATTTCGGAGCGGCCACCCAGCAGAGCTTCAGGGCGACCGCTGCGGCGGCGCCCGACCAGACGATCGCGAGGATCGTGATTCGCCATGACCCGTGGAGGCTGATCAGGCCGATGGGGGTATAGGTTCCGGCGATCAGCAAGAAGATTCCGGCGTGGTCGGCGCGGCGCATCCACAGCCGTGCTGCCGTTTTCTTCCACCGTATGCGGTGATAGAGCGTGCTCGTCCCGAGCATCACCGTTGCCGAGAGCGCGAACGCGAGAGCAGGCAGGACTCGCTTGTCCGGCGCTGCGATGACGAACAAGACCCCGATCACACACGAGGCGACGAACGCGCCGCCGTGAAGCACCCCGCGGAGGAGAGGCCGCGCGAGAGGGTCATCGTGTGGTGCAAATACCCGGTTCGTCCTCCCATATTGACCGAATCGGGCCGCCCGTAATCCGGGTCCCGCTACAATCCCGCAGCCCGAGGGCAGTGCGTCAGCGTGCCCGGCGGCCTACCACCTCAGAGAGACGAGACATGGCAAAGACCGGAGTCAGAGTTGCGATCACGCTCGCATGCACGGAGTGCAAGCGGCGGAACTACCAGACCATGAAGTCGAAACGGAACACCCCGGACCGGGTCGAGTTCAAGAAGTACTGCCGTTGGTGCGGGAGCCACACGCCGCACCGGGAGACGCGCTAGTCGATGTCCGACGCGCGCCCCGAGCGCCATCCTGCCGTCGGCCGGCAGGCGCAACCCGTCGAGGAGCGCCGCCGCGGGAACTTCGTCAAGGAGTCTTGGGCGGAGCTCAAGAAGGTGGAATGGCCGAACCAGAACCAGGTGATCCAGGGCACCGTTGTCGTGCTGATCGCCTGCCTGGTCGTGGGCTCGTACCTCTACCTCAACGACGTCGTGTGGAAGCACGTCGTCGGCAAGATCATCGGAAGCTGAGGACACGCATGTTTCGCTGGTACGTCGTCAACACCTATTCCGGCCATGAGAACAAGGTCAAGGCCAACCTCGAGCACCGCATCGAGTCGATGGGGCAACGGATGCGTTTCCGCCGCGTCGTCGTCCCGACCGAGCAGGTGATCGAGACGAAGGACGGCCAGAAGGTGCAGGCCGAGAAGCGCGTGCTCCCCGGCTACGTGCTCGTGAACATGGATCTGAACGACGACGCATGGACGGTCGTCAAGAACACCCCCGGCGTCACCGGCTTCGTCGGCGCCGGCTCCAAGCCCGTCCCGCTCTCGCAGCCCGAGGTCGACCGGATCTTGCGGACCGGCCAGACCGCCGGCGGCGAGCGGGCACGAACGACGATCGAGTACTCGCTCGGCGAGTCGGTGAAGGTGACGTCGGGACCGCTTTCTGATTTCGACGGCGAGATCGTCGACGTCAACCCCGATCAGCAGAAGCTCAAGGTGCTCGTCGACATCTTCGAGCGCCAGGTCCCGGTCGAGCTCGGCTTCGACCAGGTCAAGAAGCTCGACTAAAGGATTGAGATGGCGAAGAAGGTTCTGACACTCATCAAGCTGCAGATACCCGGCGGGCAGGCGAACCCGGCGCCGCCGGTCGGCCCTGCGCTCGGCCAGCACGGCGTCAACATCATGGAGTTCTGCAAGGCGTTCAATGCGCAGACCGCGCAGGAGAACGGCCGGATCACCCCGGTCGAGATCACGGTCTACGAGGACCGCAGCTTCGACTTCATCACGAAGACCCCGCCGGCGGCCGTCCTGATCAAGGAGGCGCTGCGGCTCGAGAAAGGCTCGGCCGAGCCGAACCGCACGAAGGTCGGCAAGCTGTCGCGGGCCCAGCTCCGGTCGATCGCCGAGACGAAGATGCAGGATCTGAACGCGCGCGATGTCGAGCAGGCGATGCTCGTCATCGCCGGCACCGCGCGCTCGATGGGCGTCGAGGTGGATCGGTAATGGCGCAGCATGGGAAGCGGTACAACGAGTCGCGCGGTGCGATCGACCGCGAGAACCTCTACTCGCCGGTCGAGGCGGTCCGTCTCCTCAAGAGCAGCCCGGAGGCGAAGTTCGACGAGACGATCGAGGTGCACATGAACCTCGGGCTCAACGTCCGCCATGCGGACGAGCAGCTGCGCGGGACGATGATGCTTCCGCACGGCACCGGCCGCGAGCAGCGTGTCGCCGTGTTCGCCGAGGGCGAGAAGGCGCGCGAGGCCGAAGAGGCCGGCGCGGACGTGGTCGGCTCGGCCGACCTCGCGAAGCGGATCGAGGAAGGCTTCACCGACTTCGACGTCGCGATCGCGACGCCCGACCAGATGGGGAACGTCGGCCGGCTCGGCCGGGTACTCGGCCCGCGCGGGCTGATGCCGAACCCGAAGACCGGCACCGTCACCTTCGAGGTCGCGAAGGCGGTCAAGGACGCGAAGGCCGGCAAGCTCGAGTACCGCACCGACCGCGGCGCGAACGTGCACATCCCGATTGGCAAGCGCTCGTTCGACGAGCGGGCACTGGTCGAGAACTACGCGGCGCTGATCGACGAGATCGTGCGCGCCAAGCCGTCGGCCGCGAAGGGCCGGTACATCAAGAAGATCACGCTCACCTCCACGATGGGCCCGGGCATCCACATCGACCCGACGCGCACTCGTGAAATCGTGGAAGAGCTCGACGGCTCTCCCACGCGTGAGGTGGAAATAGCGGTTTAGACAACGACAACGCCCGTCGCCGAAGACAGCTGGCAGCCGAAAGGCAGAAGCCCAGCCGAGGCGAGACGGACTTGCTCGAGCATGCTTGCTCTAGCGAAACCGGCTCGCCGAAAGGCGGGCCGGATTTGCGAAGGGAGGCAAGTGCATAAGACAGACAAAGAGAAGGTCGTCACCGACCTGACGGAGAAGCTCCGCGGCGCGGAGACGATGATCGTCGCGGACTACCGCGGCCTGACCATGCCCCAGATCGACGCGCTTCGGACGAAGCTCGTCGAGAACGGGGCCAGGTTCACGGTCGTGAAGAACACCCTCACGCGCCGCGCGGCCGAAGCCGCCGGTGCGGATGCGCTGCTCGCGCTGCTCGAGGGGCCGTCAGCGATCGCGTTCGTCGAAGCGGACGGGGATGCCGTCGCCGTCGCCAAGGCGCTGGCGGACTCCGCGCGCGAGACGAAGGTCCTCGAGATCCGGGGCGGCATCATGCAGGGCCGGGTCATCACCGGCGACGATGTCGACCAGCTCGCGAAGCTGCCACCGCTCGACGTGCTTCGCGGCCAGGTGATCGGAGCGATCATCGCACCGCTCAACGCGATCGCGGGGCTCGTGAACGCACCGCTCCAGAACCTGTACGGGTTGATCGACGCACGTATTGAGCAGTTGCAAGCCGCGGGCGAGGCCGCCCCGGCAACCGAAACCGAAGAGGTGTCTGACACCGAGGTGTCAGACACCCAGACCACGCAGGAGGAAGAAACCGATGGCGGCAGTTGACACGATTTTCGAGGGGCTCGGGAAGATGACGGTGCTCGAGCTCGTCGAGCTGAAGAACAAGATCGAGGAGGAGTGGGGCATCACGGCCGCCGCTCCGGTCGCGGTCGCGGCAGCCGGTGCGCCGGCGGGCGACGGCGCTGCGGCGGTCGAGGAGAAGACCTCCTTCGACGTCGTCCTCACGAGTGCAGGCGCCCAGAAGATCCAGGTGATCAAGGTCGTGCGCGCGGTCACCGGTCTCGGCCTCAAGGAAGCGAAGGATCTCGTCGACTCGGCTCCGAAGCCGGTCAAGGAAGGCGTGAACCAGGAAGAGGCCGACCAGATCAAGGCGCAGCTCGAAGAGGCAGGCGCCAGCGTGGAGCTGAAGTAGGCAGCTCCACGCCGGGTGTCTGACACCGTCTTTGTGTCAGACACCAGTCAGGGTCTCGCGGAACCGCTCGAGCGCGCCCAACCAGGCGTGCTCGGGCGGTGTTCCGAGCCGACGACGACCGCTGGGCCGCGCGGCGCAGTCGCAGGCCCCCGGGCTTCGCCGACTGGGAGCTGCGGGTCGAGTTGCCGAGCCACCACGCGGCAGTGGCCGTCGCGACGCGGCGCCCTCTTCCCCGGCTAGGACTTCGGCGCCGAAGCCCGAACTCCGGGCCCCAAGACCCCCTGCGTTTCACGCGCCTGCTACGATTCTCCGGTCGGCCCAGCGGGTCCCTCGCCGCACGCTTGCGGCTGGAGGGACGCCTCCGCTATCGTGGGGGGTTGCGCCGACGTCCGGACGTCCCACCTTTGCACGCCCTCTTTTTCCTGCTCCGCCCGCATCTCATCTTTTAGCCAGTAAGGGAGGCTGTTCTACTTGGCCAAGACGGTCACAGCGCCTCGCGCGCGCCACTCGTTCTCGCGTCTCAAGCACGTCCTCGACCTCCCCAATCTGATCGACATCCAGCGTGAATCCTTCGACTGGTTCTTGAGCGAAGGGCTCCGGGAGACGATCGATGACATCTCTCCGATCGAGGACTACACCGGTTCGCTCGCCGTGGAGTTCGGCGAATACCGGTTCGGGGAGCCGCAGTTCTCCATCCAGGAATGCCGTGAGAAGGACCTGACGTATCAGGCTCCGCTCTCGATGACGGTCCGCTTCGTGAACAAGGAGACGGGCGAGATCCGCGAGCAGACGGTGTTCATGGGCGACTTTCCGATGATGACGACGTGGGGGACGTTCATCATCAACGGCACCGAGCGCGTGATCGTCACGCAGCTCGTCCGCTCGCCGGGCGCCTACCTGATGGAGCCGAAGGACGCCTCGAAGCAGGTGTTCACGGCGAACCTGATGCCGAGCCGCGGCTCGTGGCTCGAGCTCGAGATCGACAAGAAGGGCGTCGTCTAC
>DATINO010000065.1:0-27890 GCA_035474195.1 Gaiellaceae bacterium
CCAGGAAAGGAGCGCGTCGCCGTCGTCCTCCAGATGCTCGAGGACCTCGAACGCGCAGACGACGTCGAACCTCTCGGTCGGGTCGAGCACCGCCAGGTCACCGAGACGAAGCTCACCCGAGACGCCGTGCGCGTCAAGCCGGCGTCGAGCAACCGAGAGCGACGTCTCGTCGAGGTCGATGCCCACGTAACGGAACCGGCGTGCGAGTCGCGCTCCGAACCCTCCCTGCCCGCAACCGACCTCGAGCAGGCTGCCCGGCCGCTGCGGCAGGTGACGGATGACCGTCGCCCACCGCAGCCAGGCGTTTGGCGGCAACGCAGGGCTGACTTCCACGCCGTGAAGTGAACGACCCGCGCCGGACGGCGCCCGAACGAACTACGCGAGCGCGTCGCGCCACTCCCCTGCGAGCAGCCGCGGCACGAGATCGTCCAGCAGCCGCAGCGTCATCCCCCAGAGGACGCGATCGCCGACGGGGATGCCGTCGACGAGCAATCCCTCCGGCCAGCGGGCGTTCGTGAACAGGTGCTCGCGGCGGAGCGCCGGATCCCAGAGCTCGGCGACGGTCGGCGTCAGGACGTCGACCACCTCCTCGTGGTTCGGTCTCCATTCGACGCCGTCGGGGATGCGCCCGAGGAACGCGAAGACCTCCATGTTCGTCGGGCCGCTGCTGACCGGCGCCAGCTCCGCGACGACGGTGACGAGCGAGGGGTCGAGCCCGATCTCCTCCTCGGCCTCGCGCAGCGCCGTCGCGAGGAGGCTCTCGTCGTCCTCGTCGACTCGCCCGCCCGGGAACGCGAGCTGCCCGCCGTGATGGCCGTGGTCGGTCCGCACGATCAACACGATCCGCAGCTCCCGGTCGCTGTCGCGATAGACAGGCGCGAGCACGGCGGCCTGCGCGTCAGCTCTGGACGTCGTCACCGGGCCACGTGTCGCTGAGCAGATAGCCCTCGGGATACGGATCGCGATCGTCGACATAGAGCTCGGTACGCCCGGTGATGAACGCACTGCCGCGAATCGCCGGCACGATCCCTTCCCCGACCTCCGCGACGATCCGCCCGTCGAACGTCGAGCCGATCACCGAAGCGTGCGTCATCGTGTCGCCGACGCCCATCAGCCCGCGCGCGTGGAGGACCGCCATGCGTGCGGAGAGCCCTGTGCCGGTCGCCGACCGGTCGAGCCGTCCGGGCGCGATGACAACTGCGTTGCGCGACACAGCCCCGACTCCCTGCCAGGGGCCTGCGAGCTGAACGATCGACACGTCACCCGAGAGCTGCTCGCGCGCCGCGATGCGGATCGCCTCTCCCGCGGCGCACAACCCGCGTGCCTCGCGAGGCACGAGCTCGAAGCCGAGTCCCGACGCATCGGCGATCGCATACCACATGCCGCCGAAAGCGACGTCGACCGTGACCGTCCCCAGACCTGCGACCTCGAGCGGTGCGTCGAGCTTCGTCGCGTACGCCGGCACATTCGTCAGCTCGACGCTCTCGACCCGGCCGTCGCGACAGATGCATCGCACCTCGACGACACCTGCAGGCGCCTCGAGCCGCACGACCGTCTCGGGCTCGCAGAGCTCGACCATCCCCGTCTCGAGGAGGACGGTCGCGACGCAGATGGTGTTCGAGCCCGACATGAGCGGGTACTCCGTCGGCTCCATGATCACGTACCCGTACGCGCAGTCCGCGCGCGTCGCGGGCACGATCAGGTTCGCGTGCGTCGCGACCGATCCGCGCGGCTCGCGCAGCAGGAAACGGCGCAACCGGTCGTCCTCGCGCAAGGTTTCCATCTGCTCACGGACGGTCGCGCCTGCAGGCGGATCGACACCTGCGATCACGACGTTCCCGACCTCGCCGCCCGCGTGACACCCGATGACGGTGATCGAGCTCACACGCCGACACTATCGAGAGAGGTGTGCGCGCAGGCCTTCCGTAACCGCAGAACGGAGGTCAAGGGAGCGACCTGCGGCTTGCCGCTCCGACCAGCCTCGGTCGACCTGCGCGCGCGGACCTAGTGTGCCGCCCTGCCCCCGTCGATGCACTAGCCCGTCGGCTGGTCGCGCCCAGCCGCCCGGACCGACTAGGTGTGGAACCCGGCCGGGTGGGGAACAGGCCGCCGGGATGAGCGAACTCGATCGGCGCAAAGCCGCCAACGAAGCGGTGTTCAGGAACGTGAACGAGCGCATCGAGGCGCTCCAGCACTCGTTCGCGGTCGCCGAGCGCGAGCCGCTGCAGATGGTCTGCGAGTGCGACCGGCTCGACTGCATGGAACGCGTCCCCGTCAGCGTCGACGCCTACGAGCTGATCCGATCCAACCCGGATCACTTCATCGTGAGCCCCGGGCACGAGGACCTGCAGGTTGAGGACGTGATCAGCGTCGCGAGCGGCTACACGATCGTGCGCAAGAGAAAAGGCGACGCGCGCGACGTCGCCGTCGAGACCGACCCCCGCTCCTAGGAGACGTGCAACACGTAGCGTCGGGCGTGGTGGTCCGGCGGCGTGATGCGGAGCGTCAGGTCGCCCCGGCGACGAGGCTTGATCGTAAGCCGGTAGTAGCCCGCGCTGTCGGTCGACGTCGTCGTGAGCAGGCGCCACGGGCCGGCTCCCCAACGCCCCGCGACCACAACCTTGCCGACCGCACGGGTGTCCGTGCCCGGCTCGGAGCCGGTTCGGCCGGAGACCTTGAACGTCGATCCGAGCTTCATCGAGAAGCGGTTCCCGGCAGCCGCGAACGACGGCACTGCGAGAGACGCTGTGAGCACCGCCGAGGCGACGAGGAAGAGAATGCGGCGGCGCATGGGCTCGCCGCGAATCCTAGACGCCGGACCGTCGCCCGTCTGCATCCGGCACGCGCCGCGTGCGCGAAGGCCGGGCTGCCGCCGGCGCGGCACGCACCCGTCGGCGGTCGGCGCGTTTCGCCGGCGATTGCTCGTGCTCGAGGCACAGCTCGCCGAGCGTGAGCGTCCCACACCCGGGATGGCCGCAGACCTTCAACATGGCCATTCCCGGACCCTACGGCACTGACCGCCCACCGGTCACGCCGGGGTCAAGCTCTGACGGTCAGACGTGCGGAAACTCCGAGATTTCCGCCGCCGCAACGAGCGGTCACGACGTATGTCCCGGGCCTGCGGATGGCCGGGATCCGGGCTTTCGCCGAAAAGCGGCCCGCAGGTCCGACCAGCGCGAACACCGCCGGCACGCCGGCGAAGCTGCGGGTCGCGGCGAACGCGCGCGAGCTGACGGTGACCCGGTCGCCCGCGGTGCAGCCGCCCGCGACACCGCTCACGAGCACGGTCCCGCCGCGGCGCACCGTGGTCGGCGAGACGCTGAGCGCAACGGTGACGGCAGAGGAGCGGCGGCTCACGTCGAGGCCGCTCGCAACCGCCGAGGCGAGGCCTCCTACGCCGAGCCCGCTGGTGCTCGACGCGCTCAGCACGTAGGAGCGGCCGCGCGTGTCCCGCACGCAACGCCAGGCAAGACCGCTGCCGCCGGACCAGTACACCTTGTTGCCGCCGAGCTGAAGCGTCTTGTCGACCGTCGCGAACGAGGCGCAGTGGCCCATGTAGCGCCTGGCGTGCCAGACGAACGTCTTCTTCGTCCATCGCCACACGCCGGCGCGAATCCGAACGCGGTTCGTGAACGTCACCGTCAGCTTCCCGTTCACGACCGCCGCTCCGAAGCGGTAGCGATAGAAATCGGGCGTGCGCGCCGGGAGGTACAGCGCGCCGCCGCTCTCGGCGGCGAGGTGCGCACGCAGCGGCGCAGGGACGTAGCTCCACGCGGGCGTGAATCCGGCCTGTGCCGTTCCACCGGCGACGGCGAGAAGAGTGACGGTTGCGACGAGCGTACGCCTCACGCGCAGAACGTATGCCCGATCTGTGTCGTGGCTGTCAGGAAACGGTTCGCATCTCGGACGACCCCGCGCCGGGGCGGCGAAAGCCGCGGAGGTCGATCACGATTGCGCGGCGGCGGCGAAAGAGCGATCGGCGCGATCGCCGTCTCGTCACCGGCTGGAGCACCCTCGCGTACATGCCGCTGCGGTTCGCGCCGAGGCGCGTCACTCCTGCAGGCCGACGCCGATGGTCGTAGGCTCGCGCGCGTGAGCGACGTCGATCCCGGACAGGCCGCAGACGGCGTTCTCGGGGACGCGTCGGTGCGGCCACCCGAGCCGGGCAACGGGCCTGGCGCCGCAGCGCTCCGTGCTGTCGCGGCCGGGCTGCACCAGCAGGGACGCCGCGAGGATCCGTGCGGCTCGAACCGCAACCCGTACTCGACGTACTTCGGCTTCGGCGCGCAATTCTGGTGCGCCGACTTCGTCGCCTGGTGCATCGACACGACCGGCGACCACGACCGGCACGTGGCGTGGGGACCGCCGTCGGCCGTCCGCACGATCACGGCGTGGGCGGAGCGGAGCAAGCTCGTCGTCCCGGCTCCGGCCCGCGGCGACATCTTCACGTACCGAAACGGCGCGCACTGCGGCCTCGTCACCGGTTCGAAGGGCGAGCGGTTCACGACGGTCGAGGGAAACACGACGGGGCGCGACGGCAAGACCTGCTGGGTCGCACAGCACACGCGGCGGGTCGACGAGACGTATTACTTCGTCCGCTGGGACTAAAGCGTGCTACGCCAGGTGCAACGAGGTGACCTCGTCGCCGTCCCGCGTGAAGAGCTCGATCGCGTCGGTGCGGCTCTCGACGCCAAGCTTGCGGACGACTGCGGCGATGTGCACACGGATCGCGGTGGGTGAGAGCGTGAGCTTCTCGGCGACCTGCCGCGTCGAGAGACCGCCCGCGATCAGGTTCAGCACCTCCCACTCCCGGCTCGTGAGCCGGGCGTTGGCGCCGAGGATCGTACGGCGGCGCGGCTCGGTCGTGCGCAGGCGCTGCACGATGCTGCCGGTCAGCCGGCGCGGCATCGCGAACGTGCCGCAGTAGACATCCATCAGCGCAGCCGGCAGCCAGCTGAGCACCGCCGACTTGAGCAGGTAGCCGGAGACGCCGATCTCGAGCGCCTCGAGCAGCTCTTCCTCGCCTTCGCGAGTCGTGAACATGACGACGTGCGTAGCTGGCACACGGGCCTTGACCTCCCACGCGGCAGCCAGCCCCCCACCCGGCATCGCAACTTCGAGGAGGCAGATCTCGGGAACTGTGTCGACGACGGCGGCGATCGTCTCGGCGGCGTCGCGGACGGTGGCGCACACCTCGAATCGCCCGTCCTGCTCGAGCACGCGAGTCACCGCACGCTGGGAGAACACGTCGGGATCGCCCAGCAGCACCTGGACCTTGTCGGGGTCAGGCCTGCTGTCCTCGGTCTGCCGCACTTTCCTGTCGTCCGTCAATGCCGCCCGCCCCTGAAATGACTGCCCTCCTCGTCGAATCCTCGTTGAACATGCGGGAATCTGCACAGGTCCAAACGTCTAGGAGACGCCAGCCGAACTTCGCGGATCCCCCGGACGGGTGACGGTCGCGCGCGCTCGATCTTCCGATGCAAGCGACCGAAGTCGCATGCCGGGCGGCCGGCGACATCAAGATCGTCGAACGGTCGCGACGTCGGCCGCCGGTCGTGCGCTCTTCCCGGTCTCCCCGGCCCCGAACGGGGCTTTCCGAAGCTCCACGTAGGATTCGCCCCGTGCTCAAGGTCGTAATCGCCGATGACCATCGCCTGATCCTCGACGGAATCAAGAACGCGCTCGTCGAGGACGGCGGGTTCGAGGTCGTCGGCGAGGCGACGAGCGGCGAGCGTGTCCTGCCCCTGGTCGCCCAGAGCAATCCCGACCTGGTCGTCCTCGACCTCCGGATGCCCGGAATGGATGGCCTCGCCTGCCTCGAGCAGATCAAGAAGCGGCACGAGAACATCAAGGTCGTCGTGCTGTCGGTCTCGACCGACGAGCGGGTGATCGAATCGGTGCTGACGCGCGGGGCGAGCGCGTACATCGTCAAGAGCGTCAACCCGGTCGACCTGCCGGCCGCGCTCCGCCAGGCGGTCGCAGGCACGGTGTTCACCGCGATCGGCCTCCCGGACGCATCGGCGCCGGGCGCCGCCAAGGAAGCGGGGCTGACCGACCGCGAGCTCGCAATTCTCTCGGCGCTCGCGCGCGGCCTGTCAAACGGGCAGATCGGCAAGGAGCTCTGGATCGCCGAACAGACGGTGAAGTTCCACCTCACGAACATCTACCGCAAGCTCGGCGTCGCGAATCGCACCGAGGCTGCGCGTTTCGCCTACCAGGAAGGTCTCGTCACGAGCCCGATGCTCGACCGCGACGAGACCTAAGTACCGAGCGGCCGCCAGGCCGGGATCGAGACGAACACCGTCGTCCCGACGCTCGGCAGGCTCTCGATCGAAAACGCGCCGCCGAGCAGGCGCACGCGCTCGTTCATCCCGACGATGCCGAGCCTGCCACGCCGCGCGGCGGCTCCCGCGGTCGCGCGCAGGTCGAAGCCGCGCCCGTTGTCGGAGATCCGCAGGTCGAGCCCGTCGTCCGTCGCGCGAAGATCGACCTCCACCTCGGTCGCCTCGCTGTGGACGCGGACGTTGCTGAACGCCTCCTGCACGATGCGCACGACGGCGATCCGCTGCGACATCGTCAACACGTCGAGGTCGCCCGCAACGCTGACGCCGACCGCGATCGACGTCTTGCGCCGGAATGTCTCCGCCTCGCGCCGCAGCGCGTCGGCGAGGGGGATGTCGGCGAGCGTCGACGTCTCGAGCGATCGCGCGATTCCACGCAGCGAATGGTCGAGCTCGCCCAGCCTCGCAGAGACGTCGTCGACGCGGCCGACGAGCACGTCGGCCCTGAGCGATTCCGCCTCGCTGATCTGCGCGCGCAGGAGCCGAACCTCGGCGCCGAGTGCAGCGAGATCCTGCAGTGGCCCGTCGTGGAGATCGAATGCCGTGCGGACGAGCCGACGCTCGTACGTTTGCCCGAGCCGCGTGCCGTCGCTCGAGCTCGCGTGCAGCAGCAACTCCCGTTCACGAATCGACGAGAACACGAGCGCAAACTCCTCGAGGAACGGCAGCACTTCCGGATACGTCTCGCCACCGAGCCGAATCACGAGTGCACCCGCGCGGCGCTCGCGATGCCGGAGCGGGTATGCGTGGATGCGCACACGCGAGGCGTACGCCTGGACGGTGACGTCGGCACCGTCGAGCGCGAGTTCCGCGGCGCGCTTGCACCGGCGGGTCGTCGCGAGGCGCCCGGCAGCCCCCGCGGGCTCGACCGCGGTGCCGAGCCGCAGCCAGACAGATGCGGACGAGACGGGCGCGAGCATCACGAAGAGGCGAAGTTGCGCGGCGAGCGACGCCGACGGATCGCCGCCGAGGAGCGCGAGTCGGCGGGCAGCGTGGCGGAAGAGCGAGCGTCGCGCAGCCGGCTCGGAGATGCGGACGATCTCTGAAGCGAGCTGGGCCGCGTGCGCAGCGTCGTCGATTGGAACTTGGACGTCCTGCTCCATCGCCGCGCGTTGCAGCGCCGCGCCGGCGAAAGCCAGCACGGCGTCGACACCGGCGCCCGGGCCGTCCGATGCGCTGATCGCCCAGACCGCCTCGAGATCCTCGCGCAGCCCCGAACGAGCGTCGTCCTCGGGCGTGCTCGAGGGGCCGGTCGACCGCCCGGTGGCAGTCCGTTGTTCGTTGTTCGTGCTCATCGGGACAAGAAAGTGTGGATGGACCGCAGCCCTCCATCAACTCTTTTCCCTTGACGGGCCGGCCGCAATCGGCAAATCGGGGGATATCCGGCCGGTCTCCGGCTCCAGGAGAGATTTCTCTAGGAAGCGATCGGGCGCTCGTCGAGCACCACCAGCTGACGGGCGGAGTCGTCACCGGCCCAGGCCCGCAGGAAGAAACGGAGCTCTGGGAACTCGTGCTCGTCCCACATGTGCGGATGGTCGGCCTCCGAGGCGCGCCAGACCGTCGTGACCACCTCGCCGTTCCGCTCGACCAGCGCGCCGCGGACCTCGAGTTCCTGCGCGAGCATCGCAGCCTCTTCGACGGCCGACACGCGGAGCGTCATCTTGAAGGCCCGAGCAGGGGCAACAGCTTCCGCGGACACTCGCGCAACCCTTCCTCCTCCGTTATCAAACGTCAACGGCTCGAGCGTTCAGGTTGTTGAACGGGCGGAGCCTCAGACGGACGAGACGACGATGCGGTTCTTTCCTGCGCGCTTCGCCTCGTAGAGGCTCTGGTCGGCGTCGTTGAGGAGGTCGCCGAGCTCCGCGAGGTCGGGGAACGACGAGATCCCGAAGCTCGCGGTCGCGCCCACCGTCGTGCCGCCGACGGGCACGGCGAGCTTCCGCAGATCGTTCTGGATGCGCTCCGCGACGCCGTGCGCGCCCTCGGCGTCCGTGTTGGGAAGCAGGATGGCGAACTCCTCGCCGCCGAGGCGCGCGGCGAGGTCGATGGTGCGCGTCGCCGCGGCGAGGGCCTCGGCGAGGCCGCGCAGCACGAGGTCGCCCGTCTCGTGGCCCCAGGTGTCGTTGATCTGCTTGAAGTCGTCGAGATCGAGCATGATCACGCTGAGCGGCGTGCCCGCCCGCTCGGCGCGCTGCTCTTCGCGCCTGAACTCGGCCATGAAGCGGCGGCGGTTCGGCAGTGAAGTGAGGTCGTCGGTGAGCGCCTGCTGCTGGACGAGCCGGTGCAGGTACGCGTTCTCGAGCGCGATCTCTGCCTGGGTCGCGATCCACCTCGCGGCGTCGCGGGCGTCCTGGTCGAACGGCTCAGCGCCGCCGTAGAGGCGCAGCACCGAGGTCGTCCCCGTCTCGGTGCGAAGCGGCACGTCGAACGGCTCGGCGCGGTTCCCGTTCGTCGCGCCGAGGCTCACGCGGGGGACGTTGTTCGTGAGGATCAGGCCCCCCGTGGCACCGGTCGCCTCGGTCGCGGCTTTCAGCACGACGGGCAGGAGCGCCTGGGGGTCATGCGTCGCGGCGAGCGTCTCGCCGACGATGTCGAGGCTGCGCGCGACGTCGAAGTCGCGCATGCGGCGGCCGCGCCTGGCGCCGATCACCTGCGCCGTGACGATCGCGGCGAGCAACGCCGCGATCGGTGGCCACCATGCACCGGCGGGGATCCCCGAGACGGAGGCGGCGAGGCGAACCGAGCTTGGCCCCTCGGTTGGGAACGGAACAGCGGCCGTGACGTCGTCGTCGGCGACCGGGACGTCCCCGGACGGCCAGGTGCGGATGCCGTCGACGACGTATGTGAGGCGCACGTCGTGCGAGGCACCTTGCACCGCGGCCAGCTGGGAGTCGCTCGGAAGCACGCCCGCGACGACCGTTCCAGGCGGCCCGGCCGCCGCGGAAATGATCGCGAGCCGCTGCACCACCGCGCCCCGGTCGATCCTGCCGACGACCGCCCCGGACGGAAGCGTGAACGTGATGTTCGGATGATCGACCGCGAAGCGGCTGAGCACACCCGCATCGCGACGGGCGAACGCACCGTGGATCTGCGGGAAGTGAGTCACGTTCTCGGCGCGCTGCGCGGCAGCGCCCCGCAGGTCGACCGAGAGCATCTCGGCACGGGCAGCCGCATCGCGCACCCGGCTCCTCGCCGAAGCCTTCGCCTGGTGGGTGACAGCCGCTTCGATCCCGACGGCGAGCGCACCGACGGCGAGCGCAACGACCGCGGATCCGACGGCGGAGCGCCGATCCAGCGGCACGAACCGTGGCCTCACCGCGTACAGGCGCGCACGTGCGCGCCACCCGTCGGACGTCCAGTTACGCCGTACTGCAAGCACCCTCCCTCGCACACCCTCACCCGGAAGGATGAGAGCGAAATCCCCCGAATGGGTGAACCTCATGCTCGACGCCGTCGATCCTCGCAAACCGAACACCTCGGCAACGCTCGAGGAACTGACGAAGCGGGCGCGGACGATCGCCATCAAGCGGACGCGGCAACTCGGGCAGCCGGACGCCCACGCCGTGCGGGTCGCCACCCTCGCGGCGGAGACTGCACGGCGCCACGGGATGGGCAACGACGAGATCGACGCCGTGGTCGAAGGCGCGCTGCTGCACGACATCGGGAAGGCACAGGTGCCGCGGGCGATCCTCGATCAGTGCCGCCCGCTCACCCGGGCGGAGTTCTTGACGGTGATGCAGCACCCGGCCTGGGGAGCCGCACTCGTCAAGGGCCACGTCTCGGAGCGCGCGCTGCTGGCCATCCGCCATCACCATGAGTGGTGGAACGGCGAGGGATATCCGGCGAAGCTCGCCGCGCACGACATCCCGATCGAGGCACGCATCGTCGGCATTGCCGACGCCTTCGTCGCGATGCGGGAGGAGCGACCGTACCGGCCGCCGAGATCGATCGAGTCGACCGTGGATGAGCTCCGGCAAGGCGCAGGCACCCAATTCGATCCGCAGCTCGTCGATCCGCTGATCGACAGCATGGCCGCGGATGACACTCCGCCGCTGCGGATGATCGCTCACTGAACCGAGCGACAACTGCGATACGGCTCGAAAGAGCCAAGGAATAGCCTGAGCCGAGGCGTAATCCGGACGTGCGCCGGCGGCCGGCCCCCAAGAATGACGGCTGCAGGGTCCGTCGTCGGCGCACTCTTCGTCTTCTCTCTCGCAAAGAGAAGGAGATAGGGGCATTGGTCACACGGGGAATGATTGCCGTCAGTCCGCCGCAGGTCCGCCGCCCTCGTCTCTCTTCGGCACTCGGCCGGGGGAGGATGAGGGGAACCGTTCGAGGCACCTTCACCCCATCGGGGGATTGATCGCGGGGCGACGCGGAACAGCATGAGAGAGGGATGGGCGGCGATTTTCATCGCGGGGACTTCGTCTTCGTGTCTCCGACGGAACCTGACGCACCGCGTGAGGTGTGTGGCCTGGCGGGCGTGATCAAGAAGATCCGCGGCAACCACGCGACGGTCGAGTGGCGCAACGAGCAGAACGCATTCGTCTACGACATCGAGGCGCACCTGCTCCGCCACGAGCGCCGCCGACGCGAACGTCCGCCCGCGCACTGGGCCGACGACGACCTCGCAGAGACCGGCTAGCGGGCCTACAACACCAGACGACACTCGCCTGCCGGACCGCAAGCTGATCGTGCTGCCCGGACGCTAGGTTCTAACCGGCGGGCAGCTCGCGGTAGAGGATCACCGTGTAGGCCGCGCCGATCGTCGGGAACCACGGCGGCTGCAGGTACGAGAGCGTCGTGTCGTAGTTGTAGTAACGCGTACCGAACTCGTCCATGTAGCCGCCGCCGTAGGTTGCCGTCGAGCCTGTGAACGTCATCGTGCCGTGGCTTCCGTCGCTCGTTGCCGAGTACCACGATCCCGATTGCGCAATCGTCGCGGCGCGCCAGTTGAGGTTGTTCGGCGCCCACTTCGCGACGATCATGTCGTCCTTCGCGATCAGCCCGAGGGTGTCCGTGCCGCTCGTCACGTAGTCGATGTTGTTGCCGATGACGATGTCGTTGTTCGACGCAACCGTCATGCGGCCTTTGACGCAGCTGCCGATCACCGACGGGCTACCGCAGCTCGCCGAGCCGCCCGCGATGATCACGCTCTGCTCGGCGTAGATGGCTCCGTTCCCGGGCGCCGGGTAGTTCGTTGCCGCACCACACGACGGGGAAGTCAGCTCAATCGAAGAGCCGGTGCATGACTTGATGTCGATGGTGCCGTCACTCTTGAACGTCATCCACCACGCGGCAACCGATGGGTTGTTGAGGTAAATGCCGCCGGCGTACTGCGCCGCGCGCTGAATGTCGGTGAGCGACGACTGGAAGGTCGTGAAGTCGATGGGCTGCTTGATCACTGTGCGAATGTTCGAGGAGTTGTAGGTCTTCGCGGTGACACCGTTTGGGTCCTTGCCGAGCGTAGGGTTGCCCGTCACGCTGCCCTCGGCGTAGATGTCGGCGTTCGCAGTGCCCTGGTGGTTGACGTTGTACTTCGTCGTACACGCCGGCAGCGGCGTGCAGCCGGCGTAGATCTTCCCGTTTGTCGTGGCCGTGTTTCCGTACGAGATGCTGTTGTTCGCCATCATCTGGAAATCGGCAACGCTTGCCGGGCGAACAAGCTCCTCGATCACGCGCCTATTACGCGTGCTCGGCGTCGTGCAGGGCGTCCCGCAGTACGCACCGGTCGCGACGATGTCGACGCTGTTCGTCAGGTTCGTTCCGGTCTGGGGCGCCTGCACCTGGAGGTTGTACGCATACCCGTTGCCGAGCGGGAGCCACGTGTCGTGACTCGGGTACGTCCAGGTTCGGCCGTACGCCGACGGCCACGGTGTCGCAGACGCCGGCGGGTTGACGGGCGATACGAGGACGCCGGTCGTGGATCTGCGCGTGGATTCACCCGGGGCGACGTAGTGCAGGAAGTACTGGTTGTCGTCGAGCAGCTTCGACAGGTAGTCGTCAATCGCCGCCTCGGCCACAGCGTGGGATGCCTCGCTCTGCACCGCGGCGGCGCTGCGTTTGCCGGAGCTCAATGACGCGTCCATCAGAATGCTGGCCATGATCGTCAACACGGAAACGAGGAAGATGACCATGATGAGCGCCTGCCCGCTCTCCTCGCGGTAGTGGGAGGTCAGCCGTTGCATGTCGGTGTCCGTAGGGAGATGTTGGCCTCGACCGTTGTGAGCCCCGAACCACGAGCGCCCTTCGGCGCCAGCGTGAGGCTGACCCTGATAGTCGCGATGTTCGGGAGCTGCCCCGACGAAACGGCGGAACCATTCGTCGAGATCGGGTTGCCCGAGCTGTCGTAGAACATGAACGCGATCGCGTTCGTGATCGAGTCGGCGACAGGACCTGACGGGCCGCTCGTGAGGGCGCCCCATGGCGGCGTGAACGTACCGTAGTTCGCCGAGGTGCCCGTGCTCGTTGTGATTCGCCTCGTCAGGGTGCCGTTCGAGAGGGTGTAAAAGATCTCGCGCATGTGGTAAGGGATCTGTCGGTCGGGCGAGTAGAACGTCAACACGGTTCCGCTTCCGGCGACGATCGGCGAGGTGGAGTTGAAGCAAACGGACTGCCGCAGGTCGGCCGCGAGCGAGTCGATGGCGGTACGCCCTACGCTCTGCAGCGTCATCTGGGTGGCGAGCGCGCTGCTCCGCGTCACCGTCGTCTGCAGGAGCGCCGCGAACGACGCGATGAGGATCGCGAGCAGCGACATCGCGATCAGGAGCTCGACCAGGCTCATGCCGGCCTCGTTGCGATGTAGGCGGCGCATCAGTTCATCGTCTCCACCTGTGTGGCGTCCGGGGTATGGCCCGACCAGTTGGCGGTAATGGTGACCGCCTGCTTGGTCTTGTCGCCGAGGTAGAACGCGGTCGAGGTCGTTCCGTTCGCGGCGATCGTGACGGTCAGCGTCTTCGCGCCCGAGGTCGAATCTTGCGTCGTTGAGAGGCGCGCGTTCGCGCGGTTTGTCGACAGCGACACGGTGACCGCGGTCGCCGACGTGGTCGCGTTGCCGAACTGGTCGACCAGTCCGACCTTGATCGGCCCTGCGTTGCAGGTGAAGGCGCTCGTGTGGGTGCCGGTGACCGGATCCGTGACGAAGTCGAGAGCCGTCGCGGCGCCGGCGTTCATGGTCTCGGTCTGCGTCGCGTCACCCGGGAGCGTCGCGGTGTGGGCGGTAATCCCCGGTGTGCCGGCGACCGTGTCGCCGTAGTAGAAGGTCACCGACGACTGGCCTGCAGCGATGGTCGCGGTCGTCGTCGCCGAGCCGCCGCTCGTCGCCGAGAAGGTGTCGCCGGTCGAGGTGGAGCTGAGGGTGATCGTGAGCGCGCCGCCCGTCGTGACTGCGTTGCCCGCGACGTCCTGCCGCTGGACCGTCATCGCCTTGGTTGCGCTGGAGCTGACCGTGGCGGTGAACGTGCTGCTCGTGAAGACCAGGTTCGCGGCCCCGGTCGTTTCCTGCTGCGTCGCGTCGGTGACGCCCGCGCTGTGCGCGGTGATCGTCGGCGTGCCTGCCTTCGTGTCGCCGTAGTAGAAGCTGGCGGAGGAGGCGCCCGCCGCGATCGTCACGGTCGAGGTCGTGGCGCCGCCGGAGGAGAGAGAGAACCGGGCGGTTCCGGTCGTGTTGGAGCTGAGGCTGACGGCCAAGGCGCCTCCGCTCGTGGCCGGGTTGCCGAAGGCGTCGACGCGGCGCAGGGTGATCGGGCCGAGATTGGCCGTTGACGACGATGCACCGCTCAACGGGGCGGTCGTGAATTCGAGCGCCGCCGCCGCCGCCGCGCTGATCGTCTCGACCTGCGTCCCGTCGGCAGCGATCGATGCGTTGTGCGCCCGGATCGTCGGGCTCCCGGCGACCGTGTCGCCGTAGTAGAAGGTCGTCGAGGACTGGCCTGCGGGGATGGTCACGGTCGTGACCGAGGGGCCGCCCGACGTCGTGGCGAACAGGCCGCCACCGCTCGTGCTGCTGAGGTCGACGGCCGTGCCCGCTCCGAACGCGACCACGGGAGTGCCGGTCGCGTCCTGCTGCTGCACGGTGATCGGCCCGAGGGTCGGGCTCGTCGCCGCCGAGCCGGAGACGGCGGTCGACTTGAACACCAGCTTCGTCGGCTGCACGGTGATCACGGCGGAGGCGGTCGCGGTCGCGCCCAAGCCGGTCGGCATGTTCACGGTCTGGGTTGCGGGCACGGCGATGTTGCCGCTCACGTTGACCTTGACGGTGTACGGGATGCCGCCGAGGAGCGGCCGGCCGCCGGTGCCGCCGAGCGTGGTGACGTTGAGAGATGTCCCGGTGTAGGAGAGCGTCGACGTGCCGGTGTACCGGCTGTCGGTCGAGCTGACGATGACAGTGGCGGCGCCCGTGTAGGTACCGCCGGAGGTGTTCTGCAGGTTCACGACGAGCGTCGCGGGCTGGTAGACAAAGAGCACCGAGCTCTGCGTCTGCGTCGGCGCGAGCTGCACGTGCGTGCCGGAGGAGTTCACGGTGTCCGCGACGTACCCCGCGGGCACGAAGGTGCTCAGATCGTAATAGGCCTGTGGCCCAGTCGTCGGGTTCGGTGTGAGCCCAGCGAACTCGACATCGCCGCCCGCGTCACTGACTGCGGACCGCGGCGCGCTCGGACCGGTGGCGAGGTTGACGGTCACGTTCGGAATCGCAGCGTTCGTCCCCTCGTCGACCACCTGCGCGTCGATCGTCGCCGTGTTCTTCGCCGGGCGTACGGGTGGCGCGAGATACGTGACGCCCTGCGCAAGAACGACACTGTCCCGATTCCGGATGATCTTGACGACGATCTTCTTGTAGTCGGCGTTCGTGACATACGTGCCCGGGACGTTGTTGCCCACGAAGGTGATCTGCGTGGTCATCGTCGCGGCCTCCGTGAGCTGCCGCCCGTCGAGCCCCGTGAACGGTTGAGACGGCGTGATCGTGCCCGCCGGGTTTCCGTTGGTCGTGCCGACGTTCGTGTAGTCCATCGCGCGGATCATCTCGATCTGGTTGGCGACGCCCTGCTCTGCGACCGTGCGCGCGTTCGAGAGCCGCGAGAACGACGTCGTCGAGACGAGCAGAGCGACGATCGCGGTCGAGACGATCGCGAGGATGAGGCCAGCGATGATGACCTCGACCAGCATGAAGCCGCGCTGATCCAGGCCGGGTCGAATGGCAGAGCGGAATTGACGCGCGAACCGCAGCATCCGGCCTGCTATCGGCAGAACCGCCGAACGGCTTTAACCGCCCGAAATCACCTCATCGCCGGGCGATTGCGCGGAGGATGCCCGCGCCGCCGCGGCTAGACTGCGGCTCTCGCCCTCTTAGCTCAGTTGGTAGAGCACCTCCATGGTAAGGAGGGGGTCAACGGTTCGAGTCCGTTAGAGGGCTTCAGCTTTCTCCTGCTTAGACATCGCTTTCGTTTTCCGGCGTGACGCCGACCGGCTGTTTCGGCGTCCACCGAGCGTCCACCAGCGTCCACGGGTCGAACTCGGGCGGGTTCAACGCGTCGAGGAGCTTGATCGCGTGCTCGCGCCCGTCGCGAGCCAGGTGGCCGTAGTGGCGGTCCATCATGGTCAGGCTGGCTCCCATGTTGCGCGAGAGGTCGAAGGTCGAGAGTCCGGCACGCAGCGCAACGGTCGCGACTGTGTGCCGGAGATCGTAGACCCGCCGCAACGGATTAACACCGACGGTTTTCTGGGCGGGTCGCTACTGGTAGGGCCGGAAGTGGTGGATGTCGAGGTAGCCGCCCCGCTCGCCGGGAAACAGCAGCGGCGAGCCGTTGCTCTCCACCCGATCGAGGGCCTAGAGCGCGAGAGCTTGAAGCGGCACTGCGCGCACGCTGGCTTCCGTCTTCGGGATTTTGAGCTCGCGTCGCGTGAATGACCCCCGGCGAACGCATGCGCGCGACCTCGAGCATCCCGGTCGAGGCGTCGACGCCGACGACCGAGAGTCCCCCGCGCGGCGGCAAGGCAAGCGATTGCTCCCGTCCCGGTCGCGAGGTCGAGCAGTTGAACGCCGGGGCCGGCCGCGGCGAGCTCGACCATCCGCTCCGCCGGCGAAGGTGGGATCGAGCTCGCGCGCGTACCCGACGGCGTGCCGGTCGTACCGATCGTGCCATGCGGCGTGAGTGGTCAAGCGGCTTCCTCAGTGTCCGGGGCTCTCGAGCAACTCCATGTCGTACTTCTCCACCAGGCGCCTGAGCACCTCGGGATCGGGCGGGTCAGCCGGCGGCTGGTCGACCGGAGTTCCGGCCTCGGCGAAGAACTCCTCGAAGCCGGGGCGCGAGAAGATCAGCAGCACCCGCGCCGGCCGGTCGCCGACAACCGTGTACTTGTGCGGCACGTCCTTCGGCGTGTAGACGAAGTCGCCGGCGACCGCGGTGAGCGTCTGCTCGCCGCTGGTGAGCTCGAGCTCGCCCTCGACGATGTAGAAGGCTTCCGCCTCGCCGTGGTGGACGTGCAGCGGTGCGGCGCTGCCGGGTTCCTCGGTCGCCTCGACGATGCTGAAGCTGCCTTCGGTCTAGTCGGCGTCGCCGAGGATGCGAATGGTGCCGGCGGGCCCCCAGGCGACCGCTCGTCCTTCGCCTGCCCGGACGACGGCGGCCGTGCTCGTGCGTGTGCTCATCGCTGCTCCTTATGCGGTTCGTGTTGTCGGTGGCGGACCGAAGCGGACGACTGCGTGCTCGCGCTCGACCGCCTCCACCCGGTCGAGCGGGACGCGCGGCCCGTCCGTCGGCGGCTGCAGCCACGGCCATGCGGCCGGCTCGGAGAGTGCATGCACGAACTCCTCGATCCCGGCCGGCGTGGAGAGAAAGAGCATCCGCGCCGTGTCGGAGAGAACGAGGAAGCTGTGCGGCGTACCTCCGGGCACGAAGATCGCAGCACCCTCCCCGCACTCGCCCTCCGGCTCCTCTGCGTCGCCGACCCAGACGGCCACCGTGCCCTCCAGGACGTAGAAGGTCTCGTCCTGCGGATGGCTGTGCAACGGCGGCGCGGCGCGGCGGGGCAGGACGCCCTCCCAGAGCGCGAAACGGCCGCCCGTCTGCTCCCCGGTCAACTTCGGGCGCACGAGCGTGCCGAGAAACCACAGCGGCTCCGAGACCGTGACGAGCTGCGGTTCCGGCGTCGCCTCGCTCATGCCTTCGCCGCGACGCGGAACGCCTCCGGCCGCTCGTAGTCGCCGCCGGCCACGCAGCCGATCGCGAGGACGCGCACGCCTTCCGGTCCCGGCACGAGCTTGCGCTTCGCCGCCGGTTCGACCCGCACGAGGCTGCCCGCGTCGGCGTGGACCCGCTCGCCGTCGACCACGAGCTGGGCCGCGCCGGTGAGCACGACATACACCTCCTCCTGGCGGTCGTGGGCGTGGTCGTGCTCGGGATAGTCGGCGAACCCGGGCGGCAGGTCGAGCACCTGCAGCCCGAACGCCTGCACGCCGAGCTCGTCCCCCGCCAGCTTGACCGCGCCGTGGTTGATCGAGCTGAGCTCGTCGATCCGCCTCATGGTGAATCTGTTCATCGCGCCTCCTGTCGATTGCGTCATCGCGGCGATGCTGGCCGCGGCAGGGACGCGCGGCAATCCCAGGAAGCTGGGGTTTCCATCGGCGGCCGATCTGTCCTACGCTGGCGGGATGGCTGCGTCCGAGCGTGCCCGCACCTGTGCCCGCGAGCGGCTCGAGACGCTCGCGCACGCACGGCTCGACAGCGAGGAGGCGCGGCGAGAGGCGATCGCGGCGCTGCGGCCCGCGGTCGGCTTCGAGCGCTGGTGCTGGCCGCTGACCGATCCCGCAAGCGCGCTCTCGACCAGCGGGATCGCCGAGTTCGATCTCTGGCCGGAGGTGCCTCGATTCGCCGTCCTCGAAGAGCACGGCGACATCACGAGCAAGCCGGGCCTCGTCCTCGGTGAACGAGCCAGCGTCGCGCTCAGCTCGGCCACAGGCGGCGACCTCGCCCGCAGCATCCGTTGGCGCGAATGCCTGCGACCCTACGGCGTCGGTGACGAGCTGATGACCGTCTGCTGCGACCACCACGGCTGCTGGGGAAGCGTCGAGCTGATGCGTGACAGCGACGACCCTTCCTTCAGCGACGATGACGTCGCGTTCCTGCACGAGCTCGCGCCCCTGCTCGCGGCGCTCATCCGCAACAGCCTCCGCGACGGTGGACTGGCGCCGCATCCGCAAGGTCGGAGGCTGTCGCCGGCAACGCTGATCGTCGACACCGAGTTGCAACCGACGAGCTGGACCCCCGCTTTCAAGGTCTGGTTGGGCGAGCTCCCGACCGGCCCCGAAGCCCTGCCGCCCGCGGTTTACGAGCTTGGCACCCGCGTCCTCACACCCCCAGAGGCCGCAAACGGACTCCCTGCCTCGGTCCGGGTCCGCACCCGAACTGGACGCTGGGCGGTGATCGAGGGTGCTCCGCTCGAGGGCGCCGACCGCGGCCACGCCGCCATCACCATCCGCAGCGCCACCGCCGACGAGGTTTTCGACCTTCTCTCGAAGACCTACGACCTGACGCGCCGCGAGCGTCAGCTCGTCGCGCTGATGCTCGACGGACGCGCCACCAAGCAACTCGCCGCCGCGCTCTGCATCTCACCCCACACCGTCCAGGACCACCTCAAGGCGATCTTCGACAAGACGAATCTGCGCAGCCGCCGCGAACTCGTCTCGCACCTCGCCGGCCGGATCCCACAGGCCGACCCACAAGCGCTGACCGAGGCCTAACGACGAGGGAGACGCGCCCCGAGGGGCGTTTGTCGCCTGATCAGACGACACATGGAGCGCTTGTGGAGCAGAGCGGAACCCGCCGCAAAACCAGACCGACGCAGAAGCGGCTCAACCGCGACGATCCGCAATCGCTCGCAACCCACGGCAACCTCCCAAGCTTTCATGGCAAGGAGGGAGTCGACGGTTCAAGTCCGTCAGAGGGCTTGACTCTGCAAAACGCCGCACGTCCGCGCTTCGCACCGATCTCCGCGCCGGACAGATGCTGCTCGTCGCGCAGCGTCGTGTACGCGAGCATGTTGTGGAGATAGGCGAGCACCGCCTGCGCCTGCTGTAGCTCCTTTTCCGGCAGCGTGCCGAGCTCCTGTTCGAGCGCGTGCCTGATCGCGTCGAGGCGCTCCTCGCGACGCGAGCTCCGCGCCTCCCGCCCAAGCTCCGACAACGCCATCGCACGCACCAGGCCCGGGTGCTCGTCGAACTCTACGCAGGCGCGCTCGAAAGAGTCGGCGACATCGTCGAGGCTCTGCGGATACCCCTGCTTCAGCAGCTCGCCGCCGACCCACCTGCCCGCCGCTGCCAGCAGCTCCTCCCGGGTCGGGTAGTAGCGGTAGACGGTGCGCAGAGAGATGCCCGACAGCTCGGCGACCTGCGGCACCGTCAGCTCGGCCGATCCGTCACGCTCCAGCACGTCGGCGACCGCGCGGAGGATGCGCTCGCGCGCAACTGCCGCCTGCTGCTCCCGAAGCGTCCTGTCTATCGCCCGTTGCGATCCGGGGACGTCACCCCCGGGACGCCCGCGCGCAGCTACACACGCGTGACTCCGGAGTAGCCACTAGCCAAGCCTCACTTTCCGCGGCAGGCTTCTGCACGAGCGATGGTGAGAGTCGATTCGTTCGAGATTTGTCTGCTCGGGCCGGTGCGGGCGGCGCGTGAGGGACGCGAGCTCGCCATCGGTGGGCGGCATCAGCGGAGGCTGCTCGCGCTACTCGTGCTGGAGCGCGGGCGGGCGGTGTCGAGAGAGCGGCTGGCGGAAGAGCTCTGGCGGGGCAGTCCACCCGCGGCGTTCGAGACGACGTTGCGCTCGTATGTGTCGCGGCTTCGCGGGATGTTGGGAGAGTCGGCGTCGCTGATCGGCGGCGGCGCCGCGTACGCGCTCGAAGTGCGGCCGGAGGCGGTCGACAGCGTCCGCTTCGAGCGACTCTTGCAAGAGGCGCACGCGGCGTTCGCCAAAGGCACCGTGATCCGCGCGCTCGAACGGTCGCGGGAGGCGTTGTCGCTCTGGCGAGGAGCCGCGCTGGCGGACGTTGCCGATGACGAATCCGGTCTCCTGCGCCTAGAGGCAGATCGGCTCGAGGAGCTGCGCGTCGATGCGCTCGAGCTGCGGTTCGAAGCAGAGCTCGAGCTGGGTTCGGTCGAGGGGTTGGTCGATGAGCTCGAGGCACTCGTTCGGGCGCACCCGTATCGAGAGCGGTTCTGGCGGATGCTGATGCTGGCGCTGTATCGCGCGGAGCGACAAGCGGACGCGCTGAGCGCATATCACCGTGCGCGCTCGCTGCTCGTCGACGAGTTGGGGCTGGAGCCCAGTGAGGAGTTGCGCCGACTCGAACAGGCGATCCTGCGCCAGGAGGTGCCACCGGCGCGCCCGCCACAGCTGCGGCACAACCTCCCGTCGCCGGTGACGAGCTTCGTCGGCCGCGCCAGTGAGTTGGCGGAGATAGAAACGCTGCTCTCCGAAGGGCGCCTGGTGACGCTGACCGGGATGGGCGGCGTCGGCAAGACACGGCTCGCGCTCGAGACGGCGTCTCGGCTCCTACCCGACTTCGCCGAGGGCGTCTATTGGTGCGACCTCAGCGCACTCAGCGAGCCGGCGCTCGTACCCCGCGCTGTCGCACGGCTCTTCGACGTTCGCGAGCAATCGGGTGTCAGTCTGCTCGACAGCCTCGGCGCGCGGCTCCGAGCGACCGAGGTGTTGCTTCTGCTGGACAACTGCGAGCATCTGCGTCAGGCGTGCGCGGAGCTCGCGCAGACGCTCCTCACCGCATGCCCGCAGCTAAGGCTCCTCGCGACCAGTCGTGAACCGCTTGGGGTCGCAGGCGAGACCGACTACTCGGTACCGCCGCTCAGCGGCCCCGCGGCCGAGCGAGGGTCGGACGCGTCTTTCGCATCGGATGCGGTCTCGCTCTTCCTTGCGCGAGCGCGCGCCGCGCGACCGAGCCTCGTCGCCGACGACGCCGCTCTCCTCGCAGCGAGCCGGATCTGTGCGGAGCTCGACGGACTGCCGCTTGCGATCGAACTGGCCGCGGCGCGCGCGAAGGCGTTGTCCTTTGCCGAGATCGAGGCTCGGCTCGCCGACCGATTCCGCTTCCTCGTCTCGTGGCGCCGACTGACGCCCGCGCGCCACCAGACGCTACGCGAGGCGATGGACTGGAGCTACCACTTGCTCGCCCCGGAGGAGCAGGCTCTGCTACCCCGGCTCGCCGTCCTCAGCGGCGGCTTCACGCTCGAGTCTGCCGCCGCAGTCTGCGTCGAAGGCGACCGAGAGCACGCCCTCGAGCTGATCAGCCGGTTGGTCGACGCCTCCCTCGTCGTTCCCGGACAGCAGGACGCCCGCGTCACGCGCTACCGGCTGCTGGAGACGGTACGGCAGTACGCGCGCGAGCGAGGCGAACAGAGCGCAATCGCCTCCACGGAGCGGAGACTCGTGCAGTACATGGTCGACCTGGTCGAGCGGGTGCAGCCAGCTCAGCTCTCGGAGTTGCAAGCGTGGGTCGCAGAGCTCGAGCCGGAGCGCGAGAATCTCCGCGCAGCGCTCACCTACGGCCGAAACGAAGCCGATCCGGAGTGGTTACTCCGGTTGGCGAGCGGCGTCTGGCGCTTCTGGTGGGTAAACGGGGACCTCGACGAAGGCCGCGGCTGGCTCGAGACCGCGCTCGAGGACGATCGCGGAAGCGATCCGGCGCTTCGCGCAGAGGCGCTCGAGGGAGCCTCCGGTCTCGCCTGGGCGGCAGGCGACCTCGACCGCGCGCGCAGACACGCGGATGCGGCGCTGCCACTTTTCACGGCCGCCGGAGATCGTCGCGGCGAGCTGGCGGCAATGACCGTGCTGGGGCACGTGGAGCTCGCGAGCGAGCGCTACGCTCGCGCACGTTCGCTGTTCGAGCGCTGCCGGCAACTCGCCGAGCAAGGCGACTCCGGATCGGCTCTCGCGATCGCAAACCACAACCTCGGTTCCGTCGCCTACGGCCAGGGCCACCTCCAGCGCGCGACGCAGCTGTATCGCCAGGCACGCGCATTCGCCGAGGTAGCCGGCGACGCCTACGGCGCAGCCTTGAGCGATCTCCATCTCGGCCTGGTTGCCGTCGAAACCGGTCGACACGACGAAGCGGCTGCGCACTTTCGTGCAGCGCTGCCTGTCTTTCGACGGATGAGCTTCCCGCAGTACATATCCCAGTGCATCGGCGGGATCGCCGCTGTCGTGCGAGCACGCGAGCAGCCGCAAGAGGCCACACGGCTCCTCGCCGCGGCCGGCGCACTCCGCGATCGCACCGGGGGCGCACCGACCGTCGCCGCCACGCTCTGGGAGCGTGAGCAGACAGCCGCACGTCGCGAGCTCGGCGACGACTCGTTCGCGACCGCCTGGGCCGAAGGGCTCGATCTGCGGGACGACGAGGCCCTCGACCGCGCTGAGCTCGCCGTCGCCGGTTGATCGCGGACTGCAACGAAACTGCAACGCATGTGCGGGACGCTCGGGTTGATGCCCGACGACCTCGACACCCGACCGCTCGAGCAGGGGCTCGACGCCGCGCGCGCGACGTTCGTCGCCGCACTCGGCCGCGCCGACACCGAGACGCTAGCGGCGCTCTACACGGCGGACGCAACACTGCTACCTCCCGCCGCCGCCCCGATCAACGGTCGGGAAGCGATCAGGCGGTTCTGGCAAGCCGGCCTCGACGCCGGCATCGCCGCTGTCCGCCTCGACGCAGTCGACGTCGAGCTCGACAGAAGGCTCGCCTACGAGCTCGGCGACTACGAGCTCCGGCTCGAACCGGCAGGCTGCGAGACCATCATCGACCGCGGCAGCTACCTGCTCGTGCACTCACGACGAGCCGATGGCAGCTGGCGCCGCCGCGTCGAGATCTTCACACCGACTGCGTGAAGCCGGCCTGCAACGTTTTTGCAACGCGCCTCCGGCATCCTCGCAGGACTCGACCATCCAGTCACGAGGAGGACGCGATGAGTCGCATCGCCCTTGCCATCGCTCTATCCGTCGCTTGCTGCATCGCCGGAACAATCTCGCTCCCGGCACACGCAACCGCCACGAATTCGCCCCCGTGCACGCCGAAGATCACGAAGATTCACGGGCAACAGGCCGGGGTCAACTGCGGACCGGCCACTGCCATCCTGCGCGTCGGCGGCAAGACCTACACCTTCCGCCACGGCTTCTGCCAGAAGAGCAAGATGGCCGGGACGGCGCTCGAGCTCACGCTGGGAACGACCGTACTCGGCGACGACAAGCGCAACGCCGGCCAACCGAGCTTCGACATCACCGTCGCCAAAACCCATGCCGCATCAATCGGCTTCGCGTACTACGGCGGTCGAGACCTGCTCAAGAACGACCTCCAGTTGATCGAGGTCAAGGGCAACATCCCCTCCAAGGGGACGTTCAGCTCATGGGCCACCGCTACCGTCAAGTTCAGCGGCTCCTGGAACTGCCACGGCCTCGTCTGGCAGGGACCGTGACCGTCAGCAACGTATCCACGCTGCACCAATTCGCCGAGCATCCGGGCCGCCATCTCACCTGAGGACGCCGAAAGCGGGATCACGCACCACCTCTCCGAGCGCATGACGCGACCGCCATCGGAGCTGCGCTACAAGCCGGCACCTCCCCTAGCAACTGATCGTGGAACCGGGCGGAGCGAGCCCATCGGCCGGGCCGCAGGCGGACGAATCGGGGGCAGCCACGCATTGGCCTCTCAGGGCGAAGCGGGAAAGTCGATGCGCACAATCAGGCCGCCGCCCGGGCGCGGCTCGGCGGTGATCGACGCGTCGTGCGCCTGCGCAATCGCCTGCACGATCGAGAGGCCGAGCCCAAGCCGCTCCTTGCGTCTCGACGCACGCCGGGTGACGTTGTGCAGGACGTTCCAAAAGCAGATCTGCTCGGCCCCGGTGGGCCCGACGACCCCGACGCCTGAGAGCGCCCTGAAGGATCGGCAGCGTGACCTCCTGAGCGCCATCGGTCGTACGACGACTCCCATGGACTAGGGGTCACGTCGTGAGAACCGGTAGTGCGACACGAGCCACTCGCGGCCGCCGCGGTATCCCCAAAGCTCGGCGCAGGCGAGAAAGAACGCGCGCCAGTTGGCGTACCACGCGCGGCCGAGGCCGCGTCCGTAGGTCGACTCGAGCACCCGCTCGACCTCGTCGGCGTTCGCGTCCATCCGCTCCAGCCAGGCTTCCGCAGTGCGTGCGTAGTGCTCACCGCCGACGCGCCAGCGTTCCTCGAGTTCGAGGTCGCGCTGAAAATGGAGGAAGAGGTCATCGGAGGGCATGGTGCCGGCGCTGAAGAAGCGGCGCGCCATCCAGCCGTCGTCGTAGGTGTAGGCAAATCGGCGGTGGCTGAAGACGTGACAAAAGAACGCTCCGTCGTCTGCGAGCCACGACGCGACCCGGGCGAAGAGCGCCTCGTAGTTCCGCATGTGCTCGAGCATCTCGACGGAAATGATCCTGTCGAAGCGACCTTCGAGCTCGAGCGTGCTCACGTCTGCGGTCAAGACGCGGACGTTGGCAACCCCCCGTGACTCGATGAACGCCCGCTGCACGTTCGAGTTGGAGACGGCGAGAATGCGTGCGTTCGGATACCTCTCGGCGAGCCAGAAGGTGAGCGAGCCCCAGCCGCAGCCGAGATCGAGCAGATCCATCCCGTCGGCGACGCCCGCTCGCGCGCATGTCAGCTCGAGCATCGCCTCCTCTGCCTGCGCGAGGGTCGCGACACCTGGCGGCCAGAGGCACGCGCTGTATTTGAGCCGCGGCCCGAGCACCAGCTGGAAGAACTCGGGCGGCAGCTCGTAGTGCTGCTCGTTTGGCCGCTCGACCTGCTCGGCGATCGGTGCGGCGCACAACCGTTCGACGAGCGCCGATGTCGCGCCCGGCCCTTTGCGTCGCTCTCGGCGAAGGCGCGTCGCACAGTTGAGCCGGATGCCCGCGCGTAGAACCGCGTCGGGCACGCGGCCCGTCTCGATCAGCCGGTCGAGCGCGGAAACCATGGCACGAAGACGGACGTCTCCCGCTGGTAACGCCGGTAGTCGTCGCCGCGAGAACGCAGCGACGACTCCTCGGCGGGCGGGACGCCGGTCACGAAGCGGACGAGGTAGAGGATGAGCGCCGGCGCGAGAAACGCGAAGAAGCCCCAGGGAGCGGCAACGGCGATCAGGGCATAGGCGAACCAGGTCAGGCTTTGGAAGAAGTAGTTGGGATGGCGCGAGTACCGCCAGAGGCCGCTGCGCATCGTCTTCCCCTTGTTCGCCTGGTCGGCGCGGAAGGCCGCGAGCTGACGGTCCGCGACCGCCTCGAGGCCGGCCGCTCCGAGCCAGACCGCCGCGCCTACCCACTCGACGGCGGCGAGACCCGACGCCCGGTTGAAGGACGAGAGCAGGAACGGCCAGGAGAGCCCGGCCGCGAGGAGCGCCTGCGCCTGGTAGAAGACCGCGAAGCTCAGCTGCTCGCGCCCCCGGCTGCGCCAGCGTGCGCGCAGGTCGCGGTAGCGCCCGTCCTCCCCCTTGCCGATCCGCCGCAGGACGAGCGCAGCGATGCGCAGGTTCTCGAGCCCGGCGACGACGGCGATCAGCACCCGGTGCGACAGATCGCCGGGGCCGAGGACCGCGTACAGGCTGGCGCAGAGCACGAGCGACGTCGCCCAGCCGGCATCGACGGCGGTCGCATCGCGCGTCCGCCGCTGGAGGAGGTACAGCAATCCGAGCACGGTCGCGCACACCGCCCAGCCGATCAGCCAGAGCTGCCAGCGATGCTCGATCAACCGTGTGCCTCGTTGTGTGACCGGGTCAGCGTGAGTTGCGCGTCGCGGAGAGCGCGGGTCCGGAACGCGGCCTCGCTGAAGGCAAGATAGAAGTCCCACGTGCGTTCGAAGCGCTCGTCGTAGCCGAGAGCTCGAACCTCGTCGATCCGCGCATGAAAGTTCGCGCGCCAACGTCGGAGCGTCTCCGCGTACGAGCCGCCGATCTCGTTCACCTCATAGATCATCAACCGCGACGCTCCGGTCGCTGCGTGGGCCAGCGCCGTGAGCGAGGGGATCAGGCAGCCGGGGAACACATACTGCTCGATCCAGTCCGGAGTGCGACGGTAGTTCTCCCAGCGGTCGTCGGGAACGAGGATCGTCTGCACGCACGCGATCCCGTCGGGTGCGAGCAGCCGATCGATCGCCGCGAAGTACGTGGGGAACTGCTTCTCGCCGATCGCCTCGAGCATCTCGATCGACGCGATCTTCGTGTAGCGGCCTTCGTGCCGGCGGTAGTCCTGCTCGAGGATGCGCACGTCGAGCCCCGCCGTGCGCTCGCGCGCGAGCCCCGCCTGCTCGGCCGAGATGGTGAGTCCGGTGACGCGGCAGCCGTACTCCGTCGCCGCAAAGCGCGCGAAGCCGCCCCACCCACAGCCGATCTCGAGGACGTCGTCGTCGGAGGACAGGCACAGCTGCTCGCAGATGCTCCTGTACTTGCGGAGCTGCGCCTCGGCGAGCGGCTCACCCGGCTGCTCGAACGCCGCACAGGAGTAGGTCATTGTCTCGTCGAGCATCAGTGCGAACAGCTCGTTGCCGAGGTCGTAGTGGTACGCGATGTTCCGCCGCGCGCGGAGCAGGCCGTTCCTACGGTTCGGACGCGGCCGCGCCGTGACGAGTCGCCGCACCGTGGTGTGCCGCGCAGCGACGGCACCGGCGTTGCGAAGCAGCAGCTCGAAGAGACCGACGAGATCGTCGCTATCCCACTCGCCGGCGGTGTACGACTCGCCGAAGCCGACCTTTCCCCGCGTCGCCAGCCTCCGGAAGAGAGCCCGGTCGCGGATCGTCAGCGAGACCGGCGCACCATGGCCGAACCGGCGGCGCGAGCCGTCGGGAAGCGTCACGTCGAGCGCGCCGTCCGCGAGGTGCTCGAGCGCTCGCTCCAGAACGGCGACTGCGATCCGCTCAAACACCCGGCCGGGCGCCGCCGGTTCGCGCCGCAGCGTACGTTCGGCCGTGCTCACCGCACCGAGCCCTCACCCGGAACGAACGCCGGCTTGCGATGGAATGGGACCCTCTTCCGCCAGAGCCGCAGCGCTTGCCAGTGGATCAGCGCGGTCACCTGCAGCGGCTGCAGCGGGTATCGGAGGAGGAGGCCCGTCAGCGACGCGTTCGTAAGCTCACGCCGGCGCCCGTGAAGGACGGCCGTCAGCGGACGTGCGCCGTCACGGTCGCGAACGTGGATCCGCGCCCACAGCTCGTCGCCCGGTTGCGAGAACGCATACTCGTAGGAGTGGTCGAGCCCGAAGAAGGGCGAGACATGTAAACGCTTGTCGTGCTCGTAGCGAAGCTCGGGGCCGGTCAGCAGCTCCGGCAGCCGCTCACCGAAGGTGTTGTTGAGCTCGGCGACCATGCATGCGAGGGAGCCGTCGGCGCGATAACACCAGTAGAAGCTGACGGGATTGAAGACGTAGCCGAGCACACGCGGTTGCGTCAGCAGCAGAATGCGTTCGATCTCGGGGTCGCCGGTGAATTCCAGCACCGCCTGCTTCAACGGCGCGCGGCCGTCGAAGTGGTCCGC
>DATINO010000066.1:0-7063 GCA_035474195.1 Gaiellaceae bacterium
TCCTGCGGGCATTCGCGAACCAGGCGACGACGGCGCTCGAACAGGCTGCGCAGTTCGAGGAGATCCACAACGCGTACGAGCACCACCGTGCGCTGATCGACGCCTCCCCCACCGAGATCGTCGACTTCGATCTCGACGGCCGCATCCGCTCGTGGAACGGCGGCGCCGCCGAGATCTTCGGCTGGTCGGCAGACGAGGCGATCGGCCGCGTGAGCCCGATCGTCCCGGAGGACGAGCTGCCGACGTTCATCGAGACGCTCGAACGCATCGCCGCCGGCGAGAAGGTTCGCGACCTGGACGTCCGCCGCGTGCACCGTGACGGGTCACTGATCGACACGATGATCTCCGCAGCTCCGATCCGCGAGGCGAACGGGAAGGTCGTCGGCGTGATCGCGACGATGATCGACGTCACGCAGCGCAAGCGATCGGAGCGGATGCTCGCCGCGAGCGAGGCGCGCAAAGACGCAATCCTGCGCGCAGCTCTCGATGCCGTCGTGCTTGTCGACCACGAAGGCCTCATCGTCGAGGTGAACACGGCGACCGAGGAGACGTTCGGCTGGACGCGGCCCGACGCCGTCGGCAAGTCGTTCCTCGAGCTGGTCGTCGCACCGGCAGACCGCGGAGCCCTCGCCGACGTCCTGACCGCCGGCAGCCCGCTGCTCGGCTCACGCCTCGAGATCAGCGCGCTTCGATCGGATCGCCGCTCGTTCCCCGCCGAGCTCGCGATCACGCGCGTCGACGTGCCGGGGCCGCTGCTGTTCGCGGTCTCGCTGCGCGACGTCACGAAGCGCCATCAGCACGAAGAGCGCCTCCGGCAGGCCGAGGCGAAGTACCGCACGCTCGTCGAGCAGCTTCCGCTTGCGACGTACGTCAACTCGATCGGGCTGCCGCTGCAGACGACCTACATGAGCCCGCAGATCGAGCGCATGCTCGGCTACCCGGTGTCGAGATGGCTCGAGCCCGGCTTCTTCATCTCCGTCCTGCACGAAGAGGATCGCGAGCGCGTGTCGGCCGAGGTGATCCGCACACACGAGACCGGCGAGACGTTCCGCATGGAGTACCGCCTCAAGGCGGCGGACGGCAAGGTCGTGTGGGTGCTCGACGAGACGGTGGCGGTACGCGACGCCGAGTACCACCCGATCATGTTGCAGGGGTGCCTCGTCGACGTGACCGACCGGCACGACGCCGTCCGCTCGGCGCCGCACCACTCGGCCGCGGCTTAAGCGGTGACCGCGTGGCGCTCGCGCCAGGTCGACCAGCCGCCCTCGTACGAGCGAACGAGCCCGTCCGAGACCTCGAGGATCCGGTCGGCGATCCGGTCGAGGAAGTAACGGTCGTGCGACACGAAGATCGCCGTCCCCTGGAACGTCTCGAGCGCGCCCTCGAGCATCTCGACGGACTCGATGTCGAGATGGTTCGTCGGCTCGTCGAGCAGCAAGCAGTTCGCGCCCTCCAGCATCAGCAGCAGGAGCTGCAGCCGCGTCCACTCCCCGCCGGACAGCGACTCGAGTGGCCGCCGCACCTGCTCGTAGCCGAACAGGAACTTCATCAGCCGTGAGACTGCCTCGCCTTCGGAGATCGGGGCCGTGCGACGTACGAGGTCGAGCGGGGTCGCCTTCGGGTCGTCTGGCCGCCGGTCCTGCGCGAGCCGCCCGAAGCGGATCGATGGACCGGCCTTGCGCTCGCCGTCGTCCGGCTCGAGCTCACCGCCGAGGAGGCGCAGGAGCACCGATTTGCCCGCGCCGTTCTCGCCGACGACGCCGACGCGCTCGCCGCGCAGCACGGTCAGGTCGACGCCGTCGAGGATCTGCGCGTTGCCGAAGGCGACACCGACGCCGTCGAGCTCGACCACGCGCTCGCCGCCGCGCGCGTGCGGTCGCAGCTCGAGCGCGATCTTGCGCCGCTCGAGCACCGGGCGGTCGACCTTCTCCATGCGGTCGATCTGGCGCTGCTTGTTGCGCGCCTGCTTGATGTGGCGCTCGTCGGGGACACGGTTCGCCCAGTCCTTGAACCGGCGGATCGCCTCCTCCAGTCGTGCAATCTCCTTCTGCTGCGTGACGAAGAGCTGCTGCTGCCGTTGCAGCTCGAGCTCGCGCGCGAGCATGTACGCGGAGTAGTTGCCCGGCCACATGCGGATCGCACCGGCGGTGAGCTCCGCGATGTCGCGCACGGTCTCGTCGAGCAGATAGCGGTCGTGCGACACCGCCACGACTGCACCGTCGAAGGTGCGCATCAGCACCTCGAGCCGCTCGCGCGCCTCGACGTCGAGGTGCGCCTCCGGCTCGTCGAGGAGCAGCACGTGGGGATCGCGCAGGAGGCACGCCGCAAGGCCGACGAGCTTGCGCTGCCCGCCCGAGAGGACGCGCGTCGGCTTGGCGAGATCGTCGTCGTCGAGACCGACGTCCGCGAGGAACGCGCGGGCGCGACCTTCAAAGCCGGGACCGCCGGCGCTCGTCCACCGTGCGAGCACGTCCTCTTGCCGGCGCAGCAGCCGCGCGATCCGGTCGAGATCGTCGCCCTGCTCGCCGAGCTGCCGCTCGATCTGCGCAAGCTCCTGCTCGAGCTCCGCGAGGTCGGGTCGTGCGGCGCGCAGCGTCGCTTCGGCGTCGCGCTCGTCCCCTTCCGGCTGCTGCGGCAGGAACGCGACGACGAGGCCGCGCCGCTGGGTCACCTCGCCCGCGTCGGCGTCGTCTTCCCCGGCGAGGATGCGGAGCAGCGTCGACTTGCCGCCGCCGTTCGGCCCGATCACGCCCAGGCGGGCGCCGGGCTCGACGTCGAAGTCGAGCCCGCTGAGGATCGAGCGCGAGCCGAAGCTCTTGCCGATGCCGCGTGCGGCGATCAGGGCCATCCGGTCAGACTACGGGAGGCGGAATGCGACCTCGCCGAGGCGGCGGTAGCCGGCGACCGACGGGTGGTCGCCGTCCTCGTTGCACCACTCCCGCTTCATCCGGCCCGGCGCGTCCGGGTCTTCGAGCGTGTCGTGGAACGGCAGCACCGGCACGTGGAGCTCGTGGATCAGCGCGTTCAGGCCGCGGATCGGCTTCTCCTTGTGCGGCCAGCCGCCGTTCCACGGCAGCACGTCGCACGCGGCGACCCGCAGGCCGAGCGCGAGCCCGCGCTCCACCATCGCCTGGAGGTTCGCCGCCGCAGGCTCGATCGCGCGGCCCTGCGCGATGTCGTTGATCCCGCCCTGGACGATCAGCACCTCGGCTCCCTGGACAGCCGTGTCGAAGCGCGCCGCGATCTCGTCGGTTCGCTCGCCCCAGATCCCGAAGTTGCGGAACTCGAGCTCGGGATGGAGGAGCGCGGCCCAGTGCTCCCACTGCCCCTCGGGATCACCGGCGCGGCGGCGCGAGTCCCAGTAGGGCGAGCCCTCGGTGATCGAGTCACCGAGGCAGGCGACGACGGTGGGCACCGACCTGCCTCAGAAGAAGAACTGCTTCCACGCCGACCACCAGTCGTCGGCGCGCGAGACGATCTGTCGCGGCTCCGTGATCTCGACGCCGGGCCGGAAGCGGTACTGCTCGACGTGGTCGGACGTGTTGAAGTCGACGGTGATCTCGCACGGCGTGCCCGGGTCGTATGGGGGGACTGCCGTGAGGTTCTCGAGTGAGCGCCGTGAGCCGTCCTCGATCAGCTCGCGCGCCTTCGGAGCCGGGAACTGCCGTGCGCTGAAACGGCCGAGGCCTTTCTTCACAGCGACAGTGGTCAGACCAGGGCCGAGGAGCGCGCGGCCCTCGTCGCACGAGGCCTCGTCTCCGGTGACGAGCAGCACCGGGCAGCCCCACGTGCCGCAGAGCGCTGCATTGATGCCGGTTTCGCCCACTTCGACACCGTTGAAGCGGAGGCGCCACCACGACGAGCCGCTGACCGTATGGGCAAGCACCCCATCGCGCGTTCCGGCCATGGCATGCATGCCCACGAAGAGCGCCGCGTCCACGCCCGCCTCGAGGAACTCCGTGTACTCGGTCCATTCGTTCTGCACCACGAACTCGCACGCGGGGTCGAGCTCCTCGGGGATCAGCGAGTTGAACGTCCACCCTTCGCCGGCGCCGTGGCAGTCCATGACGACGATCTCCGTCGCGCCGGCCGCTTTCGCGCCGCGCACGGCTGCGTTGATCTCGCCGGTGTAGAGACGCCGTCCCTCTTCGTACATCGCGTGGCCGCCCGAGGTCTGCTGCCACTTCGTGATCCCGGAGACGCCTTCCATGTCGCTGACGATGAAAACCTTCATGAGATCGAGCCTACGACTTCGCCGCGGCTGTTGCGGACCTCGACTTCGCGGAACTCCTCGAGGCCGAGCACGTGAGCAACGGCCGGCCGGAGGCCGCGAAACGCACCGTCCTCGACCTTGAACGTCCACGCGTCGGTGCCGTCGGACACGCAGAAGAGCCCCTCCGCGCCCCCTTTCGCGAACCATCCGGGTAGCGCGCGCATCAGCTCGGTGTCGGCGGATCCCTCGCCGCCGACGAGCTCCGGGCGCGCCGCCATCGCCTCGCGGATCCGCTGCGGTGCCTGCAGGAACACCGCGCACATGCGCGACAGCGGCAGCGCGAACGTCGGCACGCCGCAGCCGTCGACGCCCACCTCGGCGTCGCCCACGAGCTCCGCGACGCGCTGCTGCAGAGGATGGTCGAGCGAGCGGTACGGGTGGAGCGGCCAGCCGTGCGCACGGCAGGCGGCGAGCATCCCCGCGTGCTTGCCGGAGCAGTTGTGGCCGAGCTTCCCGTCGGGCCGCCCCTCCTGCAGGCCGTTCTCGAGATCGTCCACGCTCGCGCCCGCGCGGGCGAGCAGCTTGCGCGCCGCTTCGAGCTGCGCGGGCTCCGCCTGGTGCGAGGCGCTCGCGATCGCCAGCTCGTCGTCGCCGAGGTCCTCGTAGCCCTCGAGCAGCGGGATCGCCTGCACCGGCTTCAGCGAGGAGCGGAAGAAGCAGTGGAAGTCCTCCCCGTACGCGTCGCCGGCGGTGGAGCGCACGTGGACGCGGTGGACGGCCTCGACCGCCCCTCCCCGCCGCACGGTTACGCTGATTGCGTCCACCGACGCCGGAGACTACTCAGGTGCCCGAGCTGCCAGAGGTCGAGGCGTGGCGCCGTCAGCTCGATCCGCTGGTCAAGCGGTCGCCGATCGAGCAGGCGGGCCCCGCCCACATCGCAACGCTGAAGACGTTCGATCCGCCGCTCCGGGCGCTCGAGGGCGAGGGACTGCGCGGCGTCGAGCGGCGCGCGAAGCGCTTCCTGCTGCCGACCGACGACGGCGAGCTCGTCGTGCTCGTGCACCTGATGAGCGCCGGCCGGTTGAAGTACGTGCCGCAGGGCGGCAAGGGAGCGAAGACGCCGGTGTTCCGGCTGCGGTTCGTCGACGGCGGCGAGCTGCAGCTGACGGAGGCCGGGTCGAAGAAGCGCGCCGGTGTGTGGCTCCTGAGCCCCGAGGCCGCCCTCGCCGAGCTCGCGCACCTCGGCCCCGAGGCGGACACGCTGGACGTCGACGACGTCGCGCGCATCCTCGCGTCCGACTCGCGTCGTCTGCACTCGCTGCTCCGCGACCAGCGGCTGATCGCCGGCATCGGCCGCGCGTGGGCGAACGAGATCCTCTGGGTCTCGCAGCTCTCCCCGTACGCCCTGTCGAGCCAGGTTGCGGGCGACGACCTCGAGCGACTGACGGCTGCGATCCGGTCCGAGATGGACCGCGGCCTCGAGCTGCGCCTCGCGGGTGCGAACGACGAGAAGACGTATCGCGTGCACAACAAGCTCGGTCAGCCGTGCGAGCGGTGCGGCACGCCGATCGCGCGCGTCGACTTCGAGGAGCACACGATCTACTACTGCCCGCAGTGCCAGACCGGCGGACGCGTGTTGAAAGACCGGCGCATGTCGAGGCTCCTCAAGTGAAGGTCGAGCGGGTCACCGCGGCGACGCCCGAGCTCGTCGAGGCATTCACACGCCTGCTGCCGCAGCTCACTCCGGGGCGCGCAGGGCCGACGCTCGGCGAGCTGAACGCGATCTCGTCGGCTCCGGGAACGAACCTGCTGGTCGCGCGCAACGGCGATGCGATCGTGGGGACGCTGACCCTGCTTCTCTACCGCATCCCGAGCGGCTCGCGAGGCTGGATCCACGACGTCGTCGTCGACGAGTCGGCACGCGGTCAGGGCGTCGGAGCCGCGCTTGTGGACGAGGCGCTGCGGCTCGCCGAGGCGGCAGGCGTGGCGTCGGTGCACCTCACGGCCCGTGCCCATCGCGAGGCGGCGCACCGCATGTACCGGCGGCTCGGCTTCGTGGCGCATCCGTCCGAGGTGTTCGTCTGGAGGCCCGAGTAGTGTCCCGCCGCATGATCCGCACGCAGCCCCACTCAGGCGGTTGGCTCGAGGTCGTCTGCGGCCCGATGTTCAGCGGGAAGAGCGAAGAGCTGATCCGTCGCCTTCGCCGCGCGGAGATCGCGGGCCAGCGCGCGTTGATCGTGAAGCCGTTGATCGACGACCGCTACGACGTCGGCCATGTCGTCTCCCACGCCGGGGCGAAGATGCGCGCGGTCACCGCCGCGTCGGGGGAGGAGGTGCGCCGCCTCGCGGCGGGCTACGACGCGATCGGCATTGACGAGGTGCAGTTCTTCGACGAGGGTGTTGTCGAGGCAATCGACGCGTTGGTGTCCGACGGCGCGCGCGTGGTCGCCGCCGGCCTGGCGCAAGACTTCCGCGGCCTGCCGTTCGGCTCGATGCCGACGCTCCTCTGCATCGCGGAGTTCGTCGACAAGCTCGAAGCCGTGTGCCACCGCTGCGGCGGCCCGGCGACGATGACGCAGCGCCTGGTCGACGGCCGGCCGGCGCCGTACGGCGGCGAGACGATCCAGGTCGGCGCGCTCGACTCGTACGAGGCGCGCTGCCGCGCCTGCTTCGAGCCCGGGGCGGACGCCGTCGCGGTAGCGGGCGCTCAGGTCGCGCTCGCCGGCTAGTCGCGTCTGGACCGCAGCAGCCGGCGCAAAAAGCGTTCATCGATCCACTTATATCGTGCGAAGATGACATCGTCGTCTCTCTTTCGAAAATCGAAAAAAACTCCCGTCAATTCGGAATTGC
>DATINO010000067.1:0-11830 GCA_035474195.1 Gaiellaceae bacterium
GGTGTCCGGATCGCCGCCGAGGCGCAGGGGTATCGCGACCCGCTTTCGGTCCTGCCCGCGCGCGGCGCCGTTCCCGCTGCGCCCGTCGCGGCGCCGGTCGCGCCCGCTCCGGCTCCCGCCGCCCCGCCCGTCGCCCCGCCCGTCGCGGCGCCGGCTGCTCCGAGCGTCCCCGCTGCTCCGCCGACCGCCGTCACCGCCTCGGTGCCCGCGGCCGACCCCAGCCCGGCGGCGGCCGTCCCCGACCAGAGCCCACCGTCGGGCGCGGCCGTCGCCGATCCGCCGTCTGCGACGACCGCCGGCGGGCTCAGGGTGCGCTCCGCGCTCCCGGTGCGAGTACCTGCTGCTGCTCCCGCACACGAGACGCGGGTCGTGCGTCCACGACCGCACGTTGCCGAACCGCCGAGCTCCGCCGTTCCGGTGGTCCACGCAGCCCGCCCGATTGCCTCGCCGCGCACGTCCTCCTCGCCTGCTTTCGCCCGGTCGCAACCGCGCGTCGCACCAGTGGCACCCACCGATCCCGCCGTGGCCGCGGCCGACACGCGACGCGACGTCGGCACCGACCGCACCGCCGGCACCGCACCGCGGGCAACGGCATCGGCGCCCGTCGCCGAATCGAGCCGGCATCGGCCGCTCAAGACGGGGCTCGTGCTGCTGGCCGGGCTCGCGCTCGGTGCCGGCGCGCTCGCGGGGGCGCGGAAGCTCGCTCGTATCATGGGCCGTCATGGCGACGGGCAGGAAGAAGATCCTCGTGGCGCCGGCGTGGCCCTATGCGTCGGGCTTCCGGCACCTGGGGCACGCGGCGGCGTACGTGCCGTTCGACGTGTTCGCGCGCTACCACCGGCTCAAGGGCAACGACGTGCTGGCGGTCAGCGGCACCGACGAGCATGGCACGCCGGTGATGGTGGCCGCAGACGCGGAAGGGAAGTCCTACCGTGAGATAGCGGACTTCTACAACCAGGCGCACCGCGAGGACTTCCGCCGGCCCGGCTTCACCTACGACTGCTTCACCCGGACGACGACGCCGAACCACGCGCGGATCACCCAGGATCTCTTCGAGACGCTGTACGAGAAGGGTGCGATCGTCGAGCGGACGCAGCTCGTCTCGTTTTCGCCGGCGACCGGGCACACGCTTCCCGACCGCTACATCGAGGGGACGTGCCCGATCTGCGGGTACCCGGAGGCGCGCGGCGACCAGTGCGACAACTGCGGCAATCAGCTCGATCCGACCGATCTGATCAACCCGCGTTCGAAGATCGACGGGTCGACGCCCGAGTTTCGGGAGACGAACCATCTGTTCCTCGATCTCCCCGCGTTCGCGGACACGCTCAAGCCCTGGATCGACGGGCGCCAGGGTTGGCGCCCGAACGTCCGCAACTTCTCGCGCGGCCTCCTCGACGACGTGCGCGCGCGGCCGATCACACGTGATCTCGACTGGGGCGTGCGCATCCCGGTCGCCGGCTACGCCGAGGATCCGAACAAGCGGATCTACGTCTGGTTCGACGCGGTGATCGGCTACTTGTCGGCGAGCATCGAATGGGCGCGCATTCGAGGCGAGCCCGACGCCTGGCGGGAGTGGTGGCAGAACGACGACGCACTCCACGCGTACTTCCAGGGCAAGGACAACATCGTCTTCCACACGGTCATCTGGCCGTCGATCCTGCTCGGCTACGGCGAAGGCGGGGAGATCGGCGCGGGCAAGCCGCTCCACCTGCCCGACGACGTGTTCGCGACCGAGTACCTGAACATGGAGGGGAAGCAGTTCTCGACGAGCCGCGGCCACTCGATCTACCTCCGCGATTTCCTCGACCGCTACGACCCGGATCCGCTGCGCTACTACCTGATCGCCGCGAGCCCGGAGACGCAGGACACCGACTTCACATGGGCCGACTTCGTACGCCGCAACAACGACGAGCTGCTCGCCAACTGGGGCAACCTCGTCAACCGCACATTGACGAACGCGCACCGCACCTTCGGCGCCGTGCCTGAGCCGGCGGCTCTCACGACGGAGGACCAGGCGGTGCTCGACGGGGTCGACGGGGGTTTCGACTCGGTCGGAGCGCATCTCGAGGCCGGCCGCTTCCGCGCTGCGCTCGGCGAGGCGATGCGGCTCGCGTCGTCGGTCAACCAGTACATCTCCGACCAGGCGCCGTGGGCCTTGATCAAGACCGACGCGGCGCGCGCGGGCACGGTGCTCTACGTCTCGCTGCGAGCCGTCGACAGCCTGAAGACGATCTTCACGCCGTTCCTCCCGCACACCTCGCAGCAGCTGCACGAGCTGCTCGGCTACGACAGCGTGCTCGCCGGCCCCGTCGAGTTCCGCGACGTCGAGGACGACGGTGAGACGCACGAGATCCTCACCGGCGACTACACGGGCTGGGCCGGCACCTGGGAGCCGAGCAACCTCCGGCCCGGGCAGCCGCTGCGCGAGCCGAAGCCGCTCTTCCGCAAGCTCGACGAGTCGATCGTCGACGAGGAGCTGAAACGGATGCGCGACGCCGGCGCCGAGTGATCGACGCGCACGCGCATCTCGGCGCGGACGCGGCCGACGTCCTCGAACGAGCCGCCGCCGCGGGCGTCACGCGGGTCGTCGCCGTCGCCACGACCGTGCCAGGTGCGCGAGAGGCGCTCGCCCTCGCCGACCGGCACGACGGCGTGTATGCGTGCCTGGGCGTCCATCCGCACGAGGCGGCCGAGCCCGGCGATCTCGCCGAGCTGCGAACGCTGCTCGGGCATCCGAAGGCCGTCGCCGTGGGGGAGACCGGCCTTGACTACTACCGCGACTACGCGCCGCACGACGCGCAGCAGTGGTTGTTCGACCAGGAGCTCGCGCTCGCACTCGAGGTCGACAAGCCGGTGGTGATCCACACGCGCGCCGCCGACGACGACACGCGGGCGCGGCTCGTCGACCACGACGGCGTCGTGATCCTCCACTGCTTCTCGTCGCCGCCGCTCCTCGACGACGCCCTCGCCAACGGCTGGTACGTGTCCTTCGCCGGGAACGTCACCTACAAGAACGCCTACGACCTGCGCGACTGCGCGCGCCGCGTTCCGTCCGATCGCCTGCTCGTCGAGACCGACAGCCCGTACCTCGCCGCTCAGGCGGTTCGCGGCCGCCGGAACGAGCCCGCGTACGTCGTCCACACCTACGACTTCCTCTCTGACCTGCGCGGCGAAGACGTGCGCACGCTGGCGGACGCGAACGCGACGCGCGCCTTCCGACTCGCATGAGGTTGGTCGCGCGCAAGGACCTCGGCCAGCACTTCCTGGTCGACGAGAACATTCTCCGCGTGATCGAGCGGCTCGCCGAGCTCGAGCCGGCAGACGTCGTGCTCGAGGTCGGCCCGGGGCTCGGCGTCCTGACCCGGTTCCTCGCGGAGCGTGTCGCTTACGTGCATGCCGCCGAGGTCGATCGGCGCCTCGACGAGCACCTGGCCGGAATCGAACGCACGACGGTGCACTGGGGCGACGCGCTCGACCTCGACGTCCGCGCCCTCGACCCGCCGCCGCGCAAGCTCGTCGCGAACCTTCCGTACAACATCGCGACGCCGATCGTCGCCGAGAGCCTCGCGCTCGAGCAGCTCGACGTCTGGTGCGTGATGGTGCAGCGCGAGGTCGCCGACAGGTTCTTCGCGAGGCCCTCGACCAAGGCGTACGGCGCCGTCTCGGTGCTCGTGCAGCTGGCGGCCGAGCGAACCGGGTTTCACCCGGTGTCGAGGGAGGTGTTCCGGCCGAGGCCGAACGTCGAGTCCGCGCTCGTCGCGTTCCGTCGCACCGGGCCGGGAGCGACCGCCGAGCTGCGCCGCGTCGTCACCGCGTCGTTCGCGCACCGGCGCAAGACGCTCGCGAACGCGCTCGCGCTCGCAGGGCTCGTCTCGCGCGAGCGCGCCGTCGAGGCGCTCGAGGCGATCGGCCGCCCGGCGGGCATCCGCGCGGAGGCGCTCGAGCCGCCGGAGTTCGTGGCGCTCGAGGAGGCGCTGCGGTGATCGCGCCGGCGAAGATCAACCTCGCGCTCGCTGTGGGGCCGGTGCGCGCCGACGGGAAGCACGAGCTCACGACCGTCTACCAGCCGCTGGACCTTGCGGACGAGATCGAGGTCGAGCGCGCCGGCGAGACGACCGTCACCGGCTTCGACGACACGATCGTCCGGAGCGCGCTCTCACTGCTCGGCGGCGAGTGGCGCGTGCGGATCGAGAAGCGGATCCCCGTCGCAGCGGGTCTCGGCGGCGGCAGCTCCGACGCCGCGGCTGCGCTTCGGCAAGCCAATCACTTGCTCGACGAGCCACTCACGGAGGCCGAGCTCCACGCGCTCGCCGCACGCGTCGGCGCCGACGTGCCGTTCTTCTTGCGCCGCGGGCCACAACTCGGGACGGGGGACGGGACGGTGCTCGAGCCGGTCGAGCTCCCCACGGACTACGTGGCGCTGCTGCTCCTGCCTACCGGTGCGCAGAAGCGCTCGACCCGGGACGTCTACGCGGCGTTCGACGAGCGCGGCGGTGGCGTCGGCTACGCCGGGCGCGCGGCCGCCGTCCGTGCCGCCGTCGCCTCGCGCGACCTCGTCGCGCTGCCGCCCAACGACCTCGCGAGCTCGCCGCTCGCGGAGCGGCTCAGAGGCGAGGGCGCGTTCCGCGCAGATGTCAGTGGCGCCGGCCCGACCGTGTACGCGCTCTTCGAAACCGCCGGCGACGCCGAGCGCGCGCGGGCCGCGGTGCACGACCTCGGCGCAACCTGGATTGCGAGACCAGCGTGGTACGGTTGAACGGCGATGTTCGGTAGTCACGCGATCGAGCACGGGTCGACGCGCACCGGGCGCTGGCTCCGCGAGCGCCGCTTCCGGTTCACGCTCTGGATCGCCACCGTCGAGGGCCTGCTCTACGTCTTCCACGCACTCCACTGGTGGGTCGCCGTCCTCCTCGCGGTGATCGCGGTGGGGTTCTGGTGGTACGTCGCGCGGGGCAACCGCTCCGACACCCTGCGCGAGGCGGGCTGGGTCTTCGCCGTGTCGCAGCTGCTCGTTCTCTGCGTGCCGCTCGCGCTCGCAGTTCTGAAGGCGGTCGCGTTCGGGGTAATCGCCCTCCTCGCGATCGCCGCATTGATCTTCCTCTTCACCGAGCGCCCGAAATAAGCTGTCTGCGCTCGATGGGGCGTAGCCAAGCGGTAAGGCAGCGGGTTTTGGTCCCGCGATCCCAGGTTCGAATCCTGGCGCCCCAGTAGTCTCCGCTCGAGATGGAGAAGCTCGCCGCAGTTCTCATGGCAGGCGGCCTCGGCACCCGGATGCACTCCGCCGTGCCGAAGCACCTCCACCCGCTGCTCGGCAGGCCGATGGTCGACTGGATCATCGCCGCGGGCCGCGGCGCCGGCGCCGACCCGGTCGTCGTGGTCGCGTCGCCGGCGACGCGCGACTGGTTCGGTGAGGCCGGTGTGACGGTCGCCGTGCAGGAGGAGCCGCTCGGCACCGGTGACGCCGTTCGTTCGGCGCGCGTCGCGCTCGAGGGGTACGACGGTGACGTGCTGATCCTCTCCGGTGACACGCCGATGCTGACGACCGCGTTGCTGCAGGAGCTCGTCGAGACACACCGGCGCGAGGCGGCGGACGCGACGATCCTCAGCGCCGAGCCGCCCGACCCTCGCCTTTACGGGCGGATCGTCCGTGACGGCGACGGCACCGTGCTCAAGGTTGTCGAGGGAACCGACGCGAACGAAGAGGTGCGGCGGATCCGCGAGATCAACAGCTCGATCTACGTCTTCCGCGCGAGCGCGCTGTGGCCCGCGCTCGCGAAGCTCGAGCCGAAGAACGTGCAGGGTGAGCTGTACCTGACCGACGCGATCGAGCACGTCGTGAGCGCCGGCGGCCGCGTCGTCGCCCACCTCGCCGGCGACTATCGGGAGACGGACGGCGTGAACACCCGCGTCGAGCTCGCGCATGCCGCCGCCGTGCTTCGCGACCGCATCAACGAGGAGCACATGCTCGCGGGCGTGACGATCGTCGATCCGCAGACGACGTGGATCGAGCCACAGGTCGAGCTCGAGCCCGATTCGACGATCCACCCGTTCACGGTGCTGCGCGGAGCGACCCGTGTCGCGACCGGGGCAGAGGTGGGCCCGAACACCGTCGCGGTCGATGCGCACATCGGCGCCCGCGCGGTCGTGGGCCCGTTCTGTTACCTTCGCCCTGGGACGGTCCTCGGCGACTCCTCCAAGGCGGGCACCTTCGTGGAGATCAAGAACTCAACGATCGGCGACCGCACGAAAGTGCCGCATCTGTCGTACATCGGTGACGCCGATATCGGCGACGACACGAATGTCGGCGCAGGCGCGATCACGGCCAATTTCCCGCACAAGCCTGGGGCGCCGAAGGGCCGCACCACGATCGGCAGCAACGTCAGGACCGGTATCCACAATGGCTTCGTCGCACCCCTCGAGATCGGGGATGGGGCTTGGATCGCTGCTGGTTCGGTCATTACGAAAGATGTCCCCGCCGATGCGCTCGCGTTCGCGAGGCCGAGGCAGGAGAACAAGGAGGGATATGCAGCCCGTGGGCGCGAGTCCTGAGCTCGTCCTTCCCGGTCTCGAGCCGGCGGTCGTGACCCAGTCGTCGCCGAGCCACTGGATCGAGCGCGGACCGCAGAAGCGGCTGATGGTCTTCTCCGGGCGGTCGCACACTGATCTTGCCCAGCGCATCGCGCAGCAGCTCGGCGTCGAGCTCGGCGAGGCCGAGGTCAGCACGTTCCCGAACGGCGAGACGTACGTGCGCTACGACGAGTCGATCCGCGGCGCCGACATCTTCGTCGTGCAGACCGGCTGCGAGCCCGTCGACCAGAACATCATGGAGCTGCTGTTCATGATCCAGGCCGCGAAACTCGCCTCGGCGAAGCGCATCACTGCGGTCATCCCGCTCTTCCCGTACGCGAGGCAGGATCGGAAGGCGAAGCCGCGCGAGCCGATCTCGGCGCGCCTCGTCGCCGACATGCTCCAGCTCGCCGGCGCCGACCGCATCCTCACGATGGACCTGCACGCGGGGCAGATCCAGGGCTTCTTCATGATTCCCGTCGACCACATGACGGCGATCCCGCTGTTCGCGCGCCACTTCCGCGACCTCGGGCTGACGGGCGACGGTGTCGTCTCCGTCTCGCCCGATGCGGGCCGCGCCAAGCAGGCCGTCCGTTTCGCCGAGATGCTCGACGCGGACTTTGCGCTCATGCACAAGACGCGTCACTCGGCGAACGTGGTCTCGGTCACGGAGATCACGGGCCGCGTCGGAGGCAAGAAGGTGATTCTCGGCGACGACGTGATCATGACCGGCGGCACCGTCCTTGCGAACGTCCGGGCGCTGCGCGACCACGGGGCCGAAGAGGTCTGGGTCTTCGCCACGCACGGGCTGTTCTGCGACGGCGCGATCGCCAAGTTCGAGACGCCGGAGATCGCCGGGATCGTGGTGACGGACACGGTGCCGATCGATCCACTGACGAAGCCCGACAACATGACCGTGCTCCCCGTCGCGCCGTTGCTCGCCGAGACGATCATGAACGTGTTCGCCGACGACTCGGTGTCGGCGATCTTCGGCGGAGAGAACCAACTCTTCTAGCGCGGAGCCGAAGGCTCCGCGCCAGCTACAATCCCGCGCCGTGGCAGGAGAGCGTCTCAAGCTCGTGGTCCAGAACAGGGCGATCCTCGGCTCCGCCGAGTCTCGCCGCCTGCGCCGGCACGGGCTGATCCCGGGCGTCCTCTATGGAAAGGACTCCCCCGTCGCGATCACGATCCCGGAGCGGGACCTGCGCACGGCGCTCACCGGTGCCGGTGGGCTGAACGCGGTGCTCGACGTCGTCGTCGAGGGTGGGGCGACCCATTCCTCGGTGCTCAAGGAGTACCAACTCGACAAGGTTCGGGGCACCGTCACGCACGTCGACCTCCAGGAAGTCCGCCTCGACCAGCCGATCCACGCGACGGTTCCGTTGCACGTGATCGGCGAGTCGGTCGGTACGAAGGAGGGCGGCGTCCTGAACCAGATGCTTACCGAGCTCAACGTCGAGGCGCTGCCGATGGAGGTTCCTGCGTCGGTCGACTTCGACGTCTCCGGGCTCCACCTCGGGGATTCCGCGCATCTTTCGGAGGTCGCGTTGCCGGACGGCGTCACGCTGCTCGACGACGGCGACACCGTCTTCGTCGCCGTGACGCAGCCGACCCGCGAGGTAGAGCCCGAGCCCGAAGAGGGCGCCGAGGGCGAAGAGGGCGTCGAGGGCGAGGCCGCCGAGGGCGAGGAGCCCACGGCCGAGGGCGAAGCCGAAGCGGCCGCCCCCGAATCCGAGGAATAGGCGACAGGCATGCGCCTGTGGCCGCGTCGCCACGGCACCTCGTACGACCTGCTCGTCGCCGGCCTCGGCAATCCCGGCCGCGAGTACGCCCGCAACCGGCACAACGTTGGCTGGCTCGTCGTCGACGAGCTCGCCCGGCGGCACGACGGCGCGTGGAAGGGGAAGTTCAACGGCAAGCTCGCCGAGATCCGCGTCGACGGGCACAAGGTCGCGCTCCTGAAGCCCGAGACGTACATGAACGACTCCGGCCGCTCCGTCCAGGCGGCGATGAAGTTCTTCAAGCTCGAGCCGGACGCGGTGCTCGTCGTCCACGACGAGATCGACCTGCCGCCTGCGCGGCTACAGGCGCGCCTCGGCGGCGGCACAGCGGGCCACAACGGCCTTCGCTCGATCGCATCGCACCTCGGCACGACCGACTTCCTCCGGCTCCGCGTCGGCGTCGGCCGGCCGGTTCGTGGCGATCGCCGCAAGCCCGCCGACTACGTCCTCTCCGACTTCGAGCCGCACGAGGACGCGGAACGGCTGGTCGCGGCGGCTGCGGACGCCGTCGAGCTGCTCGACGCCGAGGGGCTCGAAGCGGCGCAGCGCGCGGTGAACGTGCGGAACGGCACATAGCTCCCATCCCGATCGGTGGGGCCAAACCCCCCATCGGGGGCATGGCTGCAGAGTCAGTCCCGGTCACACTGCGCCGGCCAACGACACGGAGGTGCGCCGCCTCTTTTCCGCGCGCCGCCACTGCCGAAGGGAGCCTCCCGTATGTTCCGCCGCGTTCGCGCAACGCTGCTCGTCCTGTTCGCCTTCTTCGCCGCCCAGGTCCGGGACGCCGTGGCGAAGCCGGTGACGGTGAGCCACGCGACCGTCGTCGCCCGCGAGCAGGCGCGCATCGTCCGGTTCGCCCGCCAGTACCTGGGCACGCCGTACAGCTACGGCGGCACCTCGCCGTCGAGCGGCTTCGACTGCTCCGGCTTCACGCGCTTCGTCTACGCGCACTTCGGGATCGTGCTGCCGCACTGGTCGGGCAGCCAGTACAGCCTGGGTCGCCGCGTCTCGCGTGCGGGACTGCGCCCGGGTGACCTCGTCTTCTTCGACGGTGTCGGTCACGTCGGGATCTACATCGGCGGCGGACGCTTCATCCACGCGCCGCACACCGGCACGCGGGTTGCGATCGATCCGCTCAGCGGCTGGTACGCCGCGCGGTACGACGGTGCCCGCCGCCTCGTCTGAGCCACTACCATGACTCCCCGGCCGAACGCGCAGTTCGGCCAAACGTCATGGACCGGCCGGTACTCCACACACTCGTCGATCGTCTCCGCGCGGAGGAGCGCGTGCAGCAGTTCGCCGCTTCCCTGCCGACGCGTGCGCGCGTCTCCGAGCCGGTTCTGCCGCTGCTGCTCGCGGCGCTGCACGAGGAGCTCGACCGCGGCCTGATCGTGCTACTGCCGGAGGACGCGGACGCACGCGACGCAGCCGAGGCCGCCGGCTGGTTCGTGGGCGACGAGCGTGTCGCGCTCTTCCCCTCGCGCGGAGTGCATTGGGGCAGCGGGCTCGAGCCGCCGCCGCACCTCGTCGGCGAACGCGCCCGCGCGCTCGAGGTGCTCGAGCAGGGAGGGCTCATCTGCGCATCGGCCGCCGCGATCGCCGAGGGGATGCCGCCGCGCGAGCAGCGGCCGGTACCGCTCACGGTGCGCATCGGCGACGAGCCCGGAATCGACACTCTGGCGGAGCACCTCGCGTCGGCGGGCTACGAGCGCGTCGAGCGCGTCGAGGAGCGCGGGCAGTTCGCCGTACGCGGCGGGCTCGTCGACGTGTTCCCGACCACGGGCCGCGAGCCGTTCCGCGTCGAGCTGTTCGGCGATGAGATCGAGCAGATCCGCGCGTTCTCGCCGTTCACGCAGCGTGCGCTGCGGACGATGGACGGCGCGACGATCTATCCGGCGGGCGAGCGCCTGCGCGAGCTCGTCGAGATCGATCTCGGTCCCGATGAAGGCGAGGAGTCGGCGGCGACGGAGGTGCCCGACGATCTCGTGCAGGCGTTCGACCGTGCGCCGGACCTCGTCTGGTCGCCCGACGAGGTGGAGGCCGCATGGGAGGAGCAGGGTCTTCGGCCCGTCGCTCTCGAGGGGGCGACGGCGCTGACGCAGCTGCCGCAGGGCCAGCCGTTCAGCTTCGACGCACAGCGTCCGGCGCTCGCGGCACGGGGCCTGTCCGAGGCGGAGAACGAGCTCAACGGGTTGCTTCGCCAGGAGCTCGACGTCGTCGTCGCGTTCCCGCACCGCGGGGAGGCGCTGCGTCAGCAGGCGCTCCTCCGTCGCGTGTCGGCCGAGATCCTCGAGGCGGGCGAGACGCCCGCGGGGCTCGCGTTCGCGGTGTCGCCTGCGCGTCGCGGCTTCGTGTGGCGCGAGCTCGGGTTCGCGCTCCTGCCCGACACGCAGGTCTTCCGCAAGCGCCCGCCGCGTGCGACAGCCGCGCCGGGCCGCGCCCTCCAGAGCTTCTCCGACCTGCGCACCGGCGACTACGTCGTCCACGAGGATCACGGCGTCGCGAAGCTGCTCGGGTTCGAGACCAAGGAGGTCGCGGGCGTCACGCGCGACTACCTGTTGCTGGCCTACCGCGGCGACGACCGCGTCTACGTGCCGCACGAGCAGATCGGCAAGGTCAGCCGGTACATCGGCGCCGACTCGCGCGAGCCGACGCTGTCGAAGCTCGGCGGCAAGGCGTGGGACAACCTGAAGACGCGCGCCCGCGAGCACATCCGCGAGCTCGCCGGCGAGCTGCTCCAGCTCTACGCGCAGCGGCAGACGCAGCCCGGCGTCGCGTTCGACGTGGAGCACGAGTGGGTCGAGCGTCTTGAAGCGGAGTTCCCGTACCGCGAGACCGACGACCAGCGCACGGCGATCGAGGCGGTCATGGAGGGGCTCGAATCGCCGCATCCGATGGACCGCCTTGTCTGCGGTGACGTCGGTTTCGGCAAGACCGAGGTCGCGCTGCGTGCCGCCTTCGCGGTCGCGGTGAACGGCAAGCAGGTGCTGATGCTCGTGCCGACGACGGTGCTCGCCCAGCAGCACTGGAACACGTTCCGGGCGCGGTATCGCGATTTTCCGGTCCGCGTCGAAATGGTGTCGAGGTTCCGAACGCGCAAGGATACGAAGCAAGCCCTTCTCGACTTCTCCGAAGGAAAAGTCGAGGTCCTGATCGGCACCCATCGCGTCCTGTCGCGCGACGTGATCCCGAAGGAGCTAGGGCTCGTGATCGTCGACGAGGAGCAGCGCTTCGGCGTCGCGCAGAAGGAGCTGCTCCGCCAGCTTCGCCTCGAGGTCGACGTGCTCGCGCTCTCTGCGACACCGATCCCGCGCACGCTGCACATGTCGCTGTCCGGCCTGCGCGACATCTCGGTGATCGAGACGCCGCCCGAGGGCCGCCGCCCGATCAGGACGTTCGTCGGCGAGTACGACGAGGATCTGGTCAAGCAGGCGCTCGAGCGCGAGAACGATCGAGGCGGGCAGAGTTTCTTCCTGCACAAC
>DATINO010000068.1:0-13623 GCA_035474195.1 Gaiellaceae bacterium
ATCTGCCTGAGGGACGTACGCCTCCGGCTGGTAGTAGTCGTAGTAGGAGACGAAGTACTCGACCGCGTTCGCCGGGAAGAACTCGCGGAACTCGTTGCAGAGCTGCGCGGCGAGCGTCTTGTTGTGCGCGATCACGAGCGCGGGCTTCTGGACCTGCTCGATGATCCAGGCCATCGTCGCCGTCTTGCCGGTGCCGGTCGCGCCCAGCAGCGTCTGGTAGCGCTCGCCCGCGCGCAGCCCGGCCGAGAGGGCTTCGATCGCCTGCGGCTGGTCGCCGGTCGGCGCGTACGACGAGGATGTTTTGAGCGGCGCCACTGAGGGACAGGGTACTTGCGATGGCTGCGCAGACCACCCCGCCGTACGCCGCCTACGCCGGCATCATGGCGGCGTTCACCGGCGGCCTCGCCACGGCCAGCGGTGTCGCGAAGCTCCTCGACCGCGACCCGCGCGAGCAGTCTGCGCTCGACCTCGTGCTGCTCGGCCTCGCGACGTTCAAGGCCTCTCGGACGATGTCCAGCGACCAGGTAACGAGCTTTCTGCGGGAGCCGTTCGTCACCGGCCACGCGAAGGCGGGCGCCGAGGATCCGGTGGAGACGGGCGACCTTCGGCAGGCGATCGGCGAGCTCGTGACGTGCTCGCGGTGCATCGGCACCTGGATCGCCGCGGGGCTCGTGGGCACGCAGATCATCGCCCCACAGTTCGGGCGCCTCCTCACGTGGACGCTGGCGAGCGCGGGCGCGAACGACGTGCTGCAGGCGTCCTTCACGGCGCTCACGAGCAAGGCGAACGAACTGGAGCAGCGGACGGCTTGAGGCTACCCTTCGGCGCGTGCGCCGCCTTGCTCTGGCCGCTGTCGCGGCGTTTCTCGTCGCCGGTGTCGCACACGCAGAGAGCCACAAGCCGGCTGCGCCCCAGCTGCTCGACCTGCGGATCGACAACGGCTCGACGCCGTTCGCCGGCGACTCGAGCCTGCTCGCGACCGTCAGCCCGAACGACGACGCGTTCCGGGACGTGGCACGGGTCCATTTCCGGCTGAACGTGCCTGCAACGGTGACGATGGACGTCACGCGAACGGTCAAGGTGCCGCAGGTTGTCTACACGTTGACGGAGTCGTTCGAGGCGGGCGCGCACACGATGGTCTGGTCACCGCTCGAGAACCAGAATCCACGCACATACCTGATCCGGATGACCGTGGTGGACAAGGACGGTCGGCGCACCGTCTACGGGGCGCCGGACGCGTTCGTGGGACGCCATCCGCGCGGCCCGGTCGTGCGGATCCAGGGGATCGATGCCGGCTTCGCCCGGCCGAACTACGCCCCCGGCCAGATAGCAGCGCTGCACATCGCGACCGACGAGCCGTCCCTGGAGCTGAGGTTCTTCCAGTCGGGCCCGGAGAAGGTCGTCACCTATGCCGACAACCAGTTCGCGGGGATCGACACCGGCCAGCCGCCGATCGAGGTCGCGATGCGGCAGTACCGGAGCAAGCCGCGCACGATCACCATCCGCATTCCCAACCTGCCGAGCGGTCTCTACTACGCATCATTGACCGGCCCCGATGGGCGCGTCGGCTACGCGCCGTTCGTCGTCCGCCCCACCATTCTCGGCGCAACGAGCCGCGTACTCGTCGTGCTGCCGACGAACACGTGGCAGGCCTACAACTTCCAGGATGTCGACGGGAACGGGTACGGCGACACGTGGTACGCGGGGCCGCCGAACGGCGCGGTCAATCTCGGGCGGACGTACATCGCGCGCGGCGTACCGCCGCGCTTCTACCGCTACGACCTGCCGTTCCTGCATTGGCTCTACTGGTCGGGCAAGTCGGCGGAGTTCATCTCCGACTCCGACTTCGACCTGATCCCGACCGGCGACGAGCTCGCGAAAGACTACGACCTGATCGTGTTCGAAGGTCACGAGGAGTACGTGGCGACACACGAGTACGACGACATCGAGCGCTTCCGCGATCTCGGCGGCAACCTGATGTTCCTCTCGGCGAACAACTTCTTCTGGAAGGTGAACGAGGAAGGGCGCGTCCTGCGCAAGGTCGGTCAGTGGCGTATCGCCGGCCGCCCGGAAGCGCGGCTGATCGGTGTGCAGTACCGCGCGAACGACGACGGGCAGAAGCAGGGCCTGTTCACCGTGCAGAACGCCGCGGCGACACCGTGGCTGTGGGACGGCACCGGGCTCACAGACGGCTCGACGTTCGGGCAGTTCGTCGGCGGCTACGGGATCGAGATCGACTCGACGACGCCGGACTCGCCGCCCGGCACGGTGGTGGTAGCGCAGATCCCGGATCTCCTCGGACCGGGAATCACCGCGCAGATGAGCTACTACGAGACTCCCGAGGGAGCGAAGGTGTTCGCGGCCGGTGCGCTCGACTTCGGAGGCTCGTCGACGTTCTGGCCCGTCAAGCGCATACTCGACAACTTGTGGGCGCGGCTGTCGGTGCCGTGAACCGGGGCGCGTTTCTCGCGGAGCTGGTGGAGGAGATCCGTGCGCGCGGTGCGCGGCACATCGGAGTCGACGGCGTCGACGGCGCAGGCAAGACGTGGCTCGCGGACGAGCTCGCGGAGAGGATCGACGGGTCGACGCGGATCCGCGCCGACGATTTCCTGTACCCACCCGAGGTGCGGTACCGCCTGGGTCGTGACTCGCCCGAAGGGTTCTTTCTCGATTCGTTCGACTACGACCGGTTCCAGCGTGCGATCGCGGGAGCCAGCAGCCCCGTCGTCATCGCCGACGGGATCTTCCTTCACCGCGACGAGCTCGTCGGGCTCTGGGACTACTCGATCTGGCTCGAAGTGCCGTTCGACATCTCGATCCGGCGCGGCGCGGCCCGCGGGTACGGATTCGGAAGCCCGGACCCGGACGCGCCGTCGAATCGCCGATACGTCGAGGGCCAGCAGCTGTACATGGCGCGTTGTGAACCGCAATCGCGAGCGTCGGTCGTCGTCGACAACACGGACCTCGCTCATCCCGCGCGGGTCAAAGCGAGAGCGACATGAACCCGGTTCTGCCTTCGGCGGCAACCGGGTTCGTCAGCGGCCAACTCGGGTTGCCGGCAAAGCCGGAACCGAGTTGAAGTCGTGCGTCAGTCGCCCCAGTCGAAGTCGCGCGAGCGCGTCCAGAGGTTCTCGTCGGACGGCTGGTCGGCGTCGGCCGCGTCCGGGAGAACTGCTTCGACGGTCGCGTCGGGATCGACTGCAGAGGGCGCTTCGATGAACGTGTCGTCTGTCGTCGGCCAGTCGAGGCGCGTCTCCTCGGCCTCGATGCCCTGGACGCCGTCCATCGTGTCTTCGAAGCGCGCCTGCTCCTCGGTCTTGAAGAGCGGATGATTCTCGAAGGGGTCGTCGTTCAGGTACCGGTCGAGCGGCATCTCATGTTCGAGCGCGGCGTTCCTGCGCTTCAACTCGAGATGATCCTGAATGACCTGCGCGAACATCGACGGCGTGTCGACGGCCATGAAATCCTCCTGCTCCGACACCATTTTCTCCCAGCCGGAGAATGTTAGACGATCTGTCGTTTCGAAAACACCCGCCGGCCAGGCACAATGACGCTCGCATGGCTCGCGTCAAGCTCAGCCGCCGCCTCGGCCCCGTCGGAACAGCGCTCACGCTGTGGGATCTGTGGCGCCGCTTGCCGAAGCGGCAGCGTCGGTGGGTTGCGTCACAAGCACGGAAGCACGGGCCGCGCATCGCGAAGCAGGCCGTCGCCGCTCAGCGCGCCCGGCGCAGGCGCCCGTAGCGATCACTATCGGAGACACGCACGTCCGTCGGCAAAGCTCGCGACGTATGCGTCGATGTCCTTCGGGTGAACGGTATCGCGATCCGCGTCGATCAGCGAGCTGACGTCGCTTATGCGCCTGTGACGGCTGCGCGGACGATCCGGTCCTGCTCGATCAGGTGCGCAGTCGGGTAACCCTCGGACGGGCTCGCACGCCACGGGCGGCCGGCGAAGCGGAGCCTGCGTCCGGAAGCCCCCTCCTCGAGGCGATGGCGGATCGACCGCCACGGCCCCATGTTCTGCGGCTCTTCCTGGGCCCACACGACCTCTTCTAGCCAGGGATATGACGCGACGACGGCCGCGACGGCTTCGGTCGGGAACGGATACAGCTGCTCGATCCGGGCCACTGCGACGGTCTCGGCCGCTCCCGCGTACGTCTCGTGACCGACGATGTCGTAGTACATCTTGCCACTGCACAGGACCAGCCGGCTGACGCGACGCTTGGCGAGCCGCGCGTCGTCGATCACGGGACGGAACGATCCGCCGACGAACTCGCCGATCGTCGACGTCGCTTCCTTGAGGCGCAGGAGCCCTTTCGGCGTCACGGCAACGAGTGGCCGCGCCGTCGCGTCGAGCGCCTGCCTGCGCAGGAGGTGGAAGTACTGGGCCGCGGTCGTGCAGTTCGCGACGCGCAGGTTCTCCTGCGCGGCGAGCTGGAGGAAGCGCTCGAGTCGCGCGCTCGAGTGCTCGGGGCCGTTGCCTTCGTAGCCATGCGGCAGAAGCAGCGTGAGCCGTGACGTCTCGCGCCACTTCGACAGCCCGGACGAGATGAACTGGTCGATCACGATCTGCGCGCCGTTCGCGAAGTCACCGTATTGCGCCTCCCACAGGACGAGCGCCTCCGGCGCCGCCGCGGAGTAGCCGTACTCGAAGCCGAGGCACGCGTACTCGGAGAGCGGCGAGTTGAACACCTCGAACGACGCGGAGGCGTTGTCGAGATGCTGCATCGGCGTGAACGTCTCGCCGGAGCGTGCGTCGTGGAGCACGAGGTGGCGTTGCGCGAACGTGCCGCGTTGAACGTCCTGGCCGGTCAGCCGGATCGGAATGCCTTCGACGAGCAGCGACGAGAACGCGAGGGCCTCGGCGTGACCCCAGTCGATGCCGCCGCCGGTCATCGCACCGCGACGCCGCTCGAGCTGCCGCTCGAGCTTCGGATGCACTGTGAAGTCGCCGGGCGTGCGGAGCAACTGCTCGTTGAGCGCCTCGAGTGTCGCGCTCGGCACCGCCGTGTCGATCGAGCCGGTACTCGCGTTCCCGACAGCGCCGTGATCGATCTCCTGCGGCTCGGCAAACGATGCCTTCAGGCGATCGTGTGCCGCGCGCAGCGCCGTCTCGACTTCGGTGACAAGGGCGTCGGCCTCTTCGCGCGACAGGACGCCTTCGTCGATCAACTGCTTCTCGTACAGCTCGCGCACGCTCGGGTGAGCGTTGATCTGCTCGACCATGAGCGGCTGCGTGTACGCGGCCTCGTCCTGTTCGTTGTGCCCGAAGCGGCGGTAGCCGACGAGATCGATGACGACGTCCTGCCCGAAGCGGCGGCGGTACGCCATCGCGAGCCGGGCGGCGGCGATCGACGCCTCTGGATCATCGGCATTGACGTGGATGATCGGGCTGTCGAACCCTTTCGCGAGGTCGGACGAGTAGCGCGTCGAGCGGCCTTCGGTGGGATCGGTGGTGAACCCGATCTGGTTGTTCGTGATCAGGTGGAGCGTGCCGCCCGTCGAGTAGCCGTCGAGGTGGTGCAGGTTGAACGTCTCCGCGACAACGCCTTGCCCGGCGAACGCGGCGTCGCCGTGCAGCAGCACCGCGAGCGCCACGGACGGATCGTGTGCGCCGTTCGCCGTCGAGCGGTCCGTCTGCTCCGCGCGCGTGCGTCCTTCGACGACGGGGTCGACGGCTTCGAGATGACTCGGGTTCGCGACGAGCCGAACGCCGACCTTGCCGTTCGCCGTCGTGCGCGTGCCCGCGGCGGTCAGGTGATACTTGACGTCGCCCGTGCCGCCCTCGGGATCGGCGGCCACTGCGTCGATCGTCCGCTCACCTTCGAATTCGCGCAGGATGTACTCGTACGGCGTGCCGATCGTGTGCGCAAGCACGTTGAGCCGGCCGCGGTGCGCCATCCCCATGACGATGTCGTGCGCGCCCGCCTCGGCGGCCAGCTCGATCGTCTCGTCGAGCATCGGGATCAACACGTCGAGCCCTTCGACGGAGAACTGCTTCTGGCCGAGGAACCGCTTGCGCAGGAAGCGCTCCATCCCGTCCACCTCGCAGAGGCGGCGGAAAAGCGCCTTCTTCTCGTCGGCGGAGAGCTGCTGCCGGTAGCGGCCGGATTCGATCGCCTGCCGCAGCCAGACACGCTGCTGGTGGTCGGCGAGGTGCTCGAGCTCGTACGCGATCGTGCCGCAGTACGTCTCGGCGAGCAGCGGAAGGACGTCGGCGAGCGTCTCGCCGGGTACGTGCACCCGCAGCACCGCCGCAGGGATCTGCGCCTGGAGCTCCGGCGTCAACTTCGGCTCGAGACGGAGCGGCTCGAGTGACGGGTCGCCGACCGGCTCCGAGCCGAGCGGGTCGAGCCGCGCAGCGAGGTGCCCGTGGGTGCGGTGAGCCTTGACAAGCGCCATCGCAGCCGCGACACCGCCGAGCAGCCGCTCGTCCGGCCCGGCAGCGGGCGTCTCGGGCGCGGCCGGGGGCGCCGGCTGGGGCGGAGCCTCGCTGTGGCCGTTGCCGCCGTTCGCCGGAAGCTTTTCGAGCAACCGGGCGATGCCGGGGTGCGTCGCGACGAGCGCGGAATCACCGCTCTCGAAGAGTGCGCGCCATTCCGACGGGACCGCCTCAGGGTTCTCGAGGTAGTCGTCGAGCAGCGCGCGCGCGTAGCCGGCGTTCAGGCCGTCGACGTCGTGCGTGCTCACCCCTGTGTTGTACCAGGGGCATGCCGGATGTCCTCTCCCCTAACCGGGGGTTAGTACAGGGGATGGTGCGTGATGACCTGGAGCGCCGCGCCGGCGACAAAGCAGATGCCCGCAGCCGCGAACCCGATCCTGATCAGCCGCTGCTGGGTGTGACTCATCACCGTTGCCACGAGGAGCAGGACGACCGCGACCGGGACGAGCCGGAACGGACGATAGAAGAGCTCGAGGCACCCGATGAACAGGCCACACGCGGCAAGGAACCCGGCGACCGCTTCTGCAGGCCGGATCGAATCGCGTGTCGTCGGGGTCACGAGTTGACTCTATCGCGCCGGGCGTGCTGCACCCGGGCGGAGTCGCGGGTCCCGTGCGGGCCGCCGCGACGCGGGCGGGGACTCTCCGGCCGGCGCCAGGGCCGCCAGATCGAGAAGTCCTGCTGTTCGTCGACACCGGGCTCCGGCTCCGCCTTGATCGCGTACCAGACCACGACCCCGAGGTACACGATGGGGATCTTGAGCGCGAGCATCAGGAAGACGAACCCCCAGGCTTCACCCGACATCCGCCGATTGTACCCCGGCAGCGGGCTGCTGAACCCTCTCGCGCCGCCTCAGAACAGCATGTACCCGGAGGGCGCGAGCGCGGTCGGCGGCCGGACGGCGGGCGAGAGCAGCACGAGACCGGGAACTGGGTCGAGGCGAAGGCGCGCACGCAGCGCGACGTCGACGAGCTCACGCGCGGAGCCGGGAATGCGGACGCGCACGGGCCTGTCGGCGTTCGCGAGCTCGGCCGCGAGTGCACGCGCCGCTGCCTGCGGTGTCGCGCCGGCGACCGGGCCGACGTCGCCGCGGGGGAACGCGTACGAGTACGCATCGCCCCACTCGGTGCGTCGCGCGTGCAGCTCCCAGTAGCGATGGTCGACGGTGCGGTCGAAGCCGTACGCGATCGCGTCGATCGCGCCCAGATCGCCCGGCGCCTCCTCCTCGGTTGCAGCGATCTGAGGCGTGCCGGTGAACGTGAGCAGCGGCGTCACCGGTGCAAGGCCGCGACGGGCGTAGAGGACATTCGACACCGGCTGGATCGCGTCGGTCACCGTTCGCCTGCGCCGGGCGTTCCCCCACACGGCGTCGAGCAGCTGCGGCCCCACCCCCTTGCCCTGCACCCGAGCTCGGATGAACAAGGACGCGAGGAACCAGTCGTCGCCGCGCGTCCAGGCCGACGCGAACCCGGCCACTCCGCCGTCGTCTTCCGCGACGTAGCCGACGCCGGTCGCCAGGACGTGCCGCTGGAGGTTGGAGAAGCCCTCGAGCGAGGGCGACGGGACGTCGAAGCCGCGGGGCGCGAACACGGTCGCGATCGCGTCGACGAACGTCGCGTGGAGGGCGGGCAGGTCGCCGTCGGTCGTGGGGCGAAGCTCCACGACCGCGGACAGTAGTGGGTTCAGCGAAAGGCGAGCGAGATCACGAACTGCAGCGCAATGGCGAGGACGAGCCACACCGCGGCGATGATCGCGAGCCGCTTGCACCACGGGTCGCTCATCCGTCGATCGTCGGCACGGTGAGGGTGACGACGTCCGTGTTGTTGTAGATGTGGAGCGTGTTGACCGTCCACTGGGCGTGGCCTTCGAACGTCGCCCACGTGCTGCCGACGCCGCCACCCGTCTTCCACGCGGCGCTGGGAGAGCACGAGACCAAACCGGCCGAATCGCAGTAGTGCGCGGCGATCGAGATGCTGGTGATGACGCCGTTGCGCTTGCAGTACGAGACGACGATGACGTGTCGGATCGAATACACGAGCCAAGCACTCGCCCCGTGAGACCCCGAGATGGTCTTACACCCGGTGTAACCGCGGCCGGGATCACATGTTCCGCCGCACGCGACCGAGGAACCGGGCGCAGCAGCCGCAGCCCCGACGACCGACAGCGCCGCCACGAGGACGAGCAGCGAGAGAACTCTGCGCACTTCCACTCCTTTCGTTGTCGTTTGAGACAACGGTACGTGCGAAGCGCGAACGTGTCTGTGCCGGCTCTGTGCCGATTTTGGAACTAGTGGTGGGGATGTGCCGGGTACAGCTGGTGACGCGCCCGGTACGCGTTCACCTTGGCGCGATTTCCGCAGCTCTCCATCGAGCACCATGCGCGCGACTTGTTCTTGGACGTGTCGAGGAAGGCCCAACGGCAATCCTCCGCCTTGCACGCCTTCATGCGCTCCCAGATGCCGTCGACCATCTCGTCGTAGACCTCGACGAGGATCCGGCCGATCGCACCGCGCACGCCGCCGACTGTCGGCTCGACCCGCGGGCACGTGGGATCGAAGCGCAGCTCGAGCCCGGCCCGGCGCGCGGCGGCGTCGATCTCCGTCTTCGCGGCCTCGACGTCGACCTCGATCCCGACCTTCGCCGAAAGCACGTCGCGCAGCGCCTCGCGTACGCGCACCGCTTCTGCGAGCTCGGCGTTCGTCACCCGGGCGCCGGGCTCGAGCAGCCCACGGCCGGCGAGCCAGGCGGAAAGGTCTGGCGGCGTCTCGAGATCCTCCACCTCGGGGCGAAGCTCATGAGAGTTGACGAAATCCTGGACGAGCTCTGTGTTCACCATTCACCTTGCTTAGGAGGTTACGTAACTGCTAACATCTTATCACTGGTTACAGCAATTCTGTCAGACGGTCTGGGAGGCCCGAGATGATGGACTTTGAAGTGAGGAGGATGATCATGGAAGACCGGATTGCGACGCTGCGTCGCTCGGCCCGGCCGCGCAAGCGGACGGAGCCGGCGCGCGTCGAGTCGCCCGACATCGAGCTCCGCATGTGCAAGCCGGCCGACGACCCCGCGATCGACCGCCTGGCGGCGCTCTCCGAGGTTCCCGTCCCCTACGGCCGCCTCGTCGTGGCGCTCCTCGACGGCAAGCTCGTCGCGGCCCTGCCGTTGAACGGCGACCCGGTGATCCGTGATCCGTTCGTGAAGACCGCAGAGCTCGTGCGCCTGCTCGAAGTGCGCGCCGAGCAGCTGCGCGAGCCTGCTCCTCGGCAGACGCTCGTCCCCCGTCTCCTACGGAGGCATGCATAGAACTCCCCCATCGCGGGAACTGACCCGGCGGTGGCGGAGACGATCGAGATCGATGTGCCCGCCGGGGCATCGGCAGCGAGCTGACCGAGGCGCTCGCCTCGCGCGGACTGACCGCGGAGATCGTCGACTCCGACGAACGGTGCGCGCTGCACGTGCGGTTCGCCTCGCATGAGCGTGAGCGGCTGCTCGACGATGCGATCAGCGCAATCGAGGCGTACTGCTCGGACCGCATGCTGCCGTTCGTCGTGCAGCGGGCGAACGGCGGGGCCGTCGTGCGGCCGCCGTCCGACTAAAAAGCCGCCCGGAGGCGGCTTTCAGGTGGACCCAGCCGGGCTCGAACCGGCGGCCTCTAGCGTGCCACGCTAGCGCTCTCCCAACTGAGCTATGGGCCCGCGGAGCCTCGCCAGTGTAGCCCCGAACTCGTAGTCACGCGCCCAATTGATCAACGGCTCCTGGTCGTTTCGGCACGGCGCCAGTCGCAATTGCACGAGTGCACGCTCGACCGAACACCTTTCTGATCCGTCGTCAGCACCGACAACAACGGTACCGCCGAACCGAACACGTGTCTGCTGTCTCTTTAGGCCGTCGCTGCTTCGACCGTCTCGTGCGGGACGTCGTCCCACAGCTCTTCGAGGCGGTAGTACGCCCGCGCCTCGGGCGTGAAGACATGCAGCACGACGTCGCTGAAGTCACCGACGATCCAGGTCGCCTCGCGCTCGCCGTCGGCGTTCCGCGGCAGGACGCCGTGCTCCTTCTTCATGCGCCCGTGCACCTCGTCCCAGATCGCCTTCGTCTGACGTGGGTTGTTCCCGGTCACCACGACGAAATAGTCCGTGTACGCACAGACCGGCTGCATGTCGAGGATGACCACGTCGCGGCCGAGCTTTTCCTGGGCGAGGGCCGCAATGGCGCGTGCCTGTTCGATCGGCTTCAACTGGCCTCAGTGTACCCGGGGTTCCTCCGGATACAGCCCCTCGCGGCGGATCATCTCCGCCACCGCGGGCGGCAGATCCGCCTCGACGAGGTGCTGCCGCAGGTCGCGCGATGCCGCCGGCACCGGCTCCATGTCGAACAGCCGCACACGTTCCGGATGCGCGAGGCCGTCGAGGACGCCCTGCAGGCGCTCCGTCGCGAAGCCCGGCCGCGTGCCGACGGCGATCCGCACGCGAGCGAGCACTTCGTCGGGCTCCTTCCACGAGAGGAAGTCCGCGAACTCGTCGGCACCGATCACGAACCACGCGTCGGTCCACTCAGGATGCTCGCGCAGGAGATCGACCGTCCGCGCGTGCGAGTCGAGCAGCACCGTGTCGTCGGGGAACGCGGCCCGCGCGAGCTCGAGCCGAACCTCCGCCGGCGTCTCGACGGACTTGTGTCCCGGGCGCGCAGAGACCAGCACCACGACCTCGGAGAGAGCGAGCTCCTCCTTCGCGCGTCGCACGAGCTCCACATGCCCGCGGTGCGGCGGGTCGAATGCGCCCCCGAACAAGCCGACGTTCATGCGAGCTCGAGCTCCTCGTCCCCCACCTCGACGACCGCGCCCTTGCGCGCACCCGCCGCCTTCAACGCACGCTCGAGCTCCTCCTCGGACGGCGGCGTCCCGAGCACCCGGAAGCCGCTGTCGGTGCGCAGCAGCCGCCAGCCGCGCGCTTTAGGCTCGGGCTTGTAGACGAGGAAGTCCACAGGCGCGGAGTCGATGCTCGACTCCGCGCTAGGTGGTGGCGGCACAAGCTCGAAGAGTGAACGTGTGAACTCAGGAATACCTTCGCCCGTGACCGCCGAGATGTGGAAGACGCCCACTATCCTCGGGTCGACGACCTGAAAGGTCGGCGAGCGGAGGAGATCGATCTTGTTCAACACGACCATCTGCGGAAGCTCGTCGAGACCGGCGCCGTAGGCACCGAGCTCCGCGTCGATTAGCCGCCACTGGTCGTCTGCGGGATGGGACGCGTCGATCACGTGCACGAGTGTGCGAGCGCGCTCGAGGTGCGCAAGGAACTCCTGTCCGAGACCGACTCCCTCCGACGCACCCTCGATCAATCCCGGAATGTCGGCGACGACGAGTTGACGGCCGTCCGGGGACTCGACGGTGCCGAGGATCGGCTGCAGCGTCGTGAACGGATAGTCGGCGACTTTGGGGCGGGCATTCGAGATGCGGGTGAGCAACGACGACTTCCCCGCGTTCGGCAAGCCGACGAGCGCAGCGTCGGCGAGCAGCTTCAGGTGCAGCTCGATGTCGAGCTCCTCGCCCGGCGGGCCTACCTCGGCGAACCGCGGCACCTGCCGCGTCGACGAGACGAAGCGCGCGTTGCCGCGTCCACCCTGTCCGCCCTTCACGAGCACGACCCGCGCGTCCTTGTGCGCCAGGTCGGCGATGAGATCGCCGTCGTCCGACAGGACCTGCGTGCCGACGGGGACGTGCAGCTCGTTGTCACGACCGTCCGCTCCGTGCTTGCGCGTGCCGCGGCCGTTCTCGCCGCGGCCGGCCTTGATCAGCCGGCGTCGGCGCAACGCAGAAAGATCCCGCAGTGACGCGTCGGCGATCAGGATGACGTCACCGCCGCGGCCGCCGTCGCCGCCGTCCGGGCCGCCCTTCGGCACGTACTTCTCGCGACGGAAGCTCAAGCCGCCGTCGCCGCCCTTGCCGGCCTGGACGCGAATCCGGGCCCGGTCGTTGAACATCTTTACTCGGAGGGCTCGAGAACCGACACGAAACGGCGCTCGCCGCTCGTGCGGAACGAGACCGTGCCGGTCGTGACCGCGAAGATCGAGTCGTCGCGGCCGATCTGCGTGCCGGGTCCGGGCCGGAACCTGGTGCCGCGCTGGCGGACGATGATGTTGCCGGGCTTCGCGAGCTGGCCGTCGAACATCTTCACGCCGAGGTATTTCGGGTTCGAGTCGCGACCGTTCTTCGAGGAGCCGAGGCCTTTCTTGTGTGCCATCTAGGCTTCCTCCTCCTTTGCCTTGAGTGCCGACTGCAGCGCCGAGAGGGCGCCCTTGCGCGCGGCGTGCGCCTGCTCGTACTCGAGCGCGGCCTCCAGCATCGGGCGGTTCCACGTCTTCGCGCCCTCGCTGATCTGCGCCACCGTCATCTCTTCGTAGCCGCTCGGCATCCCCTTGACGTGATCCTCGGCTGCCGCCGGCTTCTCCGCCTTCGGCGCTGCCTCCGCCTTTGGCGCCGGAGCTTCTGCGGCCTTCTTCGGCGCTGCCTTCTTGGCGCCGCCGAGCGAGATCTCGATGCGGGACGTCGCCGCGCGGAACCCGTTGTGGCGCTTGTAGCCGGTCCGCCGCTTGTACTTGCCGATCCGAATCTTCGGGCCGCGCTCGTGCGCGACGACCTTCACGGTCACCGCTCCGTCGCCGAGCAGGACGTCCGGGCTGAAGGTCTTGCCCTCGTCGGCCTTCAGGCGGTCGACGACGAGCGTCTCACCCTCGCGGACGCGGTACTGCTTCCCACCAAGACGGATGATCGCGTAGTCCATAACGGAGAAAAACGCGGGCGGAAGCCCGCGAGCGGCCGGAAGTGTAGCAACGGCGCGGTGTGCTGGCTCGTGCCGCCGCGCCGTCAGGCCGCGTCGTCGTCCATCCCCCACTGGCTCATCGGGGTGTACCCCCAGTCGCCGTTCTCGGACGGCTCATCGGCCGCAGCAGGCGCCTCGGGCGCCTCGCTCTCCGCCGTCTCGACGGTCGCAGTGGTGGAGACGGTGGCCGTCTTCTTGCGGCGGTTCCGGCCGCCTCGAGAGCCCCGGCGCGTCCGCTTCTTCGCGGGCGTCGGCACCTCGCCGTCCTCGTCGGTCAGCTCCCTGTCCGGCAGGTGGATCACCGGGGCGGGAGCAGCCTGGGGGGTGTCAGACACCGGTTTTGTGTCTGACACCTCTTCGGC
>DATINO010000069.1:0-23465 GCA_035474195.1 Gaiellaceae bacterium
GACGACGACACCGCCGTTCGTCGAACTGATCGCGCGTAGCGAACCTCGGTCGGCGTCATACCAGTACTCGATCGTCTGCCGGACCGGCCGCTCACGTCCCGACGACAGGGTCACGACTGTCTCGTTCGGGACGTCGCTTGCGATCACCGCATGCAGCACCGGCCCTTCGCCAACCGCGGCCAGTGCGCGCCCGACGAGTCCGTCGCCGCGACCGTGCCACGGCGCGACGACCGCCAGCACGATCACCGCTCCGACGACCGCGGCGACCGCGAGCAGCCGCCAGGCATACGACGTGTGCTTCGGCGACTGTGTCGCGACGACCGCGTCGGCGATCGCCAGCAGGTCCGGGTCGTCGCGGAGGAGCTCGACGACCTCGCGGTCGGGCCCGACGCTCACGGTGCGTCTGCCAGACGGTCGCGCAGCGCTTCCAGCCCCCGAGCGAAGCGCATCTTGCAGGCTCCCTCGCTCGTCCCGACCTCGGTCGCGATCTCGGCGAACGAAAGCCCGCGCAGCAGCTTCATCACGACCACCGTCCGCTGCGTGTCCGGAAGGCCCTTAAGCGCGTCTCGCAGCGCCGCCGCGAGCTCCTGTCCGTAGTCCTCCTCGGCGGCAGCCAGTCTCGTCCGCTCGATCTCCCGCAGGGAGGCGTGCTGCTGCGCGAGTCGTCGGGCGCGATCCGCCAGGCGGCGCTGCGCGACGGTGTACAGCCACGCGAGCACGGGCGAGGCGCCGGGCTCGAAGTCGCCGAGGCGCTGGGCTGCATCGGCGAACACCGCCTGGGTGACGTCTTCGGCCTCGAAGTCGTCGGGCGTTCGGCGGCGGATGTAGCGAAAGAGCTGCGCATAGTGGCGACGGAACGCTTCCTCAGAGCGGTCGGGCATCCACTGCATTCTCGTTCGCGAGGCCGAAAAGTCACGGTAACCACCCGGGTTGGTTTCCCGTTCTACGAGAAAAGGGAGGAACCGACCATGACTCTCAACGGCGTCAATCGTGTGCCGATCACCGTGCTCGGCGCGGCCGGTGCCGGAGCACTGCTCTGGCTCGCGGGCGCGCACGTCGACCGTTCCACCACCGGCGGCTACTGGGCCGCAACCGGGCTCGTCGTCGCAGCCGGGCTCGTCTTCGGCCTCTCGCAGCTCCGCGGCACCGGCGGCCACCCGCCGGCAATGCTCCTGTTCGGCTTCGTGCCGGTCCTGATCGTCGCGGGCTGGGTGATCATCGGTATGCAGCCGAGCTCGAACTGGTTCGCGCATCACGTGCGGTCGTGGTCCGGTGACATCGGCGTCGGGAGCGTCGTGCGCTCGCTCGGGACGTGGATCGGCGTGCTCGCCTTCGGCATCGGTGCGACCCTTGCCACGGCCGCGGAGCCGTACGGCACGCGGCGGCGCCGGCTCGCGCAGCCCGGCCCGGCCGACGACGAGGTGCCGACGCCGCAGCCGCCGCCGGAGCCCGTGCCTCAGCCGGACCCGAGCCCGCAGCCCGAGCCGGTCGGCGAAGAGACGCTCGTCAGGTGACGGGCAGCGCGCAGGCGAACCGCTCGCACACATAGACGGCTGTCTTGCCGTCGACCTCGGTGCGCCCCTCGAGCAGCGGGATGTTCGTGGCGGGCCCGAACGCGACGACGTCGGTCGGCGCGGCTTCGGCGAGCATCCGGCGCGCGATCTCGGCGTTCGGATCACCGACGATCGCGAGCTCGCGGTGCGGCGCGAGATGCTGGTCGAGCGCGACGAGCATCCAGCCGAACGACGTCGGTGACCGCTCGAGCCCGGAGCGCACGAGCCGCAGCACCGAGGCACCGCGGCGCTCGAGCTCGTCGTCGCCCCAGATGCGCGCGAGCCGGAGCAGGACGTAGGCGAACATCGCGTTCCCGCTCGGCGTCGGATGGTCGTCGACCTCCTTCTTGCGCGCGACGAGATGCTCGCCGTCGACCGGCGACTGAAAGAAGCCGCCGTGCTCGTCGTCCGCGAAGAGCGCGAGCGCGACCTGCGCGAGGCGATACGCCTCGAGCAGGAAGCGCGGCTCACCGCTCGCAGTGTGCAGCTCCATCAACCCGTACGTGACGTCCGCGTAGTCCTCGAGGTAGCCCGTTCCCTTCGCGACACCGTCGCGCCACGTGCGGTGAAGGCGCCCGTCGGACGTCGACAGCGGACCGAGCAGGAAGTCGGCCAGGCCGACGGCGGTGTCGAGGCGACCGGCCTGCGCGAACGCGGCGAGCGCGAGCCCGTTCCACGACGCGATCGCCTTGTCGTCGCGGAGCGGCTGCGGCCGCAGCTCGCGAATCGCAAGCAGGCGCGCGCACACGCTGTCGTCCAGCTCGCCGCGCAGCACGAACCGGTCGTGCTCGAACGGCTCGAAGAGCGCCTCCGGCGCACCCTCGCCCGGCGCCCATGTGAACGTCAGCCCTTCGACGCCGTCGGTGTCGGCATCCTGCGCCGAGGCGAAGCCGCCGCCGGAGAGCGAGAGCTCGCGCTCCACGTAGTCGAGCGTGCGGTCGGCGACTACGCGATACCGGTCATCGCCGAAGCGCGCCGCTGCGTGCAGGTAGACACTCGCGAGCAGCGCGTTGTCGTAGAGCATCTTCTCGAAATGGGGCACGAGCCAGCGCGCATCGACCGAGTAGCGGTGGAACCCGCCGCCGACCAGGTCGTACATGCCGCCGGCCGCCATCGCGTCGAGCGTCCGGCGAGTCATCGTCTCCTCACCGCGACGGAGCAGGAACTCGAGCACGGGCGCGGGCGGGAACTTGGGCGCGCGCCCGAAGCCGCCCCACGTCGGGTCGAACAGCGCGCGGAGGCTCTCCTGCGCCGCAGCGAGCAGCTCAGCCGTGAGCGGGGCGCTCGAGGCGGCGAGCCTTGAGCCCGAGCGAATGTGCTCGGCGAGGTTCGCGCTGGACGTGCGCACCTCGTCGCTGCGCGTCGCCCACGCCTCCGACACCGCGAGCATGACCTGCTGGAACGCCGGCAGCCCGTGGCGCGGCTCCGGCGGGAAGTACGTCCCGCCGAAGAACGGCTCGCCCTCGGGGGTGAGGAAGACGGTCATCGGCCAGCCGCCGCTGCCGGTCAACGCGACGACCGCGTCCATGTAGACCGAGTCGAGGTCGGGTCGCTCCTCGCGGTCGACCTTCACGCAGACGAACCGCTCGTTCATGACGCGGGCGGTCGCCGCGTCCTCGAACGACTCGCGCTCCATCACGTGACACCAGTGGCACGCCGCGTACCCGATCGAGAGCAGGATCGGACGGTTCTCGACACGCGCCCGCGTCAGCGCCTCGTCGCCCCACGGGTACCAGTCGACCGGATTTGCCGCATGCTGGAGCAGGTACGGCGACGTCTCGTTCGCGAGCCGGTTCACCGGCGGCGCAGCCGCCTGACACCTTCGACCGCGAGAGTGAGCGCGCCGGCGATGCCGAACGCGACGAGCAGCGCGACCCACGCGTGGTTCTCGAAGAACCGGCCGCCGAAGTAACCGAGCACCGATGCGTACACCGCCCATGACACCGCTGCGATCGCGTCGAAGCCGAGGAACCGAGCGTAGGGGTAGTGCGTGACGCCGCACGTGAACGTCGCGGCGGTGCGACCGCCCGGGACGTACCGCCCAACGATCAGGACGAGGCCCCCACGCTCTTCGAGCTGGCCGCGCGACCAGCCGAGCGCCCGCTGGGCGCGCTCGCCGGTGAGGAAACGCTCCTGGAACGGCCGCCCGACGAACCGTCCCAGGCCGTAGGCGATCGAGTCGCCGCAGAACGCACCGACCGCGCCGGCGACGATCACCCAGCCGAGCGTCAGCTCGCCGACGACCGACAGCAGTCCGGCCGTGATCAGCGCCGCCTCGCTCGGCAGGATCGGCAAGACCGAGTCTCCGAGCGCGAGCGCCCAGACGATGAAGTACGCCTCGGGCGGGTGTGAAAGGAGATCGAAGGCGGAGTGGAGCACGCCGGGATCATGGCGGTCCGGGACTAGGATCGGGCGATGGACGATCTCCGCGAGCTGTTCGAGCTGACCGCTGCGATCGCCGCGGACTTCTACGAGACCCTCCCGGACCGGCCCGTGTACCCACGAGCGACGGTCGCCGAGCTCCACGCGGCGATCTCCGCGCCGCTGCCGGAGCACGGCCTGCCCGCGCGCACGGTGATCGCAGAGCTGGCCGCCGCCGTCGACCCCGGGCTCGTCGCCGAGGCGTCCGGCCGCTACTTCGGCTTCGTCGTCGGCGGGGCGGTGCCCGCCTCGATCGCCGCCGACTGGCTGACGTCGACGTGGGACCAGAACGCGGGCCTGTTCGTGCTCGGGCCGTCGGCGTCGATCGTCGAGCAGGCGGCCGGTGCCTGGCTGATCGAGCTGCTCGGGCTGCCGCGGCACGCGTCGTTCGGCTTCGTCACCGGCGCGCAGATGGCGAACTTCACCGCGCTCGCGGCCGCGCGTCATCACGTGCTCGCGCACGCCGGCTGGGACGTGGAGCGCGACGGCCTGCAGGGCGCTCCGAAGATCCGCGTCGTCGTCGGCGCGAAGCGGCACGGCACGATCGACCGCGCACTACGCATGCTCGGCCTCGGCGCGCCGACCGACGTCGTCCCCGTCGACGCAGAGGGTCGCATGCTGACGAGCGAGCTCCGAATCGGCGACGAGCCGACGATCGTCTGCGCGCAGGCCGGTGAGGTCAATACCGGCGCGAGCGATCCGTTCCACGCGATCGCCGATGCGCGTGACGCCGCACCGAACGCGTGGGTCCATGTCGACGGCGCGTTCGGGCTTTGGGCTGCCGCCACCGACTCGCTCCGGCACTACGTCGACGGCGCCGACCGTGCCGATTCGTGGTCGACCGACGCGCACAAATGGCTCAACGTTCCCTATGACTCCGGTCTGGTCTTCACCGCCCACCCGGACTCGCACAGCGCCGCGTTCTCGGCGCGCGCCGCCTACCTGATCGTCGACGACGACAAGCGCGAGCAGCTCGACTGGAATCCCGAGCACTCGCGGCGCGCGCGCGGCTTCGCCGTGTACGCGGCGATTCGCGCCCTTGGCCGCACCGGCATCGCCGAGCTGGTCGAGCGCACGTGCGCGCATGCCCGGACGTTCGCCGCCCGGCTCGAGGTGATGGGCGCGGAGGTGCTGAACACGGTCGAGCTGAACCAGTTGCTGTTCCGGTTCGCCGACGATGAGCGCACCGAGGCTGCGCTCGCCGCCGTGCAGGCGAGCGGCGAAGCGTGGATGAGCGGCACCATCTGGGACGGGCGGCCGGCGATCCGGATCTCGGTCTCGAACTGGCAGACATCCGACGACGACGTCGAGCGGACGCTGGCCGCGTTCCGCGAGCTCGTACCGGCGTGAGACGCACCTACGAGGACTTCACGATCGGCGACCGCTACCGGTCGGAGGTCGCGCGCACCGTGACCGAGACCGACAACCTGCTGTTCACGATGCTCGCGATGAACACGAACGAGCTGCACTTCAACGAGGAAGCTGCGCGCGCGAGCGAATGGGGAAAGCCGCTCGTCAATTCGACGTTCACGCTCGCGCTCGTGCTCGGCCTCTCCGTCGCCGACACCACGCAGGCGGGCGGCGTGAACCTCGGCTGGACCGACATCCGGCTTCCATACCCCGTCTTCGTCGGCGACACGCTGCGGTCGGAGACGGAGGTGCTCTCCGCGCGCGAGTCGCAGTCACGTCCCAGCTTCGGGATCGTCGGGGTGACGACGCGCGGGCTCAACCAGCGCGACCAGGTCGTCTGCGAGTTCGAGCGCAGCTTCCTCATCCCGAAGGCGTGGCCGGCGCGCTGACCGCCAGGCTGCGGATTACGGCCAGCGCGCGGCGCGGTACAGATAGCCCTCGAGCCGCCGGCCGAGGATTTCTTCGAGCCAGAGCGAGATCTCGACGAGCGCAGCGACGTCGATCCCGGTGCGAATGCCGTCGCGCTCGAGCTGCCACACCAGGTCCTCCGTCGCGATGTTTCCTGTCGCGTTCGGCGAGAACGGGCAGCCGCCGAGGCCGCCGATCGACGCGTCGAGCACCGCCGCGCCGCCGTCGAGCGCCGCCCACGCCGACGCGTAGCCCGTGTTGCGCGTGTTGTGAAGGTGCGCGCCCACGCGCGGCCCGAGAATCGACACCCGCTCGACGAGCCGCCGCACTTGCCTCGGCGTCGCCACGCCGATCGTGTCCGCGAGCACCAGCTCGTCGGCGCCGTCGAACCGCTCGCAGAGCGCTGCGACCGCGCCGGGGTCGACCTCGCCCTCGAACGGGCAGCCGAACGCGCACGACACCGTGACCGTGACCGGCCGCGAGGCCGCGGCGACGATCGCCTGCGCGCGGCGCATCGCCTCGTCGAGCGTCGCGTTGCCGTTCCGCTCGTTGAACGTCTCGGTCGCTGCGAGCGTGCAATTGACACGGTCGAGGGTCGTCGCCGCGAACCGGTCGTAGCCGCGCTCGTTGAGCACGAGCCCGGACAGTTCGGCGTTCCCCTTGTCGGCGCCGGCGACGACCTCCTCCGCACCTGCCATCTGCGGCACACGGTCGGCGCGGACGAACGACACTGCCTCGATACGGGGGACGCCCGCAGACGCGAGGCGCGTCACCAGCGCCGCGCGCGCCGCGCGCGGGAGTGCGTCCGGCTCGTTCTGCAGCCCGTCGCGCGGGCCGACGTCGCAGATCAGGACATCCACGCCCGTAGGTTTACTCGACGAGCTCGGCGGCGGCGGCCGCGAACACCTCGGTGTGCCGGTCGACGTCCGCCTCCGACGTCGCCGGGGACATGAGCGCCATGTTGTGGAACGGCGTCAGCAGCACGCCCCGGTTCAGCGCATAGAGGTGGATGAGCCGATCGAGCAGGTGATCCTGGCCCTCCGCCGCCTCGCTGCCGTTGCGGGGCCGCTCCGGGCGGAACAGATACTCGATGCGGCAGCCGAGGCGCGTCACGTGCCACGGCAGCCCGTGGTCGGCGATCACCGACGCGACGCCCTGCTCGAAGCGCTCGCCGAGCGCGATCATCCGCTCGAATGCGTCGTCGGTCAGCACGTGCGTGAGGGTCGCGCGCATCGCTGCGAGCGAAAGGACGTTCGCGGCAAGGGTGCCGCCGACGCCGCCGACGTCCGAGTCGTCGACACCGATCGCCGCGTCGATCCGGGCCGCGACCTCCTCCGTGAAGCCGTATGCCGCCGCCGGTATGCCGCTCCCGATCGCCTTGCCGACCGTGAGCACGTCGGGATCGAGCCCGTGTGCCGCTGTGAAGCCGCCTGGGCCGGCGCACATCGTGTGCGTCTCGTCGATCACGAGCAGCGCCCCGTACTTCCTCGTCAACGCCCTTAGCGCTTCGTGGAAGCCGGCCTCTGCGTGGACGATCCCGATGTTGGTCAGCGCCGGCTCCGTCAGGACGCAAGCGACGTCGCCGTGCGCGAGCTCGCGCTCGAGCGCCGCGACGTCGTTCCACTCGACGACGCGCGTCGTCTCGTCGAGCGGCACGGGCGGGCCGAGGTTGCCATCGCGCTCGACGACCGAGTCGCCGTCGAGCGTGGCGAACGTCTCGTCGACGGTCCCGTGGTAGCACCAGTTGAACACGAGCACCTTCGGCCGGCCGGTGACGAGCCGCGCGAGCCGGATCGTGAAGCGGTTGGCGTCGGTCGCAGTGAGCGCGAACTGCCAGCGCGAGACGCCGAAGCGGCGCGTCAGCTCCTCCCCCACCCAGAGCGCGTCCTCGCTCGGCAGCATCAGCGTGATCCCGCGCGCCAGCTGCTCGGCCACCGCCTGCACCACAGGAGCCGGGGAATGGCCGGTCATCGCGCCGGTGTCGCCGAGGCAGAGGTCGACGTACTCGAGCCCGTCGACGTCGCGGAACCGCGCGTCCCACGCCTTCTCGGCGTACACCGGGAAACCACCGGCCCAGCGGAGCATCCAGTGCATCGGCACGCCGCCGAGCAGCGACGAGTGGGCGCGCTCGGACAGCTCACGGGAGCGAGGATGCGTCGCCGTGAACGACTGCAGCTCCCGCTCGAGCAGCCGTTCGGCGCGGTCCTTCACGGCGTGCGGTCGTCGATGCCGTGCGGCGAGCCGTACTCGCCGAGCAGGTCGAGGAACGGCAGGGCGTCGAACGCCTCGGGGCCGAGCACGCCGGTGCCCGACCAGGCGCCGCCCGCGAGCAGCTCCAGCGCAACGACGGGATTGATCGCCGTCTGCCAGACGACCGCCTGGGCGCCGTCGCGCACCATCGTCTCCTCGTTCGAGACCACGTGGTAGAGGTAGGTCGCCTTCGGTTGCCCGTCCTTGCCCTTGCCCGTGACGTACGTCCCTGCGCACGTGCGGCCGTGCATCCGGTCGCCGAGCGTCGCCGGATCCGGCAGGGCGGCGGCGACAACGTCGCGCGGCGCGACCTGCATGCCGCGAACGGTGACGGGATCGGTCGAGTCGAGATTCAGCTTGTTGAGCGTCTTCAGCACCTCGATGAACTCCTCACCAAGCCCGTACTTGAACGTGACGCGGTTGCAGTCGATCCACCGCGGCACGAGCAGCACTTCCTCGTGCTCGACGTTCACGCACTCGATCTCGCCGATGCCTTCCGGGAAGTCGAACACCTCCGGCTCGGAGAACGGCTCCGTGGTGTACCAGCCGCGGTCACGCTCCCAGATCACCGGCGGGTTGAGGCACTCCTCGATCGTCGTCCAGATCGAGAACGTCGGCGCAAACGCGTAGCCGTCGACGACGAGATCCGCGCCGTCGCGCACGCCGACCTCGTCGATCTCCGAGAACAGGTGGTCGGCGGCGTAACGTGCGAATACATCCGACAGCCCCGGCTCGACGCCGATCCCGACGAGCGCGAGCAGCCCGCGCTCGCGCCACTCCGCTTCCTGGGCGAATTGAAGGTCGCCGAGCTTCGTCCCTTCGCGATCCGAGAGCGTCATCGCCATGTCGAGATAGGTGCAGCCCGCGTCGAACGCCGCCTGGAAGATCGGCGGGTTGAAGCGCGGGTCGGCCGCATTCAGGATCGCGTCGCACTTCTCTGCGCGCGCAAGCTCGGCGATCGCGGCTGTGTCGGACGCATCGAGCTGCGCCGCGCCGAAGCGGTCGTCGCCGAGCCGGTCGACGAGCGCCTGCGGGCGAGCTGGGTCGAGATCGGAGAAGACGATCCGCTCGAAGAAATCGCGGCGCGCCGCGATGGGGGCGACGGCCGAGCCGACGCCCCCGGTCCCCACGACGAGGACTCTCACGGAATCCGCGTGCCCGCTTCGCGCGTCGTCTCGCCGGCGAGTGCGGGCGACTTGACGCGCATCCGGTCCTGCGCCTCGCTGAGCACGTCGCCGAGGATGCCGGTCATCTCATCGAACTCCACCTGCGTCGCGATCAGCGGCGGCGAGATCTGGATGACCGGGTCGCCGCGATCGTCCGCGCGGCAGATCAGGCCGCGATCGAAGAGCTGCGGCGAGAGAAAGCCGCGCAGCAGCGTCTCGCTGTCCTCGTCGCTGAAGCCCTCCTTCGTCTCCTTGTCCTTCACGAGCTCGAGCGCGTAGAAGAAGCCTGTCCCGCGCAGGTCGCCGACGATGTCGAGGTCAAGGAGCTGTGCGAGCGTGTCACGGAACGCGTCGCCGTTGTCGCGGACGTTCTCGACGATCTTCTCGCGCTTCATGATCTCGATGTTCTTCAGCGCGATAGCGCATTGCACGGGATGGCCGCCGAACGTGATCCCGTGCGTGTACATCGACTGCGCCCCCAGGAACGGCTCGAAGACCTTGTCGGTCGCGATCACGGCGCCGATCGAGGCGTAGGCGGAGGAGAGGCCCTTGGCGCTCGTCACGAGGTCGGGCCGGATGTCGTACTTCGCCGAGCCGAACCACTCGCCGAGCCTTCCGAAGCCGGTGATCACCTCGTCTGCGCAGAGCAGGATCCCGTACTCGTCGCAGATCGCCCTTACGCCCTGGAAGTAGTCCAACGGCGGCGTGAACGCGCCGCCTGCGTTCTGCACCGGCTCCATGATCACCATCGCGACCGTGGACGGTCCCGCGGCGATGATCGCCTGCTCGAGGTCGTCGAGCAGGAACGCGGTGAACTCCTCCTCGGTCTCCTCATCGGGCCGGTGGTAGCGGTTCGTGTTCCGGACGTGGAACGTCTCCGGCACGAGCGGCTCGAACACGTTCTTGATCGCCGCGATGCCGTTGATCGAGAGCGCGCCCATCGTCGTGCCGTGGTACGCGGTCCGGCGCCCGATCGCCTTCCAGCGGCGCTCGCCGCGCGCAGCGTGGTACTGGCGCGCGAGCTTCCAGGCCGACTCGACCGCTTCGGAACCGCCCGAGACGAAGAACACGCGGTTCAGGTCGCCCGGCGCGAGCTGCGCAACCTCGTGTGCGAGCTCGATCGCACGCGGGTGCGCGTACGACCAGTTCGTGTAGAAGGGCAGCTCCTTCATCTGCTCGTGCGCCGCCTGCCCGACCTCGTCGCCGTAGGAGTAGCCGATCTGCACCGCGAACAGCCCGGCCAGCGCGTCGAGATAGCGCTTGCCGTGCGAGTCCTCGAGATAGCAGCCGTCGCCGCGCACGATGATCGGGACCTCCGCGTCGCCGTATGCGGCCATGCGCGTGAAGTGAAGCCAGAGGTGGTCGCGTGCGGCTTGCTGCAGGTCGAGGGTCATTCGGACGGTGCTCCTTTCGTGCGGCGGGTCTGGACGAACACGTTCAAGAGCATGGCGGTGACGGCAATCAAGAAGATTGCACTCCCGATCACGTTTACCTGCGGCGGCGCGCCGATCCGCGCGGCACCCCAGACGAACAGCGGGAACGTCACTTCAGACCCCGAGTTGAAGTACGTGACGACGAAGTCGTCGATCGAGACGGCGAAGCAGAGGAGCAGCGCGGCGAGGATCGCCGGCGCGATGAGTGGGAGCGTCACCTTCCTGAACGTCACCCACTCGTTGGCGCCGAGGTCCATCGCGGCCTCCTCGAGATGGCGGTCGAAGCCGACGAGGCGCGCCCGCACCGAGACGACCGCGAAGCTGATGCAGAACGTGACGTGCGCGATCAGGATCGTCCAGAAGCCGAACACGAAGTTCAGGTTCAGGAAAAGCGTGAGGAGCGACGCTCCCATGACGATCTCCGGCGTCGACAGCGGCAGGAAGATCAGGAGGTTCGTGACGCTCCGCCCGCGGAACCCGTAGCGCACCAGCGCGAGGGCGATCAGCGTGCCGAGGATGGTGGCGATCACGCTCGCGAGCAGGGCGATCTCGAGCGACAGGACGATCGCGCTCTGGATCCCCGGGACGCCGTTCCAGTAGCGCCAGTTGTCCAGCGTGAACTTGTTCCAGGTGTAGTTGAACTTCCCGACCGGCTGGTTGAACGAGAACACGATCACGATGGCGATCGGCACGAGGAGATAGAGGAAGAAGAGCAGCGAGTAGACGGTGAGCGTGTGCCGGCGTACGAACGCCCAGGCCGTCGCTGCGACGCTCGTCTTCGCCCGAGCCGGAACCGCGACGGCGCTCATACGGCTGAACCCGACAGCTGCTCGGTCCCTACCGCGCGCGCGTAGAGGATGACGCCGACCAGGATCGCGCCCATGAGGATGAACGACATGGCGGCCGCAGCCGGATAGTCGGTCAGCTCGAGGAACTTCGACTGGATGACGTTCCCGATCATGTGGTTCTGAGGTGACCCGAGGAGCTGCGCGTTGATGAAGTCGCCGGCGGCCGGGATGAACGTGAGGAGCGTCCCCGCGACGACGCCGGGAAGCGAGAGCGGGACGGTCACGCGGACGAACGCCTTCCAGTTGCTTGCGTAGAGATCCTGCGCGGCCTCGATCAGACGCTGGTCGATCTGCTCGAGCGAGACGTACAGCGGCAGCGCCATGAACGGCAGGAAGTTGTAAGTGATGCCGGCGACGACCGCGGTGCTCGTCGCAAGCAGGTGCCCCCCGGGGCTCACGAGGTGCAAATGCTGGAGCGTCCTCACGACGAGCCCGTTGTCGGACAGGATCGTCTCCCACGCAAGCGTCCGGATCAGGTACGTGACGAAGAACGGCGCGACGATCATCAGGAGCAACAGGTTCTTCCATCGGCCGCCGCGGAATGCGATCCAGTACGCAACCGGGTAGCTGAGCACGAGCGCGAGGACCGTCGCGATGCCCGCGTACTCGATCGAGCGCACGAACTCCGACCGGTAGTCGGTGACGGCCGTCTTGTAGTTGCCGAACGCCCACGTGAACGCGTAGCCGAAGTCGATGTTCCCCGACTGCAGCGACTGGTACCCGAGGAATCCCAGAGGAACGACGAAGAACACCGTCAGGAACCCGAGCCCGGGCGCGAGCAACATGTACGGCGTCCAGCCGCGGCGGCGATGGAGCCAGGCCACCACTAGTGCATCAACCCGAGATGAGGTTCTGCCACTGCGTCAGGTACTTCTCGTTGTTCAACGCAGCGCTGTCGAAGAGGTGGACCTGGGAGAGCGTCTTCGCCGTCGGGAAGATCAACTGGTTGTTCGCGACCGACGGGTTCAGCTTGAGCGCCGCCTGCTTCGCACCGATCACCGGCGGGATGTAGTAGATGCCCGTGATGTTCCGCTTCGGGTCGCCGGCTTCCATCAGACCCATGACGGCGGGGTCGTAGACGTAGTTCATGTAGACCGACGCGGTATAGACGTTGCCACCCTTCGGGATGATCATGTTGTCCGTCCAGAGCGCGCCTCCGTCCTTCGGCACGTTCCAGTGGATGTGGCTGTTGCCGATCTGCGCGATGTCGCCCGACCACGACATCGCCGCAGCGAGGTCGCCTTTCGCGAGCGACGGGGCGTAGTCGTTGCCGGTGAACTGGCGGATCTGCTTGTCGTCGACCGCCTTCTTGATGCGGCTGAAGGCAGCGTTGAACGACTTGTCCGTGACGTGTGTCGGGTCGTCGCCGTTCGCGAGCATCACGAGCGTCAGGGCGTCACCCATCGAGTTGAGCGAGGTGACCTTGCCCTTCAGCTTGGGGTTCTCGAGGAGGTCAGAGACGGACAGCACCGGATCGGTGAGCTTGTCGTTGTAGGCGATGCCCGTCATGCCCGACTGCCACGGGAGCGAGTACTCGCGGTTCGGGTCGAACGTCGGGTGCCGCTGCACCTCGACGAGGTTCTTGATGTTCGGGATCGCGGACTTGTCGAGCTTCTCCGTCCAGCCCTTCTTGATCATCAACGACAGGTACCGGTCGTTGTCGGTGAGGACGATGATGTCGCGGTTGATCGACTGGCCGCGTGACAGCGCGCCCTGGATCTTCCCGAAGTACGAGGCGTTGTCGTTGATGTCCTCGACGTAGTCGACGTGGGTGCCGTAGCGCTGCTGGAACTGCTGCAGCGACGGATGCGACTTGGTCTTGTTGTTGACGTCGATGTACAGCGTCCAGTTGGAGAAGTGCAGTGTCTTCGCGAGCTGCTGCTTCCCACCGGTCGTGGTCGCTGCGCTCTTGCTCCCGGATCCGCCGCAAGCGGCCAGTAGGCCGGGGACGGTCAGGAGCGCGCTGCCTGCAAGACCGCGACGCAAGAGCTCCTGGCGAGTGAACTGAGACTGGGTCATGCTGCGACCTCCTCCGATCGTTCGACGACGAACGTCGCATCCGGCGAGAACGACAGCTCGAGCTGTTCGCCGGGTGCGTGCGTTCCTGCCCCCTGGACATACACCGACACTTCACCCATCGACGTCTTCACCACGTACTGCGTCGAGACGCCGACGTAGGCGCGCTCGACGATCTCGCCCGAGAGGCGGTTCGCCCCCGTGCCGCCGATGTGCAGCTTCTCGGGGCGGATCCCGACGGAGACCGAGCGCGACTTCCCGCTGAGGGTGCCGGGAGCGACCTGTAGCACGTGACCGTTCTCCAGCCGGACGGCGTCCCCGGCCTCGGCGGTGCCGTGCAACAGGTTCGATACACCGAGGAAGTTCGCGACGAACGCCGTCCGTGGATGCTCGTAGAGATCGGCGGGCTCGCCAAGCTGCTCGATGTGGCCGCCGTTCATGACGACGATCCAGTCGGCCATCGTCATCGCCTCTTCCTGGTCGTGCGTGACGTGCACGAACGTGAATCCCATCTCGTGCTGGATCCGCTTCAGCTCGAGCTGCATCTCCTTGCGCAGCTTCAGGTCGAGCGCACCGAGCGGCTCGTCGAGCAGCAGCACGCGCGGCCGGTTGACGAGAGCACGAGCGAGCGCGACGCGCTGCTGCTGTCCGCCCGAGAGCTGCTTCGGCTTGCGGCCGCCGTAGCCCGCAAGCCCGACGATGCGGAGCATCTCGTCGACCTGTTTGCCGACTTCGCCCTTCTTCACGCCCTTGCGGCGCAGGCCGAAGGCGACGTTCTCGAACACGGTCAGGTGCGGGAAGAGCGCGTAGCTCTGGAACACGGTGTTGACGTCGCGCTTGTGCGGCGGCAGACCCGTGACGGCGTTGTCGCCGAGGTAGATCGTGCCTTCGGTCGGCTCCTCGAAGCCGCCGATCATGCGGAGCGTCGTCGTCTTGCCGCAGCCGGACGGGCCGAGCAGCGCATAGAACTTTCCTGCCTCGACGTCGAGCGTCAGGTCGTCGACGGCGGTCACGTCCTGGAAACGCTTGGTGACGTTCTCGATCCGGACGTCGTAATTCACTCGTCCCTTGCTGAGCTCCGTCGAGCCTACGCTCATGCCTCCTCCTCCTCCTCCACGAGGTGGGTGCCCCACGCGTAGACCTGCTTGGCGAGGCTCAGATAGGGAAAAGTCTCGGTCGTGACGACACCTTCGACCTCACGAAGGCGTGTCGTCAACTCCAGTAGGTGGCGGTGGTCGTTGCACACGACCTCGACCAGCAGGTCGAAGCGCCCGGCGGCGACGACGACGTAGCTCGCTTCGTCCCACCCCGCGATCTCGTCGGCGACGGGCTCAGGGCTGCCCGACGTCTTGATCCCGATCATGGCCTGCGCCTCGAACCCCAGGCCGAGCGGATTCGTCACGCCCGTGACGAGCAGGATCCCGTCGTCGACGAGCCGCGCGTACCTCGATCGCACCGTCGCTTCCGCGACACCGACGCGTGCGGCAATCGACCGGAACGGCGTGCGTCCGTTCTCCTGCAGCGCTTCGATGATTCCGCGGTCGACCGGATCGAGAGAGCGCGGCCGTGTGACCGGGCCCCGCATCGCCTCCGTCAACGGCACGGCGCGGTTCTATCGCGTGCTGCGCATTTCGTCAACCGACATCCGTCGCGGTGACGAAATGCGCGGACTCATCTGGTGCCGAGCTTCATTCCGAGCAGGCGGGGTATCCCGGCAACCGCTTTCGCCATCGGGCTGCCGGGCCGGCCGTGCTCTTCGGCCTCTTCGAGCGAGAGGATCGCCGCGCGGATCAGGCCGCCGCCGATCCGGCGCACCGGCTCGGGCGGCACGCGGGCGACCTTGCGTTCCACCAACGGAAGCCGCGTCCATTCGTCATCGGCACCGGTCGCGAGCGAGGCGAGCACTCGGCCCGCGAGCCACGACGGGCCGACGCCGTGGCCGGAGTACCCGAGGGCATAGTGGATCCGGGTCGACGGGACGGTGCCGATGAACGGCACATGGTCGGCCGAGACGTCGATCGGCCCACCCCACGCCGCCTCGACCTTCACATCGGCGAGCGCAGGCAACAGGCGGCGCAGGCCCTCTTCCGCGCGTCCTGCGGTCGGCGCGTCGTGCGTGAAGCGCTCGTCGATGCGAGCGCCGAAGCCGATCGGCCCGGAACCGGATCCCATCAGCACGCGGCCGTCGTTCGTCGTGCGGAAGTAATGCAGGAACATGCGTGCGTCGTAGACCCCGAGTCCGTCCGTCCAGCCGATCTCGTGCAGGAGATCCGGCACGGGCTCGGTCAGCACGACGTAGCTTCCGAACACGGTCAGCCGCCCTCTCACCGGGCGCCACTCGGTCGCGGCCGCGTTCGTGGCGACGACCACGTTCTTCGCGCGAACGGTGCGGCCGTTCGCGGCGATCGTCCCGTCGCTGCGCAGCTGCGCGCGCGTCCCCTCGTGCAGCTCGACGCCGTCGGCGAGCGCGGCGCGCCTCAGCGCTCGGACGAGCCTTGCCGGGTGGACGGTGGCGCCGTCGCGAAAGAAGACGCCGCGACGGAAGCGCGGCGAGATGCCGGGCGATTCCCTGAGCTCGGCCTCCTCGGGACGACCGACTCCGCGCGCGGCCGCAACCTGGCCGTCGATCTCGGGATCCTGCGACGCCGACGTCGACACCTCGAGCAGGCCGTCCTCGTGGAACCAGGCGTCCTCGCCTCGCTCTGCGAGGAACGCACGGATGCCGGGGATGATCTCGTCACCGGCCGCGCACAGGCGCAGCGCCGCCTCGTCCCCGAAGAGATCGCGGAGCGTCGGCAGATATGACCAGTAGCCGTGGCAGAAGCCGCCGTTCCGGCCGCTCGGGCCCCAGCCGCAGAACTCGGCCTCGAGCAGCGCGACACGCGGCGGCTCCGGAAGCGCGCGGAGCGCGAGCGCCGTCCAGAGGCCGGTGAAGCCGCCGCCGACGATCGCGACGTCGACCTCGAGATCGCGGTCGAGCGACGGCGAGCGCTCCCCGTCGTCGGCGTCGCGCAGCCACCACGCCGGCTCTGCGCCCGGGCTGACCGTCGGGTTCACGCCGGTACCGGAGCGGCCACAGGCGTGGCGACGTCCTGGGGACGTGCAGGCAGGAGCGCGACGATGGTGCTCGTCAGCGCGACGCCGAACCATTGCCAGCCGCTGAGCGTCTGGCCGAACTTGAAGTAGCCGACGAGCACCGCGGTGACCGGGAACGCGAGCTCGGCGAGCGTCGCGGCAACGGCCGGGGTCGAGCGCAGCCCGTAGTAGTAGAGGAACATGGCTGCGAAACCAGTCACGAGCGCGAGGATCATGATCCAGAACGAGTCGTGCCAGGAAGCAAACGCCGGCACGCCGAGCACCAGCAGGGCGATCGCGCTCGCAGGCAGCCCGAACACGAACCGGAGCGTCGTGACGTGCTCGAAGCGCAGGTCGCGTGCGAGGTAGCGGCCAAATACCGTCCCGAGCCCCCACAGGAGCGCGGCACCGAGCGCGTACGACATCGTCGCGAGCCCGTGTGCCTTCGGATGGAAGGGATGCGGGACGCCCATGAACCACGTACCGACGAGAGCGGCGACGAAGTACGGCGCATACCGGCGGCCCGGCCGCTCGTCCAGCACGACCATCGCGCCGAGCACCGCGAAGACCGGCTGCACCTTCTGCAGGACGACCGGCGTGACGAAATCGTTGTGGGTGAACAGCGCCTCGGTGAAGAGGATCGTCGCGACCGCCGAAGCGCCGGCTCCGATTGCGATCGCCGCGAGGACGTGACGCCAGCCGAGCCGGAACACCGCCGCGAGCGCGCCGGCCGCGAGCGGCAGGGTCAGGACGACGAGGACGAGGTGCTCGCCGAACACGATCGTCCCCGCCGTCGTCGTCGCCGACAGCGGCCCGCGGATCCACTGGTCGAGACCCCAGAGCGTCGCCGCGAGCGCGACGAGGACGATGCCGAACGATCTCCGCATTCCGTTCAGGCTAGTTGCCGCGGCCTATTTCACGATCGTCGGGATGTTCGTGATCTTCCCGTCCGCGATCTGCTGCTTGACCTGCGCCACCTTGGCGGCGATGCCGGCAGGAGCCTTCGGCGAGAACTTCCCGATGCCGACGCCGTTGACGTCGAGCCCGTAGACGGCGTCCTGGCCGCCCTTGAACTTGCCGTCCTTCGCGTCCCTGATCGAGTCGAACACCGCCGTGTCGACCCGCTTCAGCGCGGACGTCAGCACGTAGCTGCCGAGATAGCCCTGGTCGGCGTCGACGCCGACGCCCCAGACGCCTTTCTCCTTCGCCGCGTCGAGCGCACCGAGGCCGCAGCCGCCCGCGACCTGGAAGACGACGACGGAGCCGTCGGCGATCTGGTTGAGCGCGACCTCCTTGCAGAGCGCGAGCTTCTCGAAGTCCTGCGAGTACCCGTTCAGCGTCTGCACGCCCGGGAACGCGGCCTTGGCTCCCGCCTGGAAGCCGGCGATGTAGCGATCGACCGGCGGCTGCTTCTGGCCGCCGACGGACGACACGGCCTTGCCGCCGCGGTCCTTCGCGGCGAGCCCGGCGGCGTAACCGGCGAGGTACCCCGCCTCCTGCTCCTTGAAGAGGAGGCCCTCGACGTTCTTCAGCCCACCCTCGTCGGCGTTCGACACGTCGACGATCGCGAAATGCGTCTTCGGGAAGTGCTTGGCGACCGCCTTCATCGCGTCGATCTCGGTGAACCCGACGCCGATCACGAGGTCGTAACCCTGGCGCGCGAGTGCCGTGAGGTTCGGGACGTAGTCCGACGACGACGCCGCGGTGATGACGCGCGTCTGCACGCCGAGCTGCGCCTGCGCACGCTGGAGACCGAGGTACGCGAGGTGGTTGAAGCTCTTGTCGTTCAGCCCGCCGGTGTCGGTCGAGAGCCCGACCTTGAACGACGACGCCTGGGTCGTGGTCGTCGATCCGGTCGTCGATCCGGTCGACGACTTCTTGGCTCCGCAGCCGGCCGCGACGAACGCGAGAGCCGTGACGAGGGCGATTGCGGTGAGTCGCTTCACGAGTCCTCCGAGGTTTTAGACTATGGGACGAAAACCTATGCCGGATTCTACTTCTCACGCGGTGCTCGCCGTCGCGATGAGGGTGCGCGGCGGTCGGCTCGAGGCGCTCGTCCAACGGGTCGAGCGCCTGTCCGGGGAGTCGCTGGCGCGCGCCCTCACGCGGGCGGTCGACGTCGGTGCGCTCACGCACCTGGAGCAGCTCGAGACGCGCATCCTGCGCGACGGCACGCTGGCGACGACGTACTTCGGCCTTGCGCGGCCCGGCGCGGAGCTGGCCGGCGACTGGCGCGTGGTCGGGACGCGGACGCCGCTCGACGAGCGCGAGCTCGTCGCCGCGGCGCAGGCGCGGCTGCGCGCCAAGCTCTCGTACACGAACCTCGGCTTCGCGCTCGCGCCGGAGGTCTTCACGATCTCGGAGCTGCGCGAGCTGTACGTGGCCGCCCTCGGGCACGACGTGTCGGCGACGAACCTGCAGCGGGTGCTGCTGCGCCGCGGAGCGCTCGAACGCGTCGACGGCCACCGTGCGCCCGGCCGCACCGGCGGCCGGCCGGCCGCGCTCTTCCGCTTCGCCTCGCAGCGCCTCGAGGTGACGGACGAGTTCGCGGCGCTCAGGCCGCCGCGCTAGCGACGATGTCGCGCCAGCGGCTGAAGAGCAGCTGGTGCGTGCCGTCGACGAGGTGCAGCTCCGCGTGCGGAAGCCGCGCTGCGAACGCCTTGCCGATCGGCGGCGGGCAGACGACGTCGCCTTTCCCCCACCACAGCGACACGGGCGCCTGCACGTCGGCGAGCTCGAACCCCCACGGACGCCCGAGGTACGCGAGCTCACGCGCGAGCCACAGGCCGCCGTGGCGGAACGACTCGACGCGGCCGCGCGCATACGCCGCGTCGCACGCCGGATCGCCCGTCGGCGGCGTCGCCATCCGACCCCAGCGCTCGAGCCCGCGCGCCGCGATCCGCGGCGACACCCGCGCCGCACGCATCGCCGCGCGCACGTCGCGCTGCAGCTCGGCGACGAGGTCGACCGGTGGCATCGAGCCGACGAGCGCGACCCTGCTCACGCGCTCGGGCGCGACCGCCGCCAGCGCGAGCGCGTGGGGCCCGCCCGCCGACCAGCCGATCACACCGAACCGCTCGAGCTGGAGCGTGGACGCGGTCTCCTCCGCCCACGCGCGCAGCGACGCGAGGCGGCGCGCCGGCCCGCAGCGGTCGACGGCGAGCAGCCGCACCCCGAGCGAGGCCGCGATCGAGTCGTCGGGATGCCGCGAGAACCGAGAGTCGCCGCCGCCGTGGAGGTAGACGACCGGCGTACCCTCCGGGTCGCCGGCCTCGTCGACGACTAGCGCGTGACCACCAGAGTGGTGTGCATGCCGAGTTGACGATGGTTCGCGACGGAGCACCAGAACGAGTATCGCCCCGGCGCGAGCTTCACCGTCAAGTCACCGCGTGCGCCGGCGGCGATGTCCCCGAGCCCGGCGATGTGCTTCGCGCCGATGCGCTGGATCCGCAGGTCGTGGACGTCCTGCCCGAAATTCGCCAGCTCGATCACCGCCGTGCCGGAATGCACCTTGAGCCGCGAGAGCGAGAACGAGTACTCGCGCGCCACCACCTGCACGCGCGACGGCGCCGCCGCCTTCGGTGTCGCGTGGAACAGCGACAGCCCGACCAGCCCGGTCAGGACTGCGAGCTTCACTTGACGAGCGTCGGCCGCTTGAACTTCGAGATGTGCGGCAGGACGCGCTCGGCGTCGAACTTGAGCCACTGCTCGAGCAGCGCTGCGTAGACGCCGCGGAAGTCGCTCGTCGCCTTCAGGTTCCCGTCACGGTCGAGGCCGCTCGAGAGTCCCGGGTACTCGCCGACCTGCGTGCCCGCCACGCGCGTCCCGATCAGGAAGCCGGTGCCGGCGGCGCCGTGATCGGTCCCGCCGGAGCCGTTCTCCTCGGCACGCCGCCCGAACTCCGTCCACACGAGGGTCAGCACGCGATCGGCGACGCCTCGTGCCTCGAGGTCACGCTGGAACGAGTAGAGCGACGCGCCGACCGTCGTCAGCGCGGGCGTGAGCGCCGTTGCCTGACCGGCATGCGTGTCGTATTCGCCGCCCGCTTCGAGCGCGACACAGCGCAGCGGCAACCCGGCCGCGATCATCGCCGCGAGCCCTTGGAGGCTGGTCGGGAACTGGTCCTTGCCTTCCGGATACGGGACGGGCGGCGTGAGCTTCTGGCCGCCGAACGGCTGGAGCTGGCGGCGCAGCGTCGCGGACTGTGCGCTCACCTTCGCGGCGGTGCGCGATGCGGCGTCGTGGCCGCCCGCGTTGCCGAGCATGCCGATCGCCTCGAGCATGCGGTCTTCGACCTGGCCCCAGACGCCGGGTGACCAGAAGTCGTACTGGCCGGGGCCGTCGATCGCGGCGACCGGCACCTTCGCCGTCGCGAGCCCGGGCTCGAGCGAGCCGGTCAGCGACAGTCCCTGGAGCGGGTTGTCCGGAGAGCCGACCGCGTCGAGGTAGCGGCCCATCCAGCCGGTGAGAAGCCGCGAGTCCGTTGCACCGACCTCCCAGAAGTGGCGTGAGGTGAAGTGCGACTGATCCGGGTGGTCGTAGCCGACGGCCGGCAGGACGGTCACCTTGCCCTCGTCGTGCAGCTGTGCGATCGGATCGAGCGCCGGATGCCAGAAGAGCCGGTCGTCCTCGGTGAACGCCGTCCCACCCGAGATCGCGAGGTTCGGGCGCAGCTTGCGGTAGAGCGGGTCCGCCTGCGGCGACAGGAGCGAGAGCGCGTCCGCGCCGCCCGGCAGGAACACCGAGACGAGGATCGGGTTCTTCGGCATCGTCGCGGCCGCCGCGATACCTTCGTCGAAGATGTCGAGCCGGCCGGCGCCGTAGACCGTCAGCGCCATCCCGAGCGAGCGCGCGACGAACCCGCGGCGCGACATGCCGGTCCCGGCCGGGAGCGGCATCCCCTCTTCGATCGTGGGCAGGCCTCGGCCGGCAACCGCACGCAGCGCCTCTGCGCGCGTGCACTCGTCGCAGACGACCCTCATGCGGTCTGGAGGTCGGGGGACACGGCGATCAGCTGCCGCAGCGCGTTCTCGGCGAGCGCCGGGTACTGCACTTGCTTCCACTTGTCCGACTTCGCGTCCTTCAGCGCGCGCTGCGTGAAGCGGAGCAACTGGCGGTGCGTCGCCGGCGTCAGCTCGGGGTCGTTCCAGAAGCTGAGCGCCCGCTTCAACGTGGTGGGCGCGTCGACCGCTTCCTTCACCTTCGACGGATCGAGCTTCCGCTTGTCGAGCATCTCGCTGACGGCGATCCAGCGGCCGCGGAACGTCGCCGTGTCGAGCCAACGGGAGTCGTCCCAGCCGGCGACGTTCGGCGGATAGAAGAGCTGCTGGCCGGTGAGGCTGCCGATCCACGCCCACGCGTCTGTGGTGACACCGGCGTTGAGCCGGCGCAGGAGGCCTGCGGTGTGGACGATCGGCGGCTTCACCATCCGCGGCCCGGTATGCAGTGCCGGATGCTTGAGGATGATCTCGAGCACCGGCTTGATCTGGCGCCCGCTGCCGTTGTAGGCAGAGACGAGGGCGCGCTGCGTCGAGGCGTTCGGTGCGACCGGGATGAAGTAGCCCCACAGCTTCTGCGTGAAGAACGACGCGTGCTTCGGATTCTCGAGGCAGAGCCGGCACGCGTCCCGCCACGCGTAGTTGCCGCTCTTGTGGAACACCGTCTTCATGCCGGTGTCGTGACGGCCCGCGTCGAAGTGGAAGTCGTACTCGCCCTTGCGGCGGCTCCAGCGGCTCGTCCAGCCGGTCAGCGACCGCGCCTGCTCGCGCACGTCGCGCTCCGTGTACGCGCCGCGGTCGGCGCCGAGCGTGAACAGCTCCATCATCTCGCGGCCGTAATTCTCGTTCGGCGCGTCCTTCGTGTTGTCCGTGCCGTTCAGCCAGACGAGCATCGCTGGGTTCGCGGTCACGTCGAGCAGGAGCTGCTCGAACGAGCCGAGGCCGTGCTTCCGAAACAGGTCGTTCTGCTTGAGCATCAGGCCCTGGTCGCCGACTCCCTCGTTCGAGGTCGCGAACCAGTCGTGCCAGACGAGCGCCATCCGCTCGACCAGCGGGCGCGACGTGCGCACCATCTTGTCCAGCCACCAGCAATGGTCGTGCCCCCACGCGTCAGCCGGGGCGAACGGGCGGCCCTTCGAGTCGTGAGGCTTCGGCCCGACGAGCTTCTCGTGACCGGGGTTCAGGAGGGAGTGGACAGCGCCGTCGAGTCCGAGCTTCGCGAGTGCCGCGGCCTCACCCGGGCGCGGGCCGAAGCCGGCACGCCAGAGCAGCCGCTCGGCATGCGATGCGTCGAACTTCCCGCGGTAGACCGGCGGCGGCGCCCCCACCGACGCTCCATCGTCAGCAGGGCGGGCAACGCCGAATCCCTCGTTAGAGGCGTTTTCGCAACAGCACGCGGGCCTCGCCTCGCCCGTCGTAGTCCTCTTCGAGCCGCTCGACCTCGAAGCCGAGCGCCCGGTGGAACACGACCGACCGCTCGTTCACGGGCGAGGTGACGGCCCGGACTGTCGTCCGGGGGGCGACGGCGGCGAAGAACCGCTCGTACAGCTCGCGGCCGAGCCCCGACCCGCGCTCGGACGGGTCGACGCCGACGAAGTGGATGTATGCCTCGTCGCCGTGCGTCTGCGAGCGGAAGCCGCACAGGAACCCGACGACCCGCCCGCCCTCCTCGGCGACGAACGACGTGTCGCGAAAGTGGACGAAGAACAGCTTCGGCAGCATCGCCGCCATCGAGCGGCCGCCCCACCAATCGTCGATAACTCCAATCACGGATGCGTAATCCGCAGGCTCGGCGTGCCGGATCGTCGCCACTACTGTGGATGGTATGCACCTCCTCGTTCTCGGCGGCACGAAGTTCCTCGGCCGCCACACGGTCGACGCCGCCGAC
>DATINO010000070.1:0-20375 GCA_035474195.1 Gaiellaceae bacterium
CGCTCCGCGAATACGAGTTCGACGCACCGGAGGAGGCGACGCTCCTCGACTGCCTCGATATCGTCAAGGATCGCCACGACGGGTCGCTCGCGTACCGCAAGAGCTGTCGCATGATGATCTGCGGCTCGTGCGGCATGCGCATGGACGGCGCAGCGGTGCTCGCCTGCAAGACGCGGATGTACGACGTCGCCCAGGCGGGTCACGTGCCCGTGATCTCGGCGATGGGGAACCTCCCGATCGTCAAGGACCTCGTCGTCGACATGGGGCCGTTCTGGGAGAAGTTCAGGTCGGTCGACCCGTTCCTGCAGCCGGGCTACCAGGAGCCGCCGGACGGCCGCGAGCACCTGATCCGGCAGGAGCGGCTGAACGTCGTCCACAAGGAGGCGCTCTGCATCAACTGCGGCTGCTGCGTCTCCGAGTGCAACGCGATGGAGTCGGATCCCCAGTTCGTCGGTCCGCAGGCGCTCGCGAAGGCGATGCGCTTCGTCGGCGATCCGCGGGACGGCGAGAAGCTCGCCCGGCTCGAGAAGCTGAACGGCGAGCACGGAATCTGGGAGTGCACCCGCTGCTACTTCTGCAACGAGCGCTGCCCGAAGGGCGTCGACCCGCGCGATGCGATCGCGAAGCTCGGCGCGGAGTCGATCAAGGAGGGCATCGACCGAGACATGGGCGCGAAGCACGCGAAGTGGTTCGTCACCTCTGCGAAGACGACCGGGTGGCTGCGCGAGACCGAGCTCGTGCCGAAGACACAGGGCGTCGTCGCTGCAATCAAGCAGACGAAGTTTGCGATCGACCTCGCGGTCAAAGGGAAGGTACCGCCGCCGTTCCCGCCGCACGTCGCGAACGACGTGCGCGAGGCACGGCGCCTCTACGACCTGACGGTGCGCGAGTCCGGTCGCCGCGGCTACGACGGCATCGTGCAGGGCGAGCACGCGCTCGCGCGCCTCGCGCACGGCCACTCCGGTGAGGAGACGCTCGAAGAGATCTACGAACGGCCTGACGCGTTCACGCGGCCCTACCTGCCGGACGACGCGGCATGAAGAAGGTCGCGTACTACAAGGGCTGTCTCGCGTCGCTCTCGGCGAAGGAGCTCGACTACGCGACGCAGGCGCTCGCGCCGAAGGTCGGGCTGGAGCTGATCGAGCTCGAGTCCGTCACGTGCTGCGGCGCCGGCGACATCCACGAGGCGGAGCCCGACTACTACCTCCATCTGAACGCACGGATCCTCTCGTACGCCGCCGCCGAGGGCGTCGACACGCTGCTCACGGTGTGCAACGTCTGCACGCTCAACCTGCGGCAGGCGAACTTCATCCTGACGGGCGACTCCGAGGTTCGGGCGCGCGTGAACGAGAACCTGGTCTCGGTCGGGGTGCCCGCGTACGAGCGCGACGTCGACGTGCGCCATCTCCTCTGGGAGATCGCCGAAGGCGAGGGCTACGAGCTCTTGAAGTCGGCGGCGCACCGCGGGCTCAAAGGGCTGAAGGTCGCGCCGTTCTACGGGTGCCAGATCCTGCGCCCGTCGAAGATCAACGGCTTCGAGGATCCCGACCGGCCGTGGTCGCTCGAGCGGATCATCGAGGCCTGCGGCGGCGAGGCGATCGACTACCCGGCCAAGATCAAGTGCTGCGGCTTCCCGATCATCCAGGCGCGTGAGGAGACGGCACTCGGCGAGTTGATCCAGCCGATCGAGCAGGCGTACGAGGCGGGAGCCGACGCGATCGTGACGCCGTGCCCGCTCTGCCACCTCTCCCTCGACGCATGGCAGTCGAAGCTGAAGGCCGCGACCGGCCGTGACTTCAAGATGCCGATCCTCCACCTCTCGCAGCTCGTCGGCGTCGCCGCCGGTGTCCCGGAGGCGGAGCTGAAGTTCAAGCGGCACGTCGTCTCGGTGAAGCCGGTCATCGAGAAGCTCCAGATCTGACCTTTCTCTGGATCGTCCTCGCGCTCGCTGCGCTCCTCGTCGGCTACGGCGCGTTCGAAGCAGGCTGGGTGCGCCTGCGGATCTTCGAGCTGCCGATCGACGGCCTGCCGGCGGAGCTCGACGGCATTCGGATCGCGCATCTCTCCGACTTCCACCTCGGGCTGCCGTCGCTCGGCGAGCGGGCATCGGCGCGCGCAGTCGCGTGGGTCGCGGAGCGCCGGCCCGATCTCGTGTGCATCACGGGCGACCTCGTCTCGCGGCACCGAGGGGAGAAGCGCCTCGCGCAGCTCCTCGAGCGGCTGCCGGAGCAGACGTACGTCGTCCTCGGCAATCACGACTTCGCGATCTCGCGTGACCCGTTCTCGCAGCCGGTGCAGCTCGTCGAGCTCTCGCGTGGACACCTCCTGTCCGACGAGTCCGTCGAAGCCGGCGTGCGCGGCCTGCGAGTCGAGATCGCGGGCGTCGATCCGCGATCGTGGATCGGCAAGCGCCCGAGTGGGCTCGGGCCGGCCGAGGCACCGTTCCGGCTGCTGCTCTGCCACTTTCCCCGCGTGCTCGACCGCGTCGACGACGGGCGGTGGCATCTGATTCTCTCCGGCCACCTGCATGCAGGCCAGATCGTCCTCCCGTACGGCCGCCGGAACCGGCTGCTGCTGGCACATCCGCAGTCGGGCTACCGGTCCGGCGTCTACCGGTGCGGGACGACCGCGATGCACGTCTCGCCGGGTCTCGGGACGACATTCGTCCCGTTCCGCTTCTTCGCCCGCCCTGAGGCGACCGAGCTGGTTCTACGATCTAGGGGATGACGATCTCTGCGGAAGTACTGGGCCGGTACGCAGCCGACGCGGCCGCGGAGGTCCCGGGCGTCCACACGAAGCAGCGACGGGGAGCGCGCGTCGCGGGCAGCGAGGTCGAGGTGCATCTCGTCGTCGACTACGGCGCCGACATCCCGCAGGTCGCCGCCGATGTCCAGCGCCACGTCGTCGACTACCTGCAACGGATGGCGGATCTGACACCGAGCGCTGTGAACGTCGTGGTCGACGACGTGCAGAGGAAGTAAGCCTGTGCCGCCACATCTCACCGGGCTGACGAAGCTGACGCTCGAGACGGCGCCGACGGTCTGTCATGAGTGCATCTGGTGGCAGACGCGCGGGCGGCGCACGACGGACAAGGACCGGTGGATGGAGAAGATCGAGCTCGACTTCGGCGCGTGGGGCACTGTCTACTACGACTCCGACCGGCGCGTGCTCGGCTCGATGCAGTACGGCCCTGCTCAGGCGTTCCCGCGCGCGTTCGAGTTGCCGGGCGGCCCTCCGTCGGACGGCTCGATCCTCGTCACGTGCGCATACCTCGTCGACCCGTCGAGCCCGTGGGTGCTGCAGTCGCTCTTCCTCGCTGCGATCGGTGAGGCGCGCGACCGCGGTGCGACCTGCCTCGAGGCGTTCTCCTATCGCTACGCGGAGCGCGAGTCGAGCTACGAGCGCTTCCGCGTCCACCGCACGGTGTTCCCGCAGGATTTCCTGGCCGACTTCGGCTTCCAGGTCGTGCGCTCGGCCGGCCGCGTCGGGTTGTCGCGACTCGAGCTCGGCGGGCTGCAGGCCGTGGAGGAGGGGAGACGCGAGAAGGTGCTCGCCGTTGTGCGCAGCGCGTTCGGCGTGCCGGAGCGCGAGCCCATTCCCGCACCGCGCCCGTGACCTCGGGCGGCGCGGCGACGTAGTCGAACGATGAAGATAGTTGCCGTGACGCTCGTGGTCGTCGCAATCGTCTCTGCGGGGTGCGGGACGGCGACGACCGCGAGTGAGCCGGCGCTACCGCCGCCGCCGTCGCCCGCACTCTGGCCGGCGTACCCGTCGTTCCCTGCGTCGTGCTGGGCGCGGCCGACTCCCGGTGGCGGCGCACCGCTCCGGGCCGCGCCGAGCTACCTGAGGCGTTCCGCCACCGGTGCATCTCCCGAGCAGGTTGCGCGGCGCACGTTGCAAACGCTCGGCGACGACCGGTACGTCCAGGCGGTCGAGATCGGCCCGGTGCCGCGGCTGCCTCTCATGCACCTGAAAGGCTGGTTCGCCGGTGCCCGCCCGCCTCGCGGGGCGGTCTGGGCGTTCATCTCCGACCCCGACTCCGTTCGGCCACTTCCCGCGAAGGCGTCGCCACGACAGAGGATCGCCGTCCAGGTTGCGACATGGGAAGCGGAGCTCGTCAAGGGCGCGCTCCGCGACGGTGTCTGCGCGGCCGGCCGCGCTCCGCTGGTCGGCTGGACGGTCTCGGGCGTCCCAGGTGGGGTCTCCGACCGGGCTCAGGCGCTCGGGCAGCGCTTTCCGAACCCGGCACCGAACGCCTTTTTGAAGCAGCTGCGATCCGTCGGCGATCGCTACGGCTTCGACGTCGTGTCGGTGCGGCTGCTCCGGCCGCTCCAGCTTGCGCCCCTCGTCGTCATCCGCACGAACCGGGACCGCAAGGCCTTCGTGCATGACGTCCCGGCGATCATGCGGCTGCTCGACCCGGTAACGTCGGCCTCGAACCGCATTGCGATCACGTTCGAGGGGTTCTTCCTATCGGTCGAGGATGCGAACGGGCCGTTCGTCTCGGTCGACGACGCCTACCGGGGCGAGGTGATGGGTGGGCAGTGGTCGTGGAACGGCTGCGAGTATCCCTACCTCCACACCGAGCCGCCGGGAGCGAAGCCTTGCCCCTGACTGCTAGTGCCGCAGAAGCTCGAGCGAGTCCAGCAGCACGTCGTCGGTGTCGAGCCCCGGCCCTCCGGAGTGCGGCAGCCCGCCGACCTCGAGAATCAACGGAACGTCGAATGTGCGCACGGGCGCGAGGTCGACGGTGCCGCGACCGAGCGGCAGGTGATGGTTCGTCTCGGGCAGCGGCGTGTCCGAGACGTGCACGAGCGTGATGCGCTCGCGGAGCGCGAGGAGGCGCTCGACGTCACCCGCGCCGGTGTGGTTCACGTCCCACACGAATCCGAGCCCGGGCACGGCTTCGAGGAGCGCCTCGATGTCTGCCGGCTCGACGAGCAAGCGGTGCCCGGGCGCATTGTGCTCGACCGCGAAGATGAGGCCGGCCTCTTCCGCGATCGAGAGCGCCTCGGCGAAGTCGGCGGCGAGGTGCGCGGCTGCCTCGCTCGGGCCGACCGGATGCACGTGCACGCGCAGGAAGCCGATCGCATCGATCGCAGGTAGGTTCGCGCGGAGCGCTCGCGCAAGCGTCCCCGGCTCGCCTTCGTGGCGCACGAGCATCTCGAGCACGGGCTCGAGCCCGTTGTCGTCGAACAGGGCGCCGAGCTCCTCGGGCTCGATCCCCAGCTCGTCCCGGATCTCGCCCGGCCGGTCGCTGCGGATCTGCACCGTGTCGAAGCCGGCCGACGCGGCGAACGCGAGCTCTTGCGCGGGCGGGCGCCAGTTGCCGCCGGTGAGGCGGCCGAAGAACCGCCCCAGCATGCCGACGTCCACTACGCGGCTACGCGTTGGCTCGCGAGCACGAGCCGGGCGATCTGGATCGCGTTCAGCGCGGCGCCCTTGCGCAGGTTGTCGCACGCGAGGAAGAGCGCGAGCCCGCGGTCGACCGTCGGGTCCCGCCGGATGCGTCCGACGAGAACGTCGTCGCGGCCCGCCGCCTTGCCGGGGGAGGGGAAGTCGTCGAGCTGCACCGACGGGGCGGCGCCGAGGAGCGCCTTCGCCTGCTCGGGCGTGAGCTCGTCCTCGGTCTCGATCCAGACGGCTTCCGCGTGGCCGACCATGACGGGCACCCGGATGCACGTCGCCTGGATCGGCAGGTCAGGTAGCTCCATGATCTTCTGCGTCTCTGCGCGGAGCTTCGACTCCTCGTCGAACTCCTCACCGTCGAATTCCCAGTCCATGCGGAGGTCGTGATCCGCTTGCGGCTCGTCGCGGAGGCGCTCCATCGACTGTGCGCCGGCGCCGGAGACGGACTGGTAGGTGGCGATCCGAACGCGGGTCAGGCCCACGGCGTCGTGCAGAGGCTTCAGCACGCAGGTGAGCGGGATCGTGCAGCAGTTCGGGTTGGCGATGATCTCCCCGGTCGCCCGGTCGCCGTTCACCTCGGGCACGACGAGCGGGTAGCGCGGGTCGAGCCGGTAGGCGGACGACTTGTCGATCGCGACGGCGCCGCCTGCGACGGCGTGCGGCACGAGCTCGCGCGACGCGCCGGTGCCGACTGAGAAGAGAAAGAGGTCGACGTCGCCGCGTGAAAGGGCTTCGGGTGTCGCTTCCTCGACGGTGAAGCGGCCGAGCTGCTTCCCGGCCGACCGCGCGGATGCGAAGACGCGCACGTTTGCGTAGCCCTCACGCTCGAGCAACTCGAGGGTGACAGCGCCCACCGCGCCGGTCGCGCCGACCACGCCGATCGCCGGTTCAGGCACCGACGCGCTCCTCGGCGTACGCGCGGAAGCGCTCGTGAACCGCCTGGACGGCGCGCTCGACCTCGGACGCGCGGATCACGCAGGAGACGCGAATCGACGACGTGGAGATGATCTCGATGTTGATCCCTGCCTCGGCGAGGGCGTCGAACATGTCGGCGGCGACGCCCGGGTGGCTCTTCATTCCCGCTCCGATCAGCGAGACCTTCGCGATGTCCGCGTCCTGCTCGACCTGGGCTCCGCCGAGGTCGGCGCAGATGCGCTCGAGCATCGGCCCGGCGACGGGCAGGTCGGTCTTCGGCATCGTGAACGAGATCGTCGCCTCGTCGTTTCGCGAGCTGTTCTGGACGATCATGTCGATGTTCACGCCGGCGGCTGCGAGCGCACGGAACACCTGCGCTGCGACCCCCGGCCGGTCGGGCACGCCGATGATCGACACCTTCGCCTCCGAGGTGTCGTGCGTGACGCCGGAGATAATCGCCTTCTCGAGCACCAGGTCGCCCTCCTCGCCGATCCAGGTCCCGGCGCCGTCGACGAACGTCGACCGCACACGGAGACGGACACCGTAGCTGCGCGCGATCTCGATCGAGCGCAACGCCATCACCTTCGCCCCTGAGGCCGACATCTCGAGCATCTCCTCGTAGCTGACCGTGTCGAGCTTCAGCGCGTCGGGCACGATCCGCGGGTCGGCGGTGAACACGCCCGGGACGTCGGTGAAGATCTCGCATGCGTCGGCGCCGAGGGCGGCGGCGAGCGCCACCGCGGTCGTGTCGGAGCCGCCGCGGCCGAACGTCGTCACGTCGTGTGTCGACGACGACACGCCCTGGAAGCCGGCGACGAGCACGATCTTGTTCTGCTCCAGCGCATCGTGTATGCGCGTCGCGCGAACCTCGACGATCTTTGCCTTCGTGTGGCTCGCGTCGGTGACGATGCCCGCCTGCGAGCCGGTGAACGACACCGCCTCGGCCCCGAGGTCGTGGATCGCCATCGCGCACAGCGCGTTCGAGATGCGCTCGCCCGTCGACACGAGCATGTCGTACTCGCGCGGGTGCGGCGCCGGCGAGACCTCGTGCGCGAGCCGGATCAGCTCGTCGGTCGTGTGGCCCATCGCCGAGAGGACGGCGACGACCTTCGCACCCTCCTCGTGGGCGGCGACGAGCCGCGTCGCGACCCGCTTCAGCTTGTTCGTGTCGCCGACCGAAGTACCGCCGAACTTCATCACCACGAGCCCGGGGGTGCGGCCGAGAAGCTGGACGTTCGGGACCGCCTCGAAGTGAAGCGTGGTCATTCTGCGACAGTGTAGTGATGAGGCGGCGGCGTTCTTCGACGCTTCGGGAGTGGGTGGCTCTCGGGTACGGCGCGGTCGGAATCGGGCTCCTGCCGTGGGCGTTCTGGCTCTCGTCGTCGCTCCCTCCGACGCACCACTCGGCACATTGGGATGTCGCGTGGTCGGGGTTCGACGTCGCGCTCGCCGCGTGCTTCTGCGGCACGGCGGTGGCCGCGCACCGCCTTGCGATCGGGTGGGCCGGTGTGTTCGCGGCGGCGACCGGGACGATGCTGGTCGTCGATGCGTGGTTCGACGTGATTCTCGAGAGTCACGGCAACGAGCTCGGCACGGCGATCGTCCTGGCCGTCGTGTTCGAGCTGCCGGCCGCTGCTGTCTGCTTCTGGATCGCGTTCCGGACCGAGCGCTTCGTCTCGCGCGCGCTACATCTCGCGCCGGCCGGAGAGCGCGCGGCCGAGGGTGACCTCGTCCGCGTACTCGAGGTCCCCGCCGACGGGCAGGCCGCTCGCGAGGCGGGTGACGCGGACGCGTCCTCGTAGCCGGTCGGCGAGGAATCCCGCGGTCGCTTCGCCCGTCATGTTCGGGTTCGTCGCGAGCACGACTTCCTGCACGCCGTTCGCCTCGACGCGGCGGAACAGCTCGTCGATGCGGAGGTCGCTCGGCTCGACGCCGTCGAGCGGCGAGAGCGCGCCGCCGAGGACGTGGTAGAGCCCCCGAAACTCGTGCGTCCGCTCGAGTGAGACGACGTCCACCGGCTGCTCGACGACGCAGATCAATGCGTGGTCGCGCCGCTGGTCGAGGCAGATGCCGCAGAGCTCCTCCTCGGTCAGGTTCCCGCACTCACGGCAGAAGCGCACGCGTTCCTTCACCTCCTTGAGCGCCGACGAGAGCGCGAGCGCCTCATCGGCGGGCCGCTGGAGGATGTGGAACGCGAGCCGCTGCGCGGTGCGCGCACCGATCCCGGGCAGGCGGGTCAGCTGCGCGACGAGGTTCTCGACGGACGGGCTGAACACCGCGCCATTGTGCCCAGCAGGGTCGGCTACCCAGGCCATGCCTGGTTGCGGCCCGGCTGGTGCCAGGCACCGTGACGAGAGTCGCACGATACTGAACCGTGTTTGTGACGAACCGGGCGAATGTGCGATGACGGCTGGTCGGCCGTTCGGCCACGTCCGGTGCCAGGCACCGTCACGAACTGCGCACAGCTACATGCCCGGAAGGAGGCCGCCGAGGTCCGGCGGGATCATGCCTTTCATCTTCGCCTCGACCTTGGCGTGCGCGGCGCGCAGCGCTTCGTTCGCGGCGGCGAGCACCAGATCGGCCAGCATCTCCGGGTCGGCGGGATCGATCGCCTTCGGGTCGATCCGCAGCTCCTTCAGCTCACCCGATGCGCTCGCGACGACGGTGACCATGCCGCCGCCGGCGGAGGCCTCGGCCGTCTCCCTGGCCGCCTCTTCCTGCAGCTGCTTCATCTGCTCCTGCATCTCCTGCGCCTGCTTCAGCAGGGCGTTCATGTCGAAGCTCATTCGTTGTCCAGCTCCCTTGCGTCGAACGTGCTCTTCATCAACTCGACGACGTCCTCCTCGGTCGCGGGCACGTCGTCGTCCAAGTGCTGATGCCCACGTTCGCCGAGCGCGAAATCGACCGCGAGCTTCCTGCCCGTCACTTCGTAGAGCGCCTCGCGCAGCATCGCCGCGTTCTTCGGGTCCTCGGCGAGCTTCAAGTGGAACGACGCCGTCTGCGGGAACTCGAGGGTCAGCGTGTCGCCCGCGAGCGCCGACGGGTGCGCCTCGGCGAGCGCCGAGCCGATCGGAATCGACCGCGACTCGACGGCCGGCAGGATCGTTCTACGCCACGCCTCTTGAAGCTGACCGAGCTCAACGCGCAACGGATCCGCGGTCTCGTCGAGCTTCGGTTCGGGGGCGACCGTTGCGCTGGAGGCAACTAGCGTTTCGCGGGGCATGCGCTCTTCCTGCTCCAACCTATCGAGGCGAAATGCGAGAGCTTCGCGTGAGAGGTCAGCCGAAGCCCTGGTCACCTTCACGAGCGCGAGCTCCAGCGGCAGGCGCGGGTCGCCGCCCTGACGCATGTCGTCGACCGCGACCGCCAGCAGGTCGATCAGGCGGACGACGGTTGCCGGCGGCAGCTGGTTCGCCTGTTCGCGCAGGCGCTCCTTCGCCTCGTCGGTGACGGGGATCGAATCGGGGACCTCGTGCATGTGCTGGACGAGCAGCAGGTGGCGCAGATGCTCGAGCAGGTCGAGCACGAGGCGGCCCAGATCCTGGCCCTGCGACGACAGCTCCTCCAGGAAGAGGAGCGCCTCGGCGGTCTCGCTCGCAGCGACCATGTCGACGAGGCGGAACAGCACCTCATCCTCGACGGCGCCGAGCAGCTGCAGGACGTCCTGGACGGTGATCGTGCCGCCGGTCGCAGACGCGAGCTGGTCGAGCGTCGACTCCGCGTCGCGATAGGCGCCGCGGCCGCCGCGCGCGATCAGCGCGAGCGCGGCATCGGGGACGTCGATCGCCTCGGCGTCCGAGATGAGCCTGAGCTTGCGCACCAGGTCAGGTAGGCGCGGGCGCTGGAAGACGAAAGTCTGGCAGCGCGAACGGACGGTCGCCAGCACCTTCTGCAGCTCGGTCGTGCAGAAGATGAACATGAGATGCGGCGGCGGCTCCTCGATCAGCTTCAAGAGCGCGTTCCACGCGGGATCCGTCAACTGGTGCGCCTCGTCGAGGATGTAGACCTTGTACTGCCCTTCGACGGGCTGCAGCACGACGCGTTCGCGGATGTCGCGGATGTCGTCGATGCCGCGCTGCGACGCGGCGTCCATCTCGATCACGTCGAGCGAGGTGCCGTTCGCGATCGCGACGCACGCGTGACAGGTGCCGTCCGGCGTGGGGGTCGGGCCGTGCGCGCAATTGACAGCCTTCGCGAGGATGCGCGCGAGCGATGTCTTGCCGGTCCCACGCGGGCCTGCGAACAGGTACGCCTGGCGGATCTTGCCCTGCTCGACCGCGTTCGTGAGCGTCCGCACGACCGCTTCCTGCCCGACCACCTCCGTGAAGGTCTGGGGGCGGTACTTGCGGTAGAGCGCGGTCACGCGTCGATTCTCGCAGTTACGGGACGGTTGCGACCGACGCATCCGCCACGAACGGCGGCCCGGGCTCGGATGCCTCGTCGGCGTGGGCGGCGTTGCTCAGAGGGAGCCGGAGCTCGAACACGGCGCCGCCGCCCGGTGCGTTCCGTGCAGCGCACGAGCCGTCGTGCGCGCGTGCGATCGCCGCGGCGATCGACAGGCCCAGCCCGACGCCGCCCTCGCGACGCGAACGCGAGACGTCGGCCCTGGCGAACCGCTCGAAGATTCGCTCGAGGAGGGCCGGGTCGATTCCGGCTCCCCCGTCGGAAACGGACAGCACGACGTCGTCGGCCTCGCCACGCGCCGACAGCTCGATCAGGTCGTACTCCGCGGTGTGCTGGACGGCGTTCTCGAGCAACGCGTCGAGCGCCGCGCGAAGCCAGGTCTCGTCGGCGTTCAACACGACGTCGACGACAGGGCCGAGCCGCCAGGCTCGTGGCGCGACGTCCGCCCATCGCATGACCACGTCCTCGACGAGAGGCACGAGTGGCACGGGGCCACGGTCGAGCCACTCACCGCGCTCAGCTCGAGTAAGGAGCAGGATGCGGTCGATCAGCCGCTCCATCCGCGTCAGCTCCTCCGAGACGACGTCGATCTCGCGGTCGTTCGGGCCGAGGCGGCGCGCCAGCAGGTCGAGATGTCCGCGCGCGATCGTCACCGGTGTGCGGAGCTCGTGCGAGACGTTCTGGACGAGGCGCTCCTGCTGCTCGAGCAGCGCGGCACGCTCTCCGGCCAGCTGGGCGACGGTCTGGTGCATCACCACGCGGCGCCGCGCATGCCACACCATCGCCAGGAACATCGCGGACATCAACGGAACCTCGAACAGCTCGCCCCAGAGCTGCAGACCCTCGAACGTATCCGCGAGGATCGAGGCGCCGGTGCCGATGACGACCGCCCCGAGGACGACCCCGGTGACGGTGGGCGACCACACCCGGAACCCGTACAGCAACGTCAGGGTGATCCAGATCACGTGGAATGGAATCGTCTCCCACGACGGCCAGCCGATCATCGCCGCGAGGCATGCGGCGGCCAGTCCGCCCCAGGCGATCTCGACCTTGCTAGGCGGCCACGCGATACCCGGCATTCCTCACCGTTTCGATGGCCTCGGCGGAGCCGAGCTTCTTGCGAAGCCGTCGCACGCACACGTCGACGACGTTCGAGCCCGGATCGAAGCTGTAACCCCAGACCTCGGACAGCAGGCGCTCTCGGCTCACGATCTCACCCGGATGGCAGACGAGGTGGTACAGGACGCGAAACTCGCGATCGGAGAGGTCGACGACACGATCGCCGACGTGCGCCTGCCGGCGTGCGAGGTCGAGCTGGACGACACCGGCGCGGATCCGGGAGCCGTTGATGGAGTCGCCGCCGTGCCGGAGGTGCACCCTCACACGTGCGACGAGCTCGTCGAACGAGAATGGCTTCGCCAGGTAGTCGTTCGCACCGAGATCGAACCCGCGCAGCTTCGTTCGCAGGTCGGAGCGTGCAGACAGGATGAGCACCGGCACGTCGCTTCGCGCCTGCCGTAGCTCCGCCAGGACGCGCAAGCCGTCGAGCCGCGGCAGCAGCAGGTCGAGGATCACGAGCTCGTACGGGCCGTCGAGCGCGAGCCGCAACCCAGCCGCGCCGTCCTCGGCGGCGTCGACCACGAAGCCCTCGGCCTCGAGCCCCAGCCGCAGGAAATCGAGGATCCGGGGCTCATCCTCGATGACGAGAATGCGCATCCCCGCGCCGACCCTACAACGCGGCGCGGGGATGTGTACAGACGACCTATGCCGCGACGCGGTCGCGGATGCGCTCGGGCAGCGCGGAGAGCTCGGCGACGCGGGTCACGCGGTGCCGGCGATCGGCGTGCACGGCGAGCGTCAGCAAGTGTGCGATCCCGTAGACGAGGACGGCTGCCAGAACGGCGTTCGTGATGATGAGCGTGGTGAGTGTCATGCGACGAGGGTTGCCCGGCCACCTAAATGCCACTCATGAGAACCCTGAGAGGTGGCTGTGGGATGACGCGCAGATGACACTTTTGTCACAAACGCGGCGCACCGGGACACAACGCGATATATCGCCCTCCGGTGGGCATGAAGCTTGCGATCCTCGTCGCCGGTGTGCTGGCGGTCGCCGTCCTGATCGGCTTCTACATCGGGTTCCTCACCGGCGGCCCGACGCCGTACCGCCCGGCAGTCGCGAGCTCGGGGCGTAGCGTCGACCTGACGCTGCAGACAGTGGCGGCCATCGGCTCGAAGCTGTCGCCGAACAAGACCTGGGTCTCGTACCTCGTGCGAGAGAACGGCGTATGGCATCGAAGCACCGTGTGGACGCTTCCCGCGAACACACTCGTGCACGTCACGGTCTACAACTTCGACGGCAAGAGTGGCCTGCGCAACCCGTTCCTCGCGCAGGCGCGTGGCCTCGTCGGCGGGGCCTTCGCGATCGATGGCAAGTCGACTTCGGCGATCGATCCGGACGCCGCATCCCACACCTTCGCGATTCCGACCATGGGAGTGATCGTTCCGATCGAGGGCGTCGACGACAACGCGCCGCACCAGTGTGACTACGCCCCGTGCCCGATGTCGAACGCGCACCACACGATCACGTTCACCTTCCGTACGGGCAAGAAGGGCCGCTACCGCTGGCAGTGCTTCGTCCCGTGCGCCGCCGGGTTCGTCTACGGGTTTGGCGGCCCGATGCAGACGGTCGGCTACATGGATGGGTACGTCAATGTGGTCTAGCCGGAGTCACGGACAGCGCGTCGCAGCGCTGACCGTGATCGGAACGGCGATCGTCCTGCCGCTCGTGGTCTTCGTCCTCGGGCCGCACATGCCACCCGGCAAGGGGACACCGGTCGCGGCGAGTCAGGTGACCGACAACACCGTGCTGCTCGTCGTGATGACCCCGTTCACGGTCTTCATCCTCGCGTATCTCGCCTACGCGCTGATCGTCTTCCGAGCGCCGAAAGGCGAGGGCCTCGTCGACGGGGCGCCGGTGCGCGGCAACTTCAAGGCTCAGGTGGCGTGGCTCGCGACCACGACCGCCGCGGTCCTGTTCCTCGCGATCTTCGGCACGACCGAGCTGCTCGCCGACAACGGCGCCGGCGGCGGCGGCGGCCCGAACCCCGTGGCGAAGCCGAGCGGCCCTGTTTTCCCCGTCCAGGTGATCGCTCAGCAATGGGAGTTCACGTACCGCTATCCGACCTACGGCGGCGTCGAGACCGCCACCCTGGTGTTGCCTGCGGGGCGCGAGATCGCGTTTCACGTGACGTCGCTCGACGCCATACACTCGTTCTGGGCGTACCAGCTCGGCGTGAAGGCTGACGCGAACCCCGGCGTCGACAACGTGGCGTACGTACGCACGAAGACCCCGTCGACGTTCCAGATTCGCTGCGCCGAGCTCTGCGGGCTCTGGCACGGCTACATGTCCGACACGGGTCGCATCGTCAGCACCGCGGACTTCGCGACGTGGATCGCGGCGCGCCGCCGCCAGTTTGCGCCGGTGGCGAAGTACCTGCCGAAATACGCACCGTCGTACGCTCCCGACCCGACCTTCCGCGCCGGATGAAGCTCCGTCGCCTGATCGGGTTCAACCTCCTGACGGCGGTCGTGCTCGGGATCGTCGGCTTCTACGTCGGGTGGTGGCTCGGGCATCTCGTCAAGTCGCCGAGCCTCGACTACTTCGGCGACACCGGCCAGAACGACATCGCGCTCTTCGTCGCGTACTTCACCGGAGTCGTCGGCTTCTTGGTCGGGCTTGGCTTCGCGAACTACCCGGTGCAGCGCATGCTCGGCAAGCCCCCGTCGCTCCGCGAGAAGGAGACGGCCGGGATCGGACGCTACTTCGGCCTTTGCACCGACCACAAGGTCGTCGGCCTCCAGTACCTCATCGGGATCGGCGCCTTCATCTTCATCGGCGGCTTGAACGCGATGCTCATCCGCTTCGAGCTGCTACGGCCCACGCACCTCGCCTGGAACGGCAACAACTACCTGACGCTCGTCGGGCTGCACGGGACGATGATGATGGGGATGATGACGAGCGGGATCATCGGCCCGTTCGCCAACTACTTCGTGCCGCTGATGATCGGCACACGGCGCATGGCCTTCCCGCGGATCGAGGCATTGACCTTCTGGCTGTTGATGGCTGCGGGGACGATCCTGATGACCGCGCTCGCGTTCGGCGGCTTCCCGACCGGCTGGACCGGCTACGCGCCGCTGTCCGAGCAGGCGAACATGGGAATGGACGCGTACATCGCGTTCTTCGCGCTCGTCGGCATCTCGATGACATTGCTCGGCCTCAACATGCTGGTCACCGTGATCACGATGCGCGCTCCTGGCCTGTCGTGGAGCAGGCTGCCGATCTTCGTGTGGGGAATCATCACCACGTCGGTGCTGATGGTGCTGGCCGCGCCGGTGCTGATCTCGACGCTGTTCATGCTCGCGCTCGACCGCACGGCGCAGACGAGCTTCTTCAACGTGCAGGCGGGCGGCAGCCCCTATCTGTACGAGAACCTCTTCTGGATCTTCGGGCACCCGGAGGTCTACGTGCTCGCCCTGCCCGGAATGGGAATCGTGCTCGAGATCCTGCCCGTCTTCGCGCGCAAGCCTCTCTGGGGATATCGCCTCGCGGTCACAGGAATGGTCGGGATCATGCTGCTGAGCTTCCTCGTCTGGCAGCACCACCTGTTCGTGAGCGGCATCAACGGCGACCAGCGCCCGTTCTACATGCTCTCGACGGAGCTGATCTCGCTCCCGACGGGCTTCATCTTCGTCTGCGCCCTCGGGACGCTCTGGGCGGGGCGGATCCGGCTGACCGTGCCGATGCTGTTCGCGCTCGCATGGATCTTCAACTTCCTCATCGGCGGGTTGTCCGGTGTCTTCCTCTCCGATGTGCCGAGTGACGTGACGACGCACGGAAGCTTCTTCTCGATGGCGCACTTCCACTACACGATCATGGGCGGCTTGCTGTTCGCGTTCTTCGGCGCGATCTATTTCTGGGTGCCGAAGATGACCGGCTTCGAGCTGAACGAGCGCCTAGGGAAGATCCACTTCTGGGTCATGTTCATCGCGTTCAACTCGACGTTCGGGCCTTTGCTCGTGATCGGCTTCCTCGGGATGCCGCGCCGCGTCGTCACGTACGCCGGCTATCTCCAAGGCGCGAACGAATGGGTCTCGATCTCGGCGTTCGTCCTCGGCGCTTCGATGCTCCTGTTCCTCGCCAACCTCGTCTGGTCGCAGGTCTTCGTGAGGACACCGGCCGCCGCGAATCCGTGGGGCTCGAAGTCGATCGAGTTCCAGCTCCCGTCGCCGGTCCCGGTGCACGACTTCGACCGCATCCCGACGTTCGGGCCCGACCCGTATCCATACGGCGTGATCGAGGGCACCCGCCCGGTGGTGGTTCCGGCGAGGCCGACGGCGTGACCGAGCTGGCGCACCACTCCACCGACTATGCCGTCGTCGAGCGAGAGTCGCCGTCGATCGTCGAGCGCAACCTGGCGATCGGGTCGCGGATCTGGGCGAGCGCGCTGGTGTTCTTCTTCTTCGCGTTCCTGTTCGCGTACTTCTATCTCCGCTCGTTGAACGAGAACGGCCTGTTCAAGCCGAAAGGCGTGCACGCTCCGCAGGGCTTCGGGATCGCGATCGTGGTCTGCCTCGTCCTCAGTGCTGTGCTCCTGTACCTCGGGGCAGCCGACCAGCGTGCAGACCGGCGGCCGGTCTGGCGGCTGAAAGGGCTCGGTGCGTTCGCGTTCGGCGTCGCCGCGATCGTGTTGCAGATCATCGCGTGGGCCAGCATCGGCTTCGGTCCGACCGACGGTGCGTACGCGTCGGTGTACCTCGGTTGGACGGGTCTCTACACGATCTTCGTCTTCGCCACGCTCTACTGGCTCGAGACGTGCCTCGCACTTTCGTATCGCTACCGAGGCGAGCCGTTCGGGAAGGCGAAGGTGGCCCCGGGCGATGCCTCCGGCGATGCGCAACGCGAGGCTCAGGACATCGCGAACCCGGTGCACCTGAACACATCCGAGGTGTCGGCGCTTTCGTTCACGTGGACGACGCTCGTCGCAATCGGCGTCGTCACCTGGTTCGTGCTGTACGTCCTCTGAAATGGTCTTCGAGTGGCCTCTCGTCGGGCTGCTGGCTGCCGGCGTCCTGTATGCGCTGGGTCGACGCGGGCGCGACAGCATCCGCCGCGACGCCTGCTTCTACGCGGGGCTGGTCGTGCTGGTGGCGGCGATCGACTCCCCGGTCGACGGCTACGCCGACCGCCTTTTCTGGGTCCACATGGTTCAGCACGTGTTGCTGACGATGGTCGCGCCGCCGCTGATCCTCATCGGCCGTCCGTGGCCGCGCTCGGTCCGGGCGCTGCCCATGCGCGCCCGGCGCGTGATCGCTCGCAGCCTGCATGCGTTCCGGGGGCTTGCAGCACCGCGCGTCGCGTTCGTCCTCTTCAACGGGGTCTTGCTCGCATGGCACTTGCCGGCGCTCTTCGACCTGACGCTGCGAAACGAGGCCGTCCACGATCTCGAGCATGCGCTGTTCTTCTTCACGGCACTGCTGTTCTGGACGCATCTCACGCCGACGTCGCGGCGACCGCGCCTCGGTGCGGCGCAGCGCGTCGCGTACGGCGTCGGTGCGATCCTCGTGAGTTGGGTGCTTGCGGTCGTGCTCGGCTTTGCGTCACGTCCGCTGTACGGGCACTACGCCTCGCTCGCACACCGGCCGGGCGGCCTGTCGGCGCTCGCCGACCAGCAGCTCGCAGCGGGGGTCATGTGGGTGCCTGCGTCGATTCCGTTCACGATCGCGGTGCTCGTCGCCGCCTACGACCTGCTCGAGCCGTCGAAGAAGGCAGTCGTGCCCGACCTACGACCGAGGGAGACCTGATGCTCGCTTCGTTCCTCACTGCGTCCCTGCTGACTCTGCTTCTGCCCGTTGGGTTGCTCGTGGTGGTCGGGATCTGGTGGGCCCTGGCCGGGCGCCGTCGCAACGAGGTTTGACGAGGGTGCGCAAAGCCTTCGTCGTCGCTGTCTTCGCTGCTGCCGTTGTCGGCGTCGCCGTCGGCCTGCTCCTGCACAACGAGTTCGGGTCGTCGCGCGCGCTCGCTCGTCCTGCGCTCCCCGCGCTGTACGGACAGGCGACGTGGCGAAGTGGTGAGGTTCCCGCACCGACGTTCCAGCTCCGCGACCAGAACGGACGGATCGTGCACCTCACTGCGCTGCGCGGACGAGCCGTCGTCCTCGCGTTCATGGATTCGCTGTGCACGTCGGAGTGCCCGATCGAGGCAGCGCAGTTCGCCGCCGCGCTCCGTCCGCTTCCCGGGTCCGCAAAGCCGCGGCTCGTCGTCGTGAGCGTGGACCTCGCCGACACTCCGGCTTCCGTCGCGCGCGCGGCGCGCAAGTGGCATCTGCCGGCAGGGTTCGAATGGCTGCTCGGGACGCACGCCGAGCTCGCACCCGTCTGGCGCGCATACGGCATCGCCGTTCGCCCGACGAAGGGCGGCGACGTGGAGCACAGCGACGCGTTCTACGTCATCGATCGGAACGGCGACGAGCGTGCCGGGTTCATCTCGCCGTTCATCCCGGGGCTCCTGACGCACGACCTGCGGCGTCTCGGCGCCGAGGCTTAGAGAGGGTGGCGCTCGCCGCCGTGGATGGCGATCGGCAGCCGGTTGCCGGGCGGGGCGAGGGGGCAGACCCAGCTGGGGTCGTAGCTGCAGGACGGGTTGTAGGCGAAGTTGAAGTCGAGGATGAGCCGCCCGTGCTCGCTGCCGAGGTCGGAGCCCTTGACGGTGTCGAGCAGGTATCGCCCGGCCCCGTAGGTCTCGTCGCCGCTCGTCGCGTCGGCAAAGCAGAGGTAGACGCCGCCGCCGTACCCGTCCAGCCAGTACAGGTCCAGGGACAGTTCCTGGCCGTGGACGGCGAAGACCGCGCGGGCGAAGCGCGTGAACGAATACGGATGGTCGCCTGACGTCGCGATCTCGCGTCGCACGCGCTCGGCCGGCTCGATCGTGGCGAGCACGCGCAGCTCCGCGTCGTATTCGAAGTAGGAGAGGCCGTTGAAGCTCGCCCGCGCCTTCTTCGGGAGCGGTGTCTGCGGATGCGTGGCGAACAGCTCGTTGCGTGCGTCGCGCCACGTGTGCCACGCCGCCATCGGGTCGTGCAGCCGGCGCACCTCGGCGTACAGCTCGAATACGCGGCGCTTCCAGTCCAGGAGGTCGAGCTCGTCCAGGGCACGAGTGTAGTGTCGGCCGGCCGATGCAGGGCGAGGTCGAACCGCTGCCGCTCGAGGTTGCGCTCGTCTGGGCGCTCTTCCTGCTCGATGCGGTGGCGATCCTCGTCACCTATTCGCGGCTGCCTGCGCACGAGCTCTACAACGTCTCCGGCTCGGGCTCGAGGGAGGACTGAGCCGGGTGCTCGTCGACTCGAACTTCCCGACCGCGCTCGTCGCGATCGCGATCCTGCTCGTCCTGATCGACCGCCTGCGCCGGCTGCGGGTCGTCGCCGTCGCGGGAGTCGTCCTGTGCACGCCGGTCTTCTTTCTGGCCCGGCGTCGTCGACGAAGCGAACCTGGACGCACGCCTCGTGAACGCGATCGCAGGGGCCGGCGTCCTCGTGGCGCTCGTCCTGTCACTCCTCTGCTCTTTCGACGGGTGGTTGCCCAACGCGCGCGGTGACGGGTTTCGCAAGGTCGTCGGCACGGCAGCCGTCCTCGTCTCGCTGCCGTGGCTCTTTGCCGAGCTCGGCTTCTTCCTCGATCGTGTGCCTCTGCTCGACCGGGTGTTCGAGACCGGCGAGTACCGCACGCGCGGGACGGAGGGGGCGGTCCACCACGGCCACCATCACGGGCTCGACGGCCTGCTGCTCCTCCTCACGGCGATCCTGCTCTCGCGCGCGGTGCCGAGCATCCGCGCGCGTCCCATGTGCCTGCTGCTCGCTGGGTACCTCTCCCTGATGGCGGCCTACGGCGTCGGGAACATGGCGAACGACTTCTGGACCGAGCAGATCTGGAAGCGCGGCTGGACGAACTGGCAGTTCCCGGATCTGTTGCAGCCGTCGCTCTCGGTCGGATGGGGGCTGATCGTCCTCGGCGCGGCGCTGCTGCTCGCGATGAGTATCGAGTCGCCGCACAGTCGTATGGCCAGGCTTGCTCAACGGTGGAGGTGAAGTGATGGGACAGATCGTGGTGACCGAGTTCGTCTCGCTGGACGGCGTGTTCGAGGATCCGGGTGGGTCGGAGAACTTCGAGTACGGCGGTTGGACGTTCGAGTACGACCGCGGTGACGAGGGCAATGCGTTCAAGCTCGACGAACTGATGGACGCGAAGGTGCAGCTGCTCGGCCGCATCACGTACGAGGGGTTCGCCGAGGCGTGGCCCTCGCGCGAAGGCCCGTTCGCCGAGAAGCTGAACAACGACCCGAAGGTGGTCGTCTCGACCACGCTGACCGAGCCGCAGTGGAACAACACGACGGTCATCTCGACCGACGTCGTCGAGCGGCTGCGGAAGTTGAAGGACGAGACGGACGGCGCGATCCTCGTCGCGGGCAGCGGCACGCTCGTGGAGACGCTGCTCGGCGCGGGCCTCGTCGACGAGCTCAGGCTGATGGTGTTCCCGACGATCCTCGGCCGCGGCCGCCGGGTATTCCCCGAGGGGATCGACCGGTTGAAGTTCAC
>DATINO010000071.1:0-4288 GCA_035474195.1 Gaiellaceae bacterium
GAAGCTCTTCGGCGCGCGGACGAGGCCCCACGGCTCGTTCACCCGCGCGCGCGGCAGGCGCGCGACCAGGCGGCCCGACGCCGTGAACTCGTCGACGTACCCGCCGGTCGGCGCATCGTTGCCGTTCACGGGCGCCTTCCATGCGTAGGTCACGAAGAGATGCCCGCCGATCGCCTCGATTCCGAACGGCGCGTACCACTCGGGGATCGCCGGATCGCTGAATGCGCCTCGACCGAGCTGCACCTGCCGCCACCGTGAGTCGACGACGACCACCGTGCCGTTGTGGAAGTCCGTGGCGTAGAGCCGCGACCCGAGTAGCGCGAGACCGCGGAAGATCGCCGCCGGCGCGCCGCTGAACACCGGCACGGCGCGCGTCGACCAGCCGGTCGGAACAGTCGGCGTCCACGCGCGCAACGTGCCGTCTTCGCACGCATAGATGAACCGCGCTGGATCGCTTCGCCCGCCGCTGCGCTCGCGGAAGCCGCGGCCGCTGTTGAACACGACTGCAGTCGGTCCGCCGTCGACGGTCACGTCCAGGACCGTCTTGCGGCCGGTTCCCGAGTACAGCGTGCTCGACCCGCGCGCCTCGTTGCCCGTCCACCACTCGCCCGTCGCCGTTGCCGCGAGCCCCCACGGGTTCACGAGCTGCGGATCGACGTGCGCCGCGCGGCCCGGGACGTCGGCGACGAGCTTGCGAACGGCGAATGCGTCGTCGCGAGGGGTCGAACGCGCTGCGACGACGAGCGCGCCCGCGCACGCAAGGACGAATGCAATGAGTGCGACGCTACGAAGCCGCATCGCGCGGCGGCGCGGTCGACCCGCGCACGACGAGCGTCGTCGACAGCTCCATCCGCAACGCCTCGACGCGCTGGCCCTCGAGTAGCCGCATCAACAGGCTGACGCCGGTACGGCCGAGCTCCTGCAGCGGCTGGCGAACGGTCGTGAGCTGAGGCCACACGATCCGTGACTGGAACGTGTCGTCGAAGCCCACGATCGACAGGTCGTCGGGCACGCGCAGTCCACGTCGACGCGCCGCGTTCAGCGCGCCGATCGCGACGTTGTCGTTGAAGCCGAAGATCGCGGTCGGCGGATCGGGCTGCGACAACAGCTCGTCGGCTGCGGACTCGCCGCCGCGGATCTGCCAGTCGGAGTACCTGATCAGCTCCGGGTCGGGGAGGATGCCCGCGCGCGCCATCGCCGCGCGGAACCCGATCAGCCGCTCCTCCGTCGCGTACCACCCCTCAGCGCCCGCGAGCGCGGCGATGCGACGGTGGCCGAGCTCGAGCAGATGCTCCGTCGCCTGCTTCGCGCCCGAGGCATGCATCGCCGACACGCACGGGATCCCGTCGGGCGGCGGTTCCATCGGATCGACGACGACGAACGGGTAGTTGCGCGCCTGCAGCTCGCGGAGCTCCGTCGCGGACTCGGACGGGAGCATCAGGATCGCGCCGTCGGTCGACTCCCGCACCAGGTGCTCGAGCATCGACACCTCCCGGTCGTGCTCGTGGAGCGTGGGACCGAGGATGATTCGCATGTCTTCCTCGTAGAGCGCCTCGGAGGCGCCGCTCAGGATCGGGCCGAAATAGGCGTCCGCGATCAGCGGCAGCGTCAGCCCGATGAACCCGGTTCTGCCCCGGCCCAGGGAGCGCGCGCCGCGGTTCCGGTTGAAGCCCTGCTCGCGCACCACCTGGAGCACCGTCTCGCGCGTGTCCGGGGCGACGTCGGGCCGGTCGTTGAGGACCCGCGAGACGGTCGCGATCGAGACGCCCGCCAGGTCGGCGATGTCTCTGATCGTCGTCCGGCCCCGGAACCGGGGCCCGTCTCGTTGGATGTCCGCCTGTGCCATAGGTTTCGGAAACGTTTCCGGAACAGCCTCGCAGAAGGCTGCTTCGAGAGCAAGCAATACTAGCTTGACATCTGGCTGGTAGGGGGTTTACGGTTCCCGGGACATTTCCGGAACACGCCGATACCGGCAGTCCGACCGAGGAGGTCACATCCCCATGTCACGTTCTGCAGGGTCACCGAGGCGCCCGTGGCTCGCCGTCACGGCCGTCGGTGCGCTTGCGGTGCTTTCGGTGCTCGTCGTCGCCACGGTTTCGTCCGCGGCGCGTTCAACGGCCCCGGCAGCGATCTCGAAGACGGCGGCGCACAAGTGTCTCGTCATGACCGGGTCGGGCGATCCGGCGTTCGTCAGGAACTTCAACCCCTACACCGCCACCGGCCTGCCGAGCGGTCAGTTCATCAAGGGCGCCATGTACGAAGGCCTGATCGTAGTCCCGGCCGGCGGCCTCAAGCCCGTCCCGTGGCTCGCCCGCACGTGGAAGTGGACGAACGGCAACAAGACCCTGACACTGAACCTCGCGAAGAACGTCAAGTGGTCGGACGGTACGGCGCTCACGTCTGCTGACGTCGTCTATTCGCTCAAGGGCGGCACCGGCGCGCAGTCGAAGGTGATGGACATCATCGGCTATACGCGGCCGGACACCAACATCTCGTCGATCACGGCGAACGGAAAGTACTCGGTCGTGATCAAGCTGAAGACGGTCGACTCGCAGTTCGTCTCGACCACGCTGAACGGCGCGATCGTCGTGCCGCAGCATGTCTGGGTGAAGGTCGCGAACCCGGCGACGTTCACGAACCCGCACCCGGTCGCGTCGGGCCCGTTCACCACGATCGCCCGGTTCACGACGCAGGACTACGTGTTCTCGAAGAACGCGCACTACTGGCAGGCGGGCAAGCCGAAGATCGGCTGTCTCGAGTACGTCCAGGCCACGTCGAACGACAGTGCACTGGCGCTGATCCAAAGTGGTCAGGTCGACTGGACGCACAACTTCGTCGCGAACGTCGCGAAGGCGTACACGTCGAAGGATCCCGCGCACTTCCATTCGTTCTACGCGACGACCGCCTACCCGCAGTCGCTCGTGTTCGACACCACGCAGTACCCGTACAACCTGGTGCCGTTCCGCAAGGCGCTCTCGCAGGCGATCGACCGTCAGAGCATCTCGAAGCTCGGTGAGTACGGCTACGCGCCGGCGACCTCCGCGCTCGGGATCGAATTCCTCTTCCCGCAGTGGGTGACCGACGCGAGCGTGAAGGCACAGGCGAAGGCACTCGCGACGTACAACCCGACGACGGCGAAGAAGACGCTGACCGACGCCGGCTTCACCTACAAGGGCAGCCAGCTGCTCGATCCGAAGGGCAACCCGGTGAAGCTCGACATCCACGTCATCTCCGGTTGGTCGGACTGGGTTGCCTCCGACCAGATCATCGCCAAGAACCTGCAGGCGATCGGCATCGACTCGAAGGAAGTGCTCGAGCCGGACTGGAACTCGTGGTACCCGAACGCATCGAGCACGAAGAACCCGACGCTGCTCTGGCAGGTCGGCGGCCAGGGCTCGCCGTTCGGGTTCTTCAACGCGAACTTCCACAATAACTCGTACATCGCTTCGGGTCTCGACGCCACGAACACCGGCAACTGGGAGCACTTCAAGAGCGACCAGGGCACGGCTCTGCTCAATCAGTGGAAGCAGACGCTCGATCCGAAGAAACAGCAGGCGGCCGCGACGGGCCTCGAGAAGCTGTGGCTCCAGCAGCTTCCGATCGTGCCGCTGTTCGTCGGTCCGAGGTGGTCGACGTACAGCACGCGGTACTTCCACTGCTTCGACTCGCCGAACAACCACTTCGGGGACCCGATCTTCACGACGTTCCCCGACAACCTCCTCTCCTTCACACAGATCTGTCCGGGCGGGAAAGCCGGGCAGTAGCACCAACCAGAAGGCCCCTCCATGCGGGCGGCGGACGGCCACTGGGGGTCGTCCGCCGCCGCATTTACGAACGTGCATAACTAACGAGCCATGCGCTTCTTCCTCCGCCGACTCGCGTTCTACGTCTTCGCCGTGTGGGTCGCGCTGACACTCAACTTCCTGCTGCCGCGCCTCATGCCCGGCAGCCCCATCGGCGGCGTGCTCCAGCATCTCTCGCCTGCGCAGATCGCCTCGAACCCGGGGATCATCCAGACGTACGAGGCGCTTCTGGGCGGCGGGAAAGGGTCGATCTGGCACGACTACTGGATCTATCTGCACCGGGTCGTGCACCTCGACTTCGGCGTGTCGACGTCCAACTATCCCGCGCCGGTGTCCGAGGTGATCGGCCGCGTGCTGCCGTACTCGATCTTCCTCGTCGGCGTCGCGTTCATCCTCTCGTTCGTCCTCGGGATCGCCATCGGCATGGTTGCCGCGTGGCGTCGCGGCGGCTCGTTCGACTCGATCGTCGTGCCGGTCTTCATGGC
>DATINO010000072.1:0-47523 GCA_035474195.1 Gaiellaceae bacterium
CTCCTCGTGCAGCACCTCGGCCCCGCGCCGCGTCAGCTGGTTGATCGTGTCGTGCACGCGCAGCTCGTTCCCCGGCACCGGCCGCGCCGACAGGATCACCGTGTCGCCGCGCTCGACCTTGATCGCAGGATGGTCGTCGTACGCGATGCGCGTCAGCGCAGAGAGCGGCTCACCCTGCGAGCCCGTGCAGAGCACCAGCTGCTCGGACGCCGGGACGTCGTCGACGTCGGCGGGCTTGACGAGCATGTCCTCCGGTACCTCGACGTACCCGAGGTTGCGCGCGACGTTGAGGTTACGGCGCATCGAGCGGCCGACGATCACGACCTTGCGTCCGCAGTCGGCACCGACATCGATCGCCTGCTGCATGCGGTGGATGTTCGACGCGAAGCTCGAGATCAGGACGCGGCCGCGGCGCGTCGGGATGATCTGACGGAACGCCTCGCCGACGACCCGCTCGGAGCGCGTGAAGCCGGGGCGCTCGGCGTTCGTCGAGTCGCCGAGCAGCAGGTCGACGCCGCGGTTGCCCAGATCGGCGAGCCGGCCGACGTCGGTCCGCAGCCCGTCGACCGGCGTGTGATCCAGCTTCCAGTCGCCGGTGTGGAACACGCGGCCCGCGGACGTCTCGATCGCGATGCCGACCGCATCCGGGATCGAGTGCGCCATGCGCACGAACTCGAGCCGGAAAGGCCCGAGCTGCACCGGCTCGGCTTCGGGATCGATCTCGCAGAGCTCGGCTGCGCGCAGCAGCCCGTGCTCGTCGAGCTTCGACTTGACGAGCCCGAGCGTCAGCCGCGTGGCCCAGATCTCCTCGACCCTGACCTCGCGCATCAGGAACGGCAGCGCGCCGACGTGGTCCTCGTGCGCGTGCGTCAGCACGACCGCGCGGACCGGGTCGTCGCGGAGGTACCCGAAGTCCGGGAGGATCACATCCACGCCGAGATGCTCGTCGCGCGGGAACGACATGCCGGCGTCGACGACGATCCGCTCGCCGGCGGCCTCGTACACGGTCATGTTCTTGCCGACCTCACCGAGGCCGCCAAGCGGGATCACGCGGAGCACATCTGCCATCTGGCTCGGCAGTGTGTCAGACAGCGACAAGCAGCCCGAGACGTTCCAAGCACCCGCGGACGCGGGCGACCTCATCCTCGGTTGCGTCCACCATCGGCAGGCGATGCCCGCCGACGGGGTGGCCGAGCAGCCGCAGCGCGGCCTTGATCGCGATCGGATTCGTGACCACGCGGAGCAGCTCGTACACCGGTGCGAGCGACTCGTCGATCTCGCGGGCGCGGGCGGAGTCGCCCTCCTGCATCGCTCGCACCTGCTCCGCGACCTGAGGCCCGACGACATGCGTATGGACGCAGACGCCGCCCACGCCGCCGAGCTCCAGGAACGGCTGCAGAAGGTTGTCGTCTCCCGCGTAGAGGTCGAGACCGGTCTCGACGATGTGACGCGCCTGTTCGAGGTCGGCGTTCGCCTGCTTGACCGCCTTCACCGTCTCGATCTCGGCGAGCCGGGAGATCGTCTCCGGCTCGATGTTCTCGACGACACGCGAGGGGATATTGTAGACGACAATCGGCCGGTCGCTCGCCTGCGCGATCGCCTCGAAGTGCGCGAAGATCGCGCGCTGCGGCGGCCTGTTGTAGTACGGCGTCACGACGAGGAACGCCGATGCGCCGAGCTCGTGCGCAGCCTCGGTGAGATGGATCGAGTGCGACGTCGAATACGTTCCGGTGCCCGCGACCACAGCGGCCTGGTCGCCGACCGCTTCGAGCGCGGCACGAATCAGATCGAGCCGTTCGCTATCGGTCAGCGTGGGGCTCTCACCCGTCGTTCCGGCGACCACGACGCCGTCCGAGCCGTTCTCGACGAGGTAGCGCGCGAGGGCCTGGAACGCGTCGTAATCGACGCTGCCGTCCCCTTGGAACGGCGTGACCATCGCCGTCAGGACCTGGCCGAGCACGCTGGAAGTGTACGCGTGATGGAAATGCGAGGCCACGCGGCCGCGGGCGTCGACCTTCCCTGCGACCAGCCGGGGCTCACCCAGCACGACTTCGCGCGATGCTGCCTCAGAGCGATGCGTGCCGTAGCCGCACGACGCGCGGCGCAACGTCGTCGACAACGCCGGCGCGTTGGAGGAACGCATCCTCGTACGGCCGGCCCGCGAGCGCGACGAGCCCCTCCGGCGCGAGCTCGCGCAGCCGCTCGAGCACAGGCTCGACGTTCCGGCGCTCGTAGAGCACGTCGGCCGCGAGCGCGAGGTCGAATCGATCGTCCCACGGCTCGCGCCAGTCGCGCACTTCGGCGACGAGCTCGAGCCCGTTGCGCGGCGCGTTCTCGCGCAGCAGATCGATCGCGTCGGGCGACCAGTCGGTCGCGGTCACGCGGGCTCCCTTCGCGGCGGCGACGAGCGAAGGCAGCCCGAGCCCGCAGCCGAGCTCGACGAGCCGCAAGCCCGTCACGTCGGGCAGCGCCTCTGCGAGCGCCACCGCGGCCGGCCACAGCTCGGCCCAGTAGGGCAGAAACTCGTCGTCGGCGAACAACTCCTCGTCGATCAGCGACTCCGGCGCGACCGGTCGCACCAGTGTTAGAGGGACGCCTGCAACCTGCAGGCACTCCGTGCGAACCTCCACCGGGCCGGCTACGCCGACGCGGGCACAGCGCCGGCCGCAGCGATGCGCTCGAGCCACGGCGGTGCCTCGAGGCGCTCGAACGTCTGCCGCGCGCGGCTGAGCAACGGCTCGGCCTCGTCGTGTCGCCCGCTCCCCGCCAGCCACTCCCCGTGCTCCACGAGCGTTACCGCCTCGAGGAATCCGAAGCCGCTCGCCGCGAACGTCGCGGCGGCGCGCCCGAACGTGTCACCGGCATTCGGGTCGCCGCGCCTCGCGGCGAGCAACGCCGTGAAACGGTCTCTCTGTCCCTCCAGCTGAGGGGTGAGCTCGCCTGCCTGGAGCGGCGTGGTCAGCCCGAGCAGCTCCTCGACCTTCTGGGCGTCGTCGAGCTCGAACGCAGCCGCGAGCGCCTGGCCGAACGCACGCTTGATCGCCGAGTAGCCGAATGCGAGCTCGCTGCGGTACTCGAGCGCGCGTTCCGCGACGGCGAGCGCATCACGAAGTTGCCCCTGCGCCCGAAGCAGCGCAGCCTCGCAATAGGCGTAGCAGACGTTCATCTCGGCTTGCTCCGCGTCGCGCTGCCACTCGTAGGTGGCGAGCAACCGCGCAGCGGCCTCGATGTCCCCACGCTCGCAGAACACGGGAACCGCTTCGAGTGCGCCCGCGAGCGCCCAGGGGCTCGCCTGCATGCCGTCCGCCTCGGCCGCGCGTTCAGCGACTTCGGACCACCGGCCCGCCTCGGCCAGCGCGGCGACGACACCGATCCTTGCGTTCGCAAGGCGCTCCCGGTCACCGCGCCGGCGGGCGTCGTCTTCCGACCGCTCGGCAAGCGCGAGCAGCTCGTCGATCCGGTCGTCGCGCTCGAGTCCGACCGCGATGTTGTTCGTCGCCCGCGACCAGGCTGCGTGCAGGCCCGCTGCCTCGGCACGCTTCGCGGCGCCTTCGCAGAGCAGCCTCGATTCGACGAAGCGGTCCTCGTGCATGAGCACCACGGCCTTGCTGATCAGCGCGTGCACGAGGACCTCCTCGAGCTGGAGATGCTCGGCGAGGAGAAGCGCCCGCTCGATGTGCGGGAGCGCGGCGTGTGGTTCGCCGCGAAGAGCGAGCACACGACCGAGTGCGCCGACCGTCGCCGCCAGCTCTGCGCTCGCGCCGTCGGCCTCGAGCGTGGGCATCACGGTCTCGAAGCGTGCGATCGCCTCGTCGAGTTTCGACTCCGTCACGTCGACCTCTCCGAGCCGAGCCCCGACGAGTGCCGCCGCCCGTTCGTCGCCCCCGGCGCGGAGCAAGTCGATCGCCGCCTCGTAGCGCACGCGAGCGTCGGCGCTCCGGCCGCTTTGCGCGGCCACGATGGCCGCACGCTCGAGCAGGTTCGCACGAACGTCGGGCTCGTCCTCTGCGAGGGAGGCGGCCTGGTCGAGGTAGCGCTGCGCCTCGTCCGGCGCCGCGAGCGCCGCTGCTCTCTCCCCCGCGTGGACGAGAGCGATGCGCGCGCGCATGCGGATCTCGCGCGTGTCCGGATCGTCGGGTGCTGCCTCGGCGGCGGAGAGGAGGTGCGACGCGATCACCTCCGGGACCTCCTGGTCGGCCCCGTCGAAGGTCTGCTCGAGGGCTGCAACGGCCGCGAGGTGTCGCGCCTTGCGATCGCGCCGCGACAGCGTGTCGTAGGCGACCTGGCGGAGCAGCTCCTGGAGAAACCCGTATTGGCCGCGCTCGGGTGAGCGCAGATCGGCCTGCAGCGAGAGAACCTCTTTGCGCACGAGGCTCGTCAGCAGCGGATGGATCGCGTCTTCCGGGTGGCCGGTGAGCGCCGCCAACGCGCGCTTCGTGAACGACTTTCCGAGCACGCATGCCTGCTGAACGAGCTGCCGCTCATCGACGGGCAGCCCGTCGAGGCGGGCGGCGGCCAACGCATGGAGCGTCTCCGGCACCTCGAGGCTCTCGATCGACGTGGTCGGCCGGTACACCGGGCCGTCCTGCACGAGCAGGCCGCGGTCGAGCAGCATCCGCACCGTCTCGACCGCGTACAGCGGGACACCCTGCGCGCGGGCGAGGACCTGCGCCGCGAGGTCGTCGGGCAGCCCCGGCACGTACCCGTCGAGGAGTCGCCGCATTTGGTCGTCTGCGAGCGGCTCGAGCGCAAGGCTGGTCGCATTGCGGACGTTGCGCGCGAAATCAGGGTGCTGCTCGGCCAGTTCGGGGCGCGCGAGCGCGACGACGTAGAGCTTCTGCGTCGACGACCACTCGAGGAGGTACTCGATGAACGCGAGGAGAGCTTCGTCCGCCCACTGGAGGTCCTCGAAGACCATCACGAGCGGCCCCTGATCGGCGAGCCGCTCGAAGAAGAGACGCCACGCGGCAAACAGATCCTGACGGTCGGTGTCGGCCCGGTCGTCGAGTCCCAGCAGATTGGCAAGCCGCGGCGTGACCCAGGCCCGCTCCTCCGCGTCGGGGACATGCTCGCGCACGCACGCGTCGAGCTTGGCGCGGGCGGCATGCTGGTCCTCGCCCTCGAGGATCTGCGCCCGCGTCCGAACCATCTCTGCGAGTGCCCAGTAGGCGACGCCTTCGCCGTATGCGAGACACCGGCCGCGGTGCCACCAGATTGGGTCGACGAGACCGTCGCTGTACTTGAAGAACTCCCAGGCGAGCCGCGACTTGCCGATGCCGGCGATCCCGGTGATCTGCACGTACTGCGCGCGTGACTGGTCCGCAGATGCGTGGTAGAGCTCCTTCACGAGCCGGAGCTCGCGTTCGCGCCCGACGTACGGTGCCTCGAGGCCTTCGGAGCGAAGCGCGCCACCGCGGGCCGCGGTCACGCGCACCGCGCGATAGAGCTGTATCGGCGCGGCCTTTCCTTTCAGCTCGTGCTCCCCGGCGTCCTCGTAGGCGATCGCCTGCTCGCTGGCACGCCGGGTCGCCTCGCCGACGAGCACGGTGGCGGGAGCGGCGGCCGCCTGGATGCGCGCCGCCGTATTGACGAGGTCGCCGGCGACCATGCCTTCCCCGACCGCCGCAAGATTCACCGCCGCCTCGCCGGTGAGCACGCCGGCGCGCGCGCGGAGCTCCGGCGCGCCGATCTCGTCGCCGAGCGCGGACACGGCTGCCACCAGGTCGAGTGCGGTGCGAACCGCGCGCTCCGCGTCATCCTCCATCGCGGTCGGCGTGCCCCACACGGCCATGACCGCGTCGCCGATGAACTTCTCGACCACGCCGCCGTACAGCTCGACGAGCCGGCGACAGGTGTCGAAGTAGCGCGAGAGGATGTCACGAACCTCTTCGGGGTCGCGCGCCTCCGACAGCGGTGTGAAGCCGACGAGGTCGGCGAACAGCACGGAGACGAGCCGACGCTCGGCCACCGGCGCCTCGGCCGGCTTTGCTACCCCGGTGAGTGCCGCCCCGCAGGAGCCGCAGAACCGCTCACCGGGACGGCTGACCGCGCCGCAGGCCGCGCAGGCGAGCGACAGCACGCCGCCGCAGTGGCCGCAAAACCTGTGGCCGTCCGGGTTCTCACCGCCGCAGCTCGGGCATTGAGCCATGAGCTCACCCTAAAGGAGGCTGTCTAAACCGACCAGTAGCCCGGGCGGGAGCGACGACAGCTTCTCGAGCGCGAGCAGCACGCCCGGCGTGTACGCCTCGCGCGAGGTGGCGTCGTGACGGATCGAGAGCGTCTGCCCGGCACCGCCGAGGATCACTTCCTGGTGCGCGTTCAGTCCCGGCAGCCGCACGGAGTGGATCGGCACGTCCCCCTCCATGCGCTCCGCTGTGAGCTTCGCGGTGCCGGACGGCTTGTCGACCTTGGTGGCATGGTGCAGCTCGACGATCTCCGCGCCGTCGAGGTACCTGGATGCTTCGACGGCAAAGCGCATCATCAGCACAGCACCGATTGCGAAGTTCGGCGCGTAGACGACAGCCACCGGCGCGTCGCGAAACCCCTCGGCGTCCCAGCCCGTCGTGCCGACGACGCACGGCACGCCCGCGTCCACCGCCGCGCGCACGTTGGCGACGACTGCGTCCGGACGCGTGAAGTCGACCATCGCGTCGGCCCCGTCGAGCGCGTCGACGAGCGTGTGCCCCGCGCCCTCGAGCCCCGGCCCGAGCGCGGAGCCGACCCGGCCGCGCCGACCGTTGAGGAGCACCTTCACGCCGCGCGCGCGAGATCGGGCGTGATGCGCTCGAGCGCTTCGAGGAAGCGCTCCTCGTTCGGGCCGATGCACGCGGCCGACAGCCGCTCGGAGGCGAGCAGCGCACCCGCGAGCGCAGAGACCGACGCCGCGTCGACCGCGTCGACCTCGGCGACGATCCGGTCGAGCGACAGCAGCTCCGAGTCGGTGATCAGCGCCTTGCCGAGCCGGTTCATGCGCGTCGACGTCGACTCCATCGAGAGCAGGATGCGGCCCTTCAGGTTCTCCTTCGCCCGCTCGAGCTCGCGCTCGGCCAGGTTTCCGCCGGCGATGTCTGCGATCTGCTCCGCCGTGATCGCCAGCGCGTCGGCGAGGTTGTCCTCGCGCGTTCCGAGGTACACGCCGATCTGGCCGGTGTCGGTGTACTGCGAGACGAACGAGTAGACGGAGTACGCCATCCCCCGCTTCTCGCGGATCTCCTGGAAGAGCCGCGACGACGCCGACCCGCCGAGGATCGCGTCGAGCAGCGACGCGGCAAATCGGCGACGGTCGGACCGCGAGATCCCGGGTGCGCCGAGGCACACGTGGTACTGCTCGGTGTCCTTCTGCTGGAAGCGCAGGCGCGGCGGCGGCTCGTGCAGGAGCAGGGGGCGCGCGTTCAGCCGCGATGCGACGTTCTCGTTCCGCTGCTCGAGCGCGCGCTCGACGAGCTCGACGACGCGGTCGTGCTCGATGTTCCCTGCAGCGGCGACGACGATGTTCGCCGGCACGTACATCGAGTCGTGGTAGCCCGCGATCGCGTCGCGCGGGATCGACGAGATCACCTCCGCCGTCCCGATCACCGGCCGGCCGAGCGGATGGTCGCCGAACACCGCTTCTGCAATCAGGTCGTGCACGAGGTCCTGCGGCGCGTCCTCGTACATCGCGATCTCCTCGAGCACCACCTCGCGCTCGGAATCGAGATCCGAGAACGTCGGCGCGAACACCATGTCGCCCATCACGTCCATCGCCGTCTCCAGGTGGTGATCGGGGACACGCGCGTAGACAAGCGTGTGCTCGCGCGACGTCGCCGCGTTCAGTTCGCCGCCGAGGCCGTCGAAGATCTCCGCGATCTCGACCGCCGAGTAGGTGCCCGTCCCCTTGAAGAGCAGGTGCTCGATGAAGTGCGTTACGCCGGCCTCCCCTGCCTCCTCGTCGCGCGAGCCGGCGCCGATCCAGTACCCCACCGCCGCAGACCGAACGTGATCGAGCCGCTCGGAGACGATCCGCTCGCCCGAGTCGAGCTCGGTCAGTTGCCAGTTCTGCACGCGCGTAGCGTAGACCGCTCAGCGTCGATACACGACGCCGGACTTCGGCTCGACGTAGAGCGCCGGATCGGCACGGAGCGCGTAGAGCGCACCGGCGATCCCGAGCCCGGCCGAGATACCACCCAGGAACGCGGACATGGTCGGCTGGAACACGAGCGAGACCGCGGCGAGTGCAGACACGCCGGCCGTGCTCGGGAGCGTTGCGTGCAGCGCCTGGCGGACGCGGCTCGCGACGAGGACGTCTTCGGGCGCCTCCTTCGCCTCGCCGCGGCGGAGGAACCGCGACCGTGGGTCGTTGAACAGCGTGAACACGATCACGAACGCACCGCCGGCGAAGGCCAGGAGCCCTCCGGTGGCGGGCGAGCCCGCGAGCCGCGCGGCCGCAAGCCACACGCCACCGAGCACGACGCGGATCGGCGTCACGTAGAGCGCCCGGTCGCGGAGCGAGTGCAGCGTCATCGAGGGTCGCCCGGCAGGAGCGACCAGACGATCGCGTCGACACGCCGGCCGTGCAGCCAGATCGACTTCCGCTCGAGCCCTTCGCGCTGGAAGCCGCATCGTTCTGCGAGTCGCTGCGACGGGACATTGTCCGGGTGCGTGCGCACCTCGACGCGCCCGACGCCGGCGGTGAAGAGCCAGTCGCAGACGAGCCGCACCGCACGCGTCATCAGCCCGCGGCCGCGACCGTCGGCGCCCGCGAGGTATGCGACCTCGTAGTTCTCGCGATGCCGTCTGGAAGCGATCACTGCACCGAGTGAGACGTCGGCGCCGGCCTCGGTGACGGTGAAGTCGAAGCGGTCGCCCGTTAAGCGTCCGTTGTGCGCGAGCCGGACGAGCGAATCGAAGTCACTGTCGGTCGGCGCGCGCGGCATGTTGAGCCACTGCCCGACGAGCGGATCGCGCATCGTGGAAAGGACGACGGCGCGGTCGTCCTCTCGCAACTCGCGGAGGACGACCACGCCGTCGGTCAGCGTGGCGGGCGGCTTCACGCCGCCGACCGTACTACTCGGAGCGCGCCTCGGACCGCTCGCGACGCGGGCCGCCGCGGCCCCCACGGTTGCCGTCGCGACGCGGCCGGTCCTCGCGGGGCTCCCGCGGCGGGGCGTCCTTCGCCCGCTCGACGAGCTCCTCCGGCGAGACGAACGCGCCGTTCTCGTGCTTCTGGACGAGCTTGAGGCCGATGCGGCCGCGAGCCTTGTCCACTTCCTGCACGAGCACGTCGAGGATGTCACCGCGCTGGATCACATCCTCGATGTGGTTGACGCGGCCGGGACCGACGTTCGAGACGTGCAACAGCCCGTCGGTGCCCTTCTTCAGCTCGACGAACGCACCGAAGTCGGTCGTCTTGACGACGCGGCCGGTGTACTCGTCGCCGACCTCGGGCTCCTTGGTGAGCGCCCGGATCGCAGCGATCGCGGCGTCGCCCTTGGTGCCCTCGGTGGCGTACACCAGGATCGTCCCGTCCTCCTCGATGTCGATCTGCACGTCGTGGTCGGACTCCAGTGAGCGGATCGTCTCGCCGCCCTTGCCGATCACCATGCCGATGTACTCGGGGTTGATCTGGATCGTCGAGATCCGCGGTGCGTGCTCGGCGACCATCTCGCGCGGCTGCGCGATCGCTTCGAGCATGCGGCCGAGGATCGCGACGCGAGCCTCCTTCGCCTGTGCGAGCGCCCGCTCCATGATCTCGCGGCTGACGCCGGTGATCTTGATGTCCATCTGGAGCGCGGTGATCCCGTCGGGCGTGCCGGCGACCTTGAAGTCCATGTCGCCGAGGTGGTCCTCCGCACCCTGGATGTCCGTGAGGATGACGTAGTCGTCGCCCTCCTTGACGAGGCCCATCGCGATGCCGGAGACCGGCTCCTTGATCGGCACGCCGGCATCCATGAGGGCGAGGGTCGAGCCGCACACCGAGCCCATCGACGACGAGCCGTTCGACTCGAGCGTCTCGGACACGAGGCGGATCGTGTACGGGAACTCGTCCGCCGGCGGGATGACCGGCGTGAGCGCCCGCTGGGCGAGCGCGCCGTGGCCGATGTCCCGGCGCTTCGGCGAGCCCATGCGTCCCGTCTCACCCACCGAGTACGGCGGGAAGTTGTAGTGGTGCATGTAGCGGCGATCCGACTCGAGCGAGAGGTCGTCGATCCGCTGGCCTTCCTTCGCCGTGCCGAGCGTCAGCAGCGTCATGATCTGCGTCTGTCCGCGGGTGAAGAGACCCGAGCCGTGGGTGCGCGGCATGACCGACACCTCGACCTCGATCGGACGGATCTCCGTCTCGGAGCGGCCGTCCGGCCGGCGCTTGTCGACGGCGATCTTCTGCCGGACGAGGCTCTTGTAGATCGCATCGCACGCCTTCTTGACGTAACCCTTCGTCAGCGAGTCCTTCTCGCCGTCCTCGCCACCGCCCGGGAAGGGCAGCTCGACGGTCTCGACGATGTGGTCGTAGAGCAGATGGCGCTTCGCGGACTTGAGCTCCTTCGAGTCCTGCTCCGCGTCGGTGAGGCCGCGCAGGTCGCCTTCGAACTGCTCGCGCACAGCGGTCTCGGCCGCGGCCGAGCGCTGCTTCTCGAGCAGTTGTGCAAGCGACGAGCGAACCTGAAGCTCGCCGAACACCTGCGCCTGGTCGGAGTTCATCGTGATCTCGCCGCTCTCCTTGGCGACGATCTCCTCGACGATCGAAGCAGCCTCGCGGATGCCCTGCTCCTGGATGCGCCCCCAGATCTCATGGCCGTACTGGCCCTCGAGGCGTTCGGTGACGGCCGGGTCGAGCCACTTCGTCTTGCCGGCCTTCGAGCGGAGCTCGAGCTGCGCGTCGCAGAGCTTCACGATCTCGCGATGCGCGATCTCCAGCGCCTCGAGGATGACGTTCTCGGGGACGCGGTTCGCGCCCGCCTCGACCATGGTCAGGCCGTCCTTCGTGCCGACGACGATCAGGTCGAGATCGGAGTTGTGCTCGGTCTCCTCGAGCGTCGGGTTGACGAGGAGGTTGCCGTCGATCAGGCCCATGCGCACCGCGCCGATCGGCCCGAGGAAGGGCAACGGCGAGACGGTCAGGGCCGCCGAGACGGCGTTGATCGCGAGGATGTCGTGCGGGACGACGAGGTCGGCGGAGAAGACGGTGCCGACGCACTGCGTCTCGTTGCGGTAGCCCTTCGGCCAGAGCGGCCGAACCGGGCGGTCGATCATGCGCGCGGTCAGGATCGCCCGCTCGGTGGGGCGTCCCTCGCGCTTGAAGAAGCCGCCCGGGATCTTCCCGGCGGCGTACATCCGTTCCTCGACGTCGACGGTCAGCGGGAAGAAGTCCGCGCCTTCGCGCGCCTCCGTCCGGCCTTGCGCCGTGCCGAGGACGACCGTCTGCCCGCTCGACACGACGACTGCGCCGTCGGCCTGCTTCGCGAGCTTCCCGGTCTCGAAGGTGATCTCGCGCCCGCCGATCTCGACGGACACGGAAACCGGCACCCCGGCGGGGCGCTCAGCTTCGACGATGCTCATATCTCTCCTATTCCTCCACTGTGCTGTGAGTGAAGGGTGGAGATTGGGTCAGGTCTCGCGTGCTGCGAGAGCTCGCCCAAGCTCCACCCTCCTTGGATTGAAGGAGCTAGCGGCGGAGGCCGAGCTCCTTGATGAGGGCGCGGTAGCCCTCGAGATCCTTGCGCTGCAGGTAGTTCAGGAACCTGCGGCGGCGGCCGACCAGCTTGAGCAGGCCACGACGCGAGTAGTGGTCGTGCTTGTGCGTGCGCAGGTGCTCGGTCAGTTGATTGATGCGGTGGGTCAGCATCGCGATCTGGACCTCCGGCGAACCAGTGTCCTTGTCGCTCTTGCCGAACTTCGCGACGTGCTCCAGCTTCTCTTCCTTGGTGAGGGTCATGCGTCTCCTCTCGAATCGGGTCACCCAGGTCCAAGCCGCCGCGAAGGAAGAACGCGAGCTCGGCCGAGACCGGGTCGCCAGTAGGGTAGCGAACTCCTCGTGAATCCGTCATTTCACGCCGTTTGCGAGTCCGCGGCCGACGCGTGGTCCGTGCCGGCCATGGCCGTCGGCACCTCCGTCGGAGGCGACCTCTCCGTGGTCGCGCTCGGCTGCGATTCCGACACGCGGTTCCGGGCCGCGTCGATCACGAAGCCGTTCACGGCATTCCTGGCAGGCCAGTTGCTCGACCTCGACGACACCGCGGGCGTCTGGCCGTCCGACGTGCGAGTGCGCCACCTGCTCTCGCACATGAGCGGGTTCGACTGCGAGTTGCCGGACAGCGATCTCTCGCGCCTCGGCGACGCCGACGGCGCGCTCGCCGCAGCGGTCGAGGAGCTCCCGGGAGTCCGTCGATTCGTCGGCAGCGACGAGATCTGGTCGTACGCGAACACCGGGTACTGGCTCGCGGGGCACCTGGCCGCGGTTCGCGGCGGGACGAGCTACGAGGGCGCCCTGGCGGAGCGCGTGCTCGAGCCGTTCGGCCTCGTGGCGACGTCGTTCGGCGAGCCCGACCTCGACGGCACCGGGGCGTTCGTCGTCGCCGGCGCGTACCCGCGCGCGCGCCGCCCCTCCGGCGGCCTCGTCTCGACGGCCGCGGATCTCGTGCGCTTCGGGCAACGGCTCCTCGCCGAGCCGTTCTTCGCTGAGATGTGCCGGCCGCGCGGCAAGCCGATCGGCGGCGTGTACGGCCTCGGTCTCTTCGGCGAACGCGTCGGCGGCGCCGACGCCTGGGGTCATCCGGGCTCGTACGGCGGATTCCAGAGCCAGCTGCTGCTCGTGCCGGACGCGAACGCGGTCTTCGTCGGCCTGACGAACGCCGAGCTCGGAGGCAAGGCGCTGTACGACGTCGAGAACGCCTTCTTCGACGAGGTGCTCGGCGCACGGCGCGTCCTGCCGCCGTTCGTCGAGCTCGCCGACGAGCAACTCGCCGCCTACGCCGGCCGGTACGAGAACAGCGACGCGACGGCGGACATCCGGGCCGAGAACAACGGGCTCGTGCTGGCGGTCGCCGGCGAGGAGCTGTTCGTGCGCCCACTCGGTGACGGCCGGTTCAGGGTCCCCGACGGCCCGCACGTTCGCGAACGCATCGACTTCCCGCGCGACGGGTTCGTTCGGCTCGGTAGTCGGCTCGCCGCGCGCGTCGCGTGATCGCCGCCGTCGCAGCCGGTCATCCGGCGACCGCCGAGGCCGGTGCCGAGATCCTCGCCGACGGCGGCTCGGCTGCCGACGCCGTGGTCGCGGCGTGCCTCGCCTCGTGCGTCGCCGAGACGGTGATGACCGGGCTGCTCGGCGGCGGCCATGGGATCTACTTCGACGCGGCTTCGGGCTCAACGCAGTTGCTCGACTGCTTCGTCGCAGTCCCGTCGGGTGAAGGAGCGGCGATGGACGAGCTGCAGGTCCCGTTCGGCGAAGAGCTCGTCCAGTACGCGGTCGGCGCGTCGTCGTGCGCGGTGCCGGGCGTGCCGGCCGGGCTCGACGCGCTCTGGCGTGCGCACGGTCGTTTGCCGTGGGCGCGTCTGGTCGAACCGGCGTTGCGGCAGGCTCGAAGCGGCGTCGAGATGCCGCCCGCGCACGCGTCGTGCCTCGCAATGCTCGCGCCTGTGATGACGATGCGCGAGGGCGGTGCGATCTACTCACCCGGCGGCGCGCTGCTCGAGAGCGGCGACCTCCTGGTGCAGCCTGGGCTCGTCGCGGCGCTGGAGCTCGTCCGTGACGAAGGCGCGTCATCCGTCTACCTCGGCTCGATCGCCGAAGCACTCGTCACCCTCGTCGCGCAACGCGACGGCGTATTGCTGCGTTCGGATCTCGAGTCGTACGAAGCGCGCTGGCACGCGCCGAGCGAGGTGACGTTCGCCGGGCGCCGCGTCGCGACGCGAGCCGGGCTCAGCGGCGTGCCGGAGACGCTCGCGCGCTTCGATCCGTCGGTCGGAGACACGGCACTGCTCGCGGCTCTGGACGACGGCGCGAGCGGTGCGGGTCACACGACGAACATCACCGTCGTCGATGTCGACGGCTCGGCGTGCGTGCTGACGACGAGCCTCGGTCTCGGCTCGGGCGACTTCCTGCCCGGTCTCGACCTGCATCTGAACAGCATGCTCGGAGAAACCGACCTCGTTCACGCACCCCTTCGCCCCGGCGAGCGCATGGCGAGCATGATGGCGCCGACCGTCGTCTTCGACGGTGACCACCTCGAGCTCGCGCTCGGCGCGGCAGGGGGGACGCGGCTGCGCACGGCGCTGGTCGGCGTGCTCGGCCGGGTGCTGCACGACGGGGCGACCCCGCAAGTCGCGATCGACCGGCCGCGGTTCCATCCCGCCGGCCCGGTCGTGAACGCCGAGCCGGGCGTGGACGACGCGTTCCTGTCTGCACTCGAAGCCGACGGCCGCCCGGTTCGACGGTGGCCCGCGCTGCACCATTACTTCGGTGGGGTCAGCGCCGTCGGTCGCTCGGGCGCCGGGGCGGATCCGCGGCGGAGCGGAGCAGTTGGCACCGCGTGAGGTTCACGCGAGCAACTGCAGCAACCGCTGGTATGCCGTGTCCGAGAGCGGGTCGTCGATCACGGTCGCGCCGGGTTGGTCGGCGAGGGCGGCGACGAACGCGTCGTAGGTTTCTCCGGGAGTGTTCCCCTGCTGTTCCATCAGTGCGCGCGAGCTGAACGAGCCGGCAGGTTCGTCACGTCGCGCCTGACGGTCGAGCGTCGCCTGCCGGTCGTCGAGCAGCGTGACCTCGACGAACTTGGCGCCGACATTCTCCGCAGCCGTCCGGAGCATGTCGACGAACTCCCGGCGTGTCAGCAGTTGCGGGACGATCACATCGTGGCCTGCTTCGAGATGCGCATGAGCCATCGCGAGCGCGATCCGGCGCGCCGCCCACCCCGACGTCTGCCACTCTTCGAGCCACGACCCCAGCAGTGCGCGGACCACGTCGATCTCGAGCACGAGCGTTAGCGGATGCTCGTCGGCGTACCGCTGCGCGAGCGTCGACTTCCCCACCGCGGGCGGGCCGTTCAAGAGGATGAGCTTCGGCACGCTCAGGGACGCGTCGCCGCCCGCGTGTCCTCGACGTCGCGCGCGATCTGCGCGACCAGCTCCTCGTCGCTTTCGAAGGCGCGCTCGTCTCGGAGCCGTCGCCAGAGCTCGACGACGAGCCGATCGCCGTACAGGTCTCCCTCCCAGTCGAGAAGGAATGCCTCGATGCGGCGTTCGGTGCCACCGAAGTGCGGGTTGACGCCGATCGACACCGCTGCGCGCCGGTCACCTACTGCGCCTGCATAGATGCCGTAGGCCGGCACGAGCAGTCTCGGCTCGACACGCAAATTCGCGGTTGGGAAGCCCAACGTCCCGCCGCGACGATCACCGCCGACGACCACACCGTCGAGCTCGAACGGACGGCCGAGGAGCGTCGCCGCAGCTTCCATTTCCCCAACTGTCGCGTGCCCGCGGATGCGGGTCGACGAGACGCCTGGGACCAGCGGAACCTCGCGCGCGTCGAGCCCCAGCGATCGCAGTAGGTCGCAGTTGCCCTCCTGGCCCCGCCCGAAGCGGAACCCTTCGCCCCCGACAACGACCTCGGCGCCGATCGCGCCAAGAACGTCAGCGGTGAACCTCGCGGCCGAAAGCTCGGCGGTCTCCGGCGTGAACTCGACCACCAGCACGTCCTCGACCCCGCAGGCCTCCAACAGCTCGAGCCGGCGCTCGAGGCTGCACAACAGCTCGACGCGTTTGCCGAGGGCTCTCCGCGGATGCGGATCGAACGTAACCACGGTCGGCCGACGTCCGGTGTCGACCGCGGCGCGGATCACCTCGCGATGCCCCCGATGGACACCATCGAACGTGCCCAGCGCGACCGCGCGCGGGAGCGAATCGAGCCCACTCGGGTGGTGGGCGACGTTCACGACTGCGCCTCGAACGCGAGCACAGTCTCGCGAACCCGCTCCTCGACGTGATCGAGCGCGGCATCCGGCAGGCGTCCGAGTGCGTCGCCGACTGACAGGAGCCGCGCCGCGTCGACCGGCACGGCCTCGCTCACCTCGAACGGGCCGACTCCCGTGCGCCGCAGCGTTGTGCAGTGCCCACCGAGCGCGTGCGCGATCGATCGCACGTAGGTGCCCGAGCTCACGTGCAGCGCCAGCTGCACAGCGGATGGTGCGGCGGCAGCGCCGCTATAGGAGATGACGTCGAGCGCGAAAACGTGCGAACGCCGCAGGGGCATCGCCACGTCGACACCCCGCCGTGCCAGCTTGTACGCGCGCTCCCCGCCGATCTTCACCGCCGAGGCGGCCGGGATCGGCAGCTCGATCTCACCGCGGAGGCGCTCGAGCGCCACCTCGACCGCCGTGCGGTCCGGCGCCGGGTGCCGGTCGAAAACCGCGCCTTCCGGATCGCCCGTCGACGTCGTCGCGGTCAGGTCGACGTCGGTGACGTAGCGCTTGTCCAGGCCGACAAAGCACGGAACAAGCCTAGTTGCCGCACCGGACAACAGGACCAGAAGCCCCGTGGCGAACGGGTCCAATGTCCCCGTGTGACCGGTCCGGGCACCCGTCCGGCGGCGGAGCGCCGCGACGATCGCGAAGGACGAGGGACCTGCCGGCTTGTCGACCAGCGCGATCCCGACGGGTCTACGAGCCTTCGGGATCGGCACTGCCGTGAACGGTCGCGAACTCGCGGCGGAGGAACTCGATGATCCGCTCGACCGGCTCCTCGGACGAGAAGCCCGCGGCCTGCGGGTGCCCGCCCCCTCCACGCTTCCGGGCGATCGCCGAGACGTCGATCTCGTCGTGGCTCGAGCGCAGGGAGATGCGCCGCGTCGGCCCGTCTTCGCGCGGCGGCTCACGGATGAGCGCGACCATCTCCGACCCTTCGACCGCACGCAGACTGTCGATGATCCCTTCCGAGTACGGCTCCTCGGCGCCGACCTCCGCGAAGTCGTCGCGCAGCAGATACGAGACGACAAGGCCCCCACCTTCGAGCGACACTGCTCGGTCGAGCGCGCGAGCGAGGAGCTTCAGCTTCGCGAACTGCACGGTCTCGTACACGTGCTGGAAGATCCCGTGGACGTCCGCACCGGCCTCGACGAGCTCCGCGGCCAGGCGAAGCGATTTCGGCGACGTGTTCGTGTACTGAAAGCGGCCCGTGTCGGTCACGAGCCCGACGTACAACGCCTCGGCGATCTGCGGCGTCAGATCGACGTCGAGCTCACGCAGGACGTCGCGGATCACCTCCGCGGTCGACGACGCGTCTGGAACGACGAGGTTGACGTCGCCGAAGCGCGAGTTGTCGTGATGATGATCGACGTCGATCACGAACCGCGCACGGCTGACGGCCTGCGTTCCTTCCTCGATGCGACGCTCGTTCGCGCAGTCGACGGCGACCAGCACCCGATCCTCGATGTCGGCGGGAAGCTCCCGCGTCACCTCCGACAGGTCGAGGAACCGGTATTCGGCCGGCATCGGCCCGGTGCCGGCGAGATACATGACGGCGTCCTTGCCGAGCGCACGCAGACCCAGGGTCGCGCCGAGCAGCGAGCCGAGCGCGTCGCCGTCCGGGTTCTCGTGCCCGACGACCACGAACCGCTCCTGGGAGCGGAGGACGCCGGCAACTGCTTGAAGGTCACTCGTCTGCGTCTCGGTCACTGTCGGCCGATCTTGGCTCCTCGGGAAGGTCCGCCGCAAGCTCGTCGATCAGCTTCGTCATCCGAACGCCGCGCTCAACGGTGTCATCGTATGTGAACGCCAGCGTCGGAGTCCGTCGCAGGCTCAGCTCCCTGTTGATCCGCGCTTGCAGCACGCCATGCGCCGATGCGAGGCCCTGGAGGGTTGCTCGGCGGACTTTCTCGTTGCCGAGAACGGAGACGAACACCGTCGCCTCGCCGAGGTCGGGCGTCACCACGACCCCAGTGACGGTGACGAGGCCGATCCGCGGATCCTTCAGATCCCTGACGGCCTCAGCGACCACGCTGCGGACTGCCTCGTTCACGCGCCTCATCCGTTCACTCACGGTTACTCCTCGTCCTCCGGCGAGACCAGTAGACGATCGCAGCGGACGAGTGTCCAATCGCCGAAGGCGAGCCAGCGCTCCGCCCCTGCGGCGAGGTCGTCGGCCTCGTGCGCCGATCGCGCAACGCAGGCGACGGTCAGTGTCGCGCGCTGCCAGAGGTCGTGGTGGTCGACCTCGGCGACGGCTGCGACGAATCGATTCCGCAGGTTGTCCTTGGCCGAGCGCACGAAGTGGCGCTTCTCCTTCAACGACGACGCCTCGGGAAAGTGGAGCTCGACGGTGAGGATCGCGACGAAGCCGGAGCTCAATTGGAGCCGGCGGGCTCGTCGAGCGACGTCCGCTCGACCTCGCGCGTCTCGAACACCTCGAAGACGTCGCCTTCGCGCAGGTCGTTGAAGCCTTCGAGCAGGATGCCGCACTCGAATCCCTCCGTCACCTCGCGGACGTCGTCCTTGAAGCGCCTCAGTGCGGCGACTGTCGTCTCGTGGATGCGGGTGCCCTCGCGGAAGATGCGTACGTTCGCGTTGCGACGGACGAGGCCACTCGTGACCATGCAGCCTGCGATCGTGCCGACGCGCGACGCGCGGAACAGTGCGCGCACTTCGACCTCGCCGAGGATCGCCTCGGTCTCGACCGGGGACAGCATCCCGACGAGCGCCTGCTCGATCTCTTCGGTCAGCTGGTAGATGACGCGATAGAGGCGGATCTCCACACCCGAGCGCTCTGCGACGCCACGCACCTCCGCAGACGGCCGTACATTGAAGCCGACGATCATCGCGCTCGATGCTGCGGCAAGGTTGACGTCGTTCTCGGTGATCCCGCCGACACCGGTGTGAATCACGTTCACGCGCACCTCGGGATGCTGGATCTTGGCGAGCTCCGACACGATCGCCTCGACGGAGCCCTGCACGTCGCCCTTGACGACGATGTTCAGGTCCGCGACGGCGCCCGTGCCCATCTGCTCGAAGAGCTTCTCGAGCGAGACGCCGCCGGTCCGCTGCTTCGCCATCGCCTCGCGCCGGAGCCGCTCGCCGCGCTGCTGCGCGAGATCGCGGGCGCGACGCTCGCTGTCGACGACACGTCCGAGCTCGCCGGCGGGCGGCGGACGGTCGAAACCGAGAATCTCGACGGGCTCGCCCGGGCGTGACTCCTGAATCCGCTCGCCGCGATAGTCGTAGAGCGCGCGCACACGGCCCCAGGCGTCGCCGGCGACGATCGCGTCACCGACCTTCAGCGTCCCGCGGTGGATCAGCATCGTCGCGACGGGGCCGCGGCCAACATCCAGTCGGGACTCGATGATCGGACCGGAAGCTTCTGCGTCGGGGTTTGCGCGCAGGTCGAGCTCGGCGTCGGCGACGAGCAGGATGCGCTCGAGGAGATCGTCGAGTCCCTCGCCCTGCTTCGCGGAGACGCGGGCGATCTGGACGTCGCCGCCCCACTCTTCCGGTTGCAGCCCTTCGGTCGCGAGCTCGGTGAGCACGCGGTCCGCATTGGCGTCCGGCAGGTCGATCTTGTTGACCGCGACGACGATCGGAACCTCGGCGGCACGTGCGTGCGAAATCGATTCCTTCGTCTGCGGCATGACGCCGTCGTCTGCCGCGACGACCAACACGGCGATGTCGGTCACCTTCGCGCCGCGGGCGCGCATGGCGGTGAACGCTTCGTGGCCGGGCGTGTCGAGGAAGGTGATGAGGCGACCACCGTGGTGTGCCTGGTACGCACCGATGTGCTGCGTGATCCCGCCCGCCTCTGTCGTGACGACGGACGTCTGGCGGATCGCGTCGAGCAGCGTCGTCTTGCCGTGGTCGACGTGGCCCATGATCGTGACGACCGGCGGACGCGCCCGAAGCGTGTCTTCTGCATCCTCGAAGACTTCGGGATCTGTGTCGTCGTCGTCGGCGTGCTTGATCGTCACCTCGCGCTCGAGCTCGGCGGCGATCAGCGCGACCTCGTCGTCGGTCAGCGACTGCGTGGCCGTCTTCATCGTCCCGAGGTTCATCAGGAGCTTGATGATCTGCGGCATCGCGACTCCGAGCGCCTGCGAGAAGTCACGCAGCGTGACGCCCGACTCGACGGTCGCGGGGCCTGTCGGTGCGGCGACCTCGCGCGGCTGGCGCGGCCCGCGATCGGCCGGACGGTCGCTCGGCCGCTGACGCTGCCCCGTGCCGGGGCGTCCGCCGCCACCGTCGATGACGACCCGACGGCGCCCTTTCGGGCCCCCTCCGCGAGGTCTGATCGGTCTGTTCGGCTTTCCGTTGGCCATTTCCTAGGAACCAGTGTAGAGACGCGAGAGAACGGGGTCGACGCGGACGGTTTTCCGGAGGATGCGGCTGAACCCGCGTCGCGACACCGCCCGCTCGAAGCACGGCAGGCGGCGGCACGTATAGACGCCGCGACCGACACCCGCGCCGGGAATCAACGATCCCGCCTCCTCGTGGAAGCGCTGCAGCTCCGCCTGCGTTGCACGGCGGCCGCAGCCGGCACAGGTGCGGATCGGGTTACTCGTCGTCGACACTCACCTCGACCGGCGCGTCGCCCGGCCCGGCCGCGAACTCCTCGGGCTCGGGATTGCCGAATGCCGCGGCGTCCTCGGTGACGGGCTCGGGAGCCGACACGTCGGCGAGGGCTTCGAGCTCGGGCTCGCTCTCTGCGACGATCGGGTTGTCCTCGTCGTCGGTCTCGTGCGCCGAGAGCTCCTGGTGCGCCGGCACGCCGCAGTACTTCGATCCGGGCAGCGACGCGTTCGGGCACCGCTTGCCGTTCGAGAGCACCGCCGCGCAGCGACCGGAGAAGTCGCCGTCTTCGCCGTCCTCGCCGCCGAAGGCCGCTTCTGCCTCCTGCTGCGCGAACTCGCTGTCGGAGGTGATGTCGATCTTCCAGCCGGTGAGGCGCGCGGCGAGGCGGGCGTTCATGCCTTCCTTGCCGATCGCGAGCGCGAGCTGGTCGTCCGGAACGACGACGGTCGCCTCGCGGCCTTCGTCGTCGAGATACACCTCGCGGACCCGCGCCGGCGAGAGCGCCTTGGCGACGAACCGCGCCGGCTCGTTGTTCCACGGGATGATGTCGATCTTCTCGCCGCGCAGCTCGGAGACGACCATGCGCACGCGCGAGCCGCGGGGGCCGACACACGCGCCGACCGGATCGACGCCCTGTGCGTGCGACTCGACCGCGATCTTCGAGCGGTAGCCCGGCTCGCGCGCGACGCCGCGGATCTCGACGAGACCGTCCGCGATCTCCGGCACTTCGAGCTCGAACAGCGTCTTGATCAGCTCGGGGTCGCGGCGCGACAAAATCACCTGCGGGCCCTTGGTGCCGGTGCGCACGTCGCGGATGACGGCCTTGATGCGCGAGCCCTGCTCGTAGCGCTCGCCGTCGACCTGCTCGGGGCCTGGTAGCAGCGCCTCGACCTTGCCGAGGTCGACAAGGATGTTCCGGCGGTCGCCCGTCTGCTGGACGATGCCGGTCACGACCTCGCCCACGCGATCGATGTACTCGTCGTACATCATCTCGCGCTCTGCCTCGCGGATCCGCTGCAGGATGACCTGCTTCGCAGTCTGAGCGGCGATGCGGCCGAAGTTGTCGGGCGTCACGTCCTCGCGCTTGATCAGGTTGTCGGGAACCTCGGACCAGTCGAGCTCGAGGTCGTCGTCGGAGAGCAGCGTGTGATTCTTCTCGCCGGTCTCTTCCTCGAGGCGTTCGAGCTCGTCGAGAGCGTGCTCACGCGCCTCCTCGATCAGCCGCTCTTCGAGGTCGGCCGGGATCTCGATCGAGAACACGCGGAAGTCGCCGCGATCGTCGAGCTCCACGGTGGCATGGCGCGTCGCGCCCGGCGTCTTCTTGTAGGCGGCGAGCAGCGCATCCTCGAGCGCCGCGACGAGCGTGCCGCTCTCGATTCCCTTCTCGCGCTCGATCTCGCGAACCGCGTCAACGATCTCCTGGCTCATCCTTGATTCCCTTCATCGATCAGATTGGCCCGCACGATCTCGTCGTACGGTATGTCTGCTGCATCCGGTCCAGTGCGGATCTGGACCGACCGTTCTCCTGCCGCAAGAACTTCGCCGCGCGTCTTCCGCCTGACCGTCTTCACCTTCACGTTCCGTCCGACCGCGCGCTCGAAGTGCTCTCGCGTGCGCAGCGGGCGCTCGAAACCCGGTGACGACACCTCGACGCTATAGGTGTCGAGGTATTTCCTGAGCACGCCGGTGACGCGCTCGCATAGTGCGTGGTCGACACCCTGCGGGTGGTCGACGTAGAGACAAAACCGCTCTTTGCCGGTGAGCTCCAACGCGACGACCTCGACCCCGGGCAGGGCCGACTCGACCGACCGAGCGATCTCACGCTGCAACTCACGTTCCTTCTGAAGCGGTGTCGTCGCCACCGTCGAGAAACCACCCCTTCTAACGAAAAATGGGCGCGACGCGCCCACCTCGAAAACTGCTCGAACTGTGGTGGCAGAAAGGTAGCAGAGTCCCTGAAAAGAACGGGCGCGGCGCGCAAATTCTCTCCCCTTGCGCGGCCGCGCCCGCTGGAGCTATCGACGCCGGACGCCCGCGACTTTAGGGTCGAAGGTGTGATCACGCGCGAAGCGGCTTGCCACTGTGGTCAGCTCCGCCTCACCGTCGCGGGCGAGCCGTTCGCGGTGTCGATCTGCCACTGCCTTGCGTGCCAGCGGCGGACAGGAAGCGCGTTCGGCATGCAGGCGGCGTTCCGGCCGAGTCAGGTGACGATCAGCGGGCGCTACCACGACTACACCCGCATCTCGGACGAGGCAGACCTCAGGCCGCACGCGTTCCATTTCTGCCCCGAGTGCGGCTCGCAAGTCTTCTACACCGAGCCGGACGATCTCGATCTCGTCGTCGTGTCGGTCGGCTGCTTCGCCGACCCGACGTTCCCGCCACCGACGGAGTCCGGGTACGACTCACGCCGCCATCCGTGGGTGCGATTGCCCGAGTCCGTGTCGCGCTACGCGCCCGAGGTGTGGGATCCGGTCCGGCCACTCGTCGCCGAAGGCAAGTACTTGGAGGCGGCCGCGCTCGGGCGCACACTGATCGAGCAACGACCTGATCAGGCATTTCTCTATTTCAATGTCGCGTGCTGCGAGAGCCTCGCCGGCGAGACCGACGAGGCGGTCGAGCATCTTCGTCAGGCGATCGAGCGTTGGGATGGTTTCCGTGAGCTGGCAGCGGAGGACGCGGACTTCGACCCGATCCGCGACGAGCCCGGCTTCCAGACGCTCGTCGAGGGCTAGTCGAAGACGATCGTCACCGGCCCGTCGTTCACGAGCTCGACCTTCATGTGCGCACCGAAGACGCCGGTCTCGACGGTTACACCAAGCGCTCGCAGCGACGCACAGAAGCGCTCGTAGAGGGGCTCCGCCTCTTCCGGCCGCGCAGCGCGCGAGAACGACGGCCGGTTGCCCTTCGCGGTGTCCGCTATCAAGGTGAACTGCGAGACGACGAGCGCGTAGCCGCCCGTGTCGAGAAGCGAGCGGTCGAACTTTCCCTCGTCGTTCTGGAATATGCGCAGCCGCACGACTTTCTCGGCGAGTCGGGCGATCGCAGTCACCTCGTCGCCGGCGGCGATCCCGAGCAAGACGACGAGGCCCGGCCCGATCGAGCCGCCCGGCGTCGACGACGCCCGCGCTACGCGCTGAACGACTGCCCTCACCGGTACATCACTCGAGATCCAGGATGCGCGACGCGTACGTCTCCGAGCCCGGCTTCATCGAGCTCGCAAGCTTGTAGTGGCCGTTCGCCTCCGCCGTCTTGCCGAGGTGCTCGAGCGCCCGGCCGAGCGCATAGTGCGCGTAGTCGTCGGTCGGTGACAGCTCCTCGACGATCGTCCGGAACTCGCGCTCCGCGTCGCGCCAGCGCGCGAGGCGGAAGTAGGCGATCCCGAGCGCCTCACGGATCGATGCCTTCTCCGGCTCGAGCTTCTTGGCCTTCTCGAGAGGAACAGTCGCCTGCGCCGTCAGTCCCGACCGGAGCCGCTTCTGCCCCTCGCGGAATAAGTCGTAGGCGGTCTCACTCATCGCTGCTGAGCCAGAAGCCTTTTGACCTCGTCGAGGATCTCGGCGGCGATGCGCTGCTTCGATGCCTTGCCGACGCGACGGTCTCCGTCGCGTGTCATCAGGACGACCTCGTTGTCGGACGAGTCGAAGCCGATGTCGGCACGGCCGACGTCGTTGAAGACGACGAGGTCCGCGTTCTTCGTCTCGAGCATCGACCGCTTCCGCTCCCGGCCTTCGTCTCCGTGCTCGGCGCCGAACGCGACCAGCAGCTGGCCGTCTCGCTTCTGCTCGCCGAGCAGCCGCGCGATGTCGTCGGTCGGAGCGAGCTCCACCGTCCACGCGTGCTGATCCTTCGGGCGCTTGCCTGCGAGAGCCTCAGCCGGGCGATAGTCGGCCACGGCGGCCGCGAGCAGAAGCACGTCGACGTCCGGCAGCGCGAGCGCCGCGTCGCGCATCGCCTCGGCGGTGGGCGTCGGGATCGTCTCGACACCGTGCGGAGACGCAACACCGAGGTTCGCCGCGAGCAGGATCACCTCTGCGCCGCGGCGGCGTGCCTCTTCGGCGAGCGCGACGCCCATGCGCCCCGAGGAGCGGTTACCGAGGTAACGGACGCTGTCGAGCGGCTCGCGCGTTCCGCCGGCGGTGACAAGGATGCGGCGACCGGTGAGCGGACCCGGAGCGAGCAGCTGCGCGGCTCCCGCTGCGATCTCCTCCGGCTCGGCCATGCGGCCGACGCCCCACTCCCCTTCCGCCATCTCGCCTTCGTCGGGCCCGATGAGCTCGACCCCACGCGCGACGATCGTCTCGACGTTCGCCCGCGTCGCTGCGTGCGCCCACATCCGCGGGTTCATCGCCGGCGCTACAAGCACCGCGCCGCGATGCGCGAGCGCCGCCTCGGTCAGGACATTGTCTGCGATGCCGTAGGCGAGCTTCGCGATCGTGTTCGCGGTGCAGGGCGCAACGATCAGCAGGTCGGCACGCGTCAGGTGCTCGTATACGTCTTCGCTCTTCGGCCGGCGCGCCAGCGCGAGGAACGTCTCCTCGGCGACGAAGCGCTGCGCTCCCAGCGTGACGAGCGGAATCACCTCGTGGCCCTGCTTCACGAGCAGTCGCGTCAGCTCGCACGCCTTGTAGGCAGCGATCCCTCCGGTAACACCCAGCAGGATCCGGCTCATGCCGGAATGGTGCCCTACTTGGTCGCGGTGGAGGTGTACTCGTAGACGATCTTGCCCTCGGCGGTCTCTTCGAGGGCCATCGTCAGGTAGTTCTTCGAGCGCGACTGGATCAGCGGCGGCGCAAACTCGTCGAACGTCCCCTCACCGAGCTGGTGGTGGTAGTTGTTGATCTGGCGCGCGCGCTTGGCGGCGACGATCACGAGTGCGTAGCGCGAGTCGACCTGATCGAGAAGCTCGTCGATGCGGGGATGAATCATGGTCGCGCCATGGTAGCGGGAGACGCCAAATGATCCGCGACGATCGCCGCGAGCGCCTCCGCAGCGCGCGTCCGGTCGTCGTTTTCGACCAGGTGGTCGAAGTCTGCTGCCTCTTCGAGCTGCTCCCGGGCCTTGCGCAGGCGATCCTCGATCACGCCGGTGCTCTCCGTCGCGCGGTCGCGCAGCCGGCGCTCGAGCTCGTCGACCGGCGCGGTCACGAACACCGTGACGGCCCCTTCCACGCGGCGTTTGACCCGCTTTGCGCCCTCCGTCTCGAGCTCGAGCAGCGGTGCCTTGCCCGCCTCTCGCAGCCGGTCGATCTCGCTCCGGAGCGTTCCGTAGCGGTTGCCGACGAAGTCGACCCATTCCAGGAACTCGCCGGCCTCGACGCGACGATCGAACTCGTCGCGGTCGAGGAACCAGTAGTGCTCGCCGTCCTCCTCGCCCGGCCGCTGCTCACGTGTCGTCGCCGACACCGCGAGCGCGAGCTCCGGGAAGCGCGGCAGGACGAGCTGGATGAGCGTGCCCTTGCCCGCGCCGGACGGCCCGGTCACGACGAACACGGGACGCACCGGAGGGCTACCGATGGTTGAAGAGGCCAATCAGCTCGTGCCGCTGTCGGTCGGACAGGCCGCCGACCGTCTTCGACTGGCTGATGCGGCACTGGTTGAGCAGGCGCGCGGCTTTCACGCGACCGAACTTCGGCACGGCCATCAACATGTCGAACACCTTCGCGGTCGAGACGTACTCGGGCGGCTCGCCGAGGATTTGTTCGATCGAGACCGAGCCCGACTTCAGATCTTTCTTCAGTTGCGCACGCTTGACACGGATGTCATTCGCTCTCTTGAGGGCTTCCATCCGCTGGTCGAGTGAGCGGACTGGAGCTTGTACCTGTGTCTGCGGCGGCACCATGAGCGCAGCATCCTACCAACCTATTCGCCGCGTGCAACGTGCAACGCTCCACGTTCTAGAGCGTTTACCTCGTTGGCAACAGTGTCGAGTGCGACACCGAAGAAGTCGTCGATCGAATCGCCTCCAAGTGTCTTGATCTCCTGCGCGAGCTCGTCGCGCACACGCATCGGTGCATCGGGGTCCGCGAACAGCACTGTCCCGAGCGCGACGTGCGTCGCACCGCACGCGATCAAGTCGAGTGCATGTCGGCCGGTCTCGACGCCGCCCATGCCGACGATCGGCAACTGCGTCGCACGGCGTGCGGCGAGAACCGCCGCGAGTGCGACGGGACGCAGCGCAGGACCCGAGTAGCCGCCGGCACGGTTGGAGAGCGTCGGCTGCAGCCGCGCGTCGAGCGTCGTGCCGCGCAGCGTGTTGACGAGCGAGAGCCCGTCGGCACCCGCAGCCTCGATCGCACGAGCGGTCTCGCCCATGTCCCACGAATGCGGTGAAACCTTGGCGTAGAGCGGCTTTGCGGTCACCCTACGGCAGGCCTGGACGATCTCGGCGGCCGACTCAGGAGCCTCGTCGACGTTCGGGCAGGAGAGGTTCAATTCGATGCACGCGACTTCGTCGCGCGTGAGTTGCTCGCAGGTCTCCGCATACTCGCGCGCAGTGAAGCCTCCAACCGAAACCCATATCGGTATGTCGATCGCACGAGCCAAACGCGGCAGCGTCTGGCCAAGAAAGGTGTCCCTTCCGGGGTTCGCAAGCCCGATCGCGTTGAGCATCCCGAACTCCGTCTCGGCGATGCGAACCGGTGCGTTCCCCTCGCGCGGCTCCGGCGTCACGGTCTTGGTGACGAAGGCGTCGAGGGACCGCGCCACCTCCGGAGCGGTCAGCGCATCGAGGCAGCCCGACGCATTCAGCAGTTGCACAGCACCGGCCCTTCCACGCACAACCTCTTGAGCTCGCCGTCGATCTCGACGACGCAGCCGTAGCACGCGCCGTATCCGCAGGCCATCGGCGCCTCCCACGCGAGCTGCGCGTCGGGCGCGATCGCGCGGATCGCTTCGAGCATCGGCTCCGGGCCGCATGCGAGCACGTCGCGGCCGGCAGGCATCGCCTCGGTGACTAGCACGGGATCGATCACGACCTCGGCATTCGGTAGCAGCGCCGCAGCTTCAGCGTGGTGCTCCGACCGGAACCCGAGCACCGCCGGCGGCTGCTCGAGCGCTTCGGCGAGATACGGCAGCGGCGCGATGCCGATACCGCCGCCGACGAGCAGCGGACGCTCGACATCGAGGCGAAAGCCGTTTCCCAGCGGCCCGAAGATGTGCAGCTCGTCACCGGCGTCGAGCGCCGCGAGCGCTGTCGTCCCCGGCCCGATCGGATCGAGGAGAAACGCGAGCTCGCCGCGGGGCGCAAGGCAGAGCGACATGGGCCGCGGCAGCACTCGGCCGGGCGCCTCGAGCATGAAGAACTGTCCGGGGATCCCTGGATCGAGGGTGCCCCGCGTCACGCGGACGAGGACGTAGGGGCCGATCGCCTCGACGGCGACGACCCTACGACGCTCGCGCCTCGGCCTCGACATCGATCCGCTCCTGAAGCGACAGCGCGGTCTCGGCGCGCGCGTTCGCGATCGCGTGGACGGCGGCCGTGGCGGCGGCGACGGTCGTGATGCACGGCACCCGCGCGGCAAGCGCCGCCTCGCGGATCAGGTACCCGTCCGACCGTGGCTCGGGACCGCCTCCGGGCGTGTTGACGACCAGGTTGCAGCGGCCGCGGCGGATGAGGTCGACGACGCTCGGGACGGGCAGGGTCTCGCTCACCTTGCGCACCTCGAACACCTCGAGCCCAGCGTTGCGCAGCGTCTGGGCCGTGCCGCCGGTCGCGTAGAGGATGAAGCCGAGCCCGACGAACGCCGCCGCGACGGGAATCGCCGCCGCCTTGTCCTCGTCGCGCACCGACAGGAACACGGCGCCGTGGCGCGGCAGCGGCCGGCCGGCCGCCCGCTCGGCCTTCGCGAGCGCGGTCGGCAGATCGGCTGCACTGGTCATCACCTCGCCGGTCGAGCGCATCTCGGGCCCCAGCACCGGGTCGGCGCCGGGGAAGCGTGCGAACGGCAGCACCGCCGCCTTCACGCTCACCTGGCGCGGCGGCCGCTCGGCCGGGAGCTCGAGCTCGGCAAGGCTCTCGCCGGCCGCGAGACGGCACGCCGCTGCGACGAGGTTGACACCCGTCGCCTTCGACGCGAAGGGAACCGTCCGCGACGCGCGCGGGTTCACCTCGAGCACGAACACCTCGTCGTCGGCGACGGCGAGCTGCACGTTCAGGACACCGACCACCCCGAGCGCCGGCCCCAGTCGCCGGACGATGTCGTGGATCGTGGTCAGCGCCTCCGGCGTCAGCGACTGCGCCGGGATCACGCAGGCCGAGTCGCCCGAATGGACGCCGGCCTCCTCGACGTGCTGCATGACCGCCGCGACGTACGTGTCGGTCCCGTCGCACAGCGCGTCGACGTCGATCTCGATCGCGTTCTCGAGGAAGCGGTCGACGAGCGTCGGGCCCTGCACGCCCGCGAAGGCCTCGCGCACCTGGTCGTCGTCGTGACAGACGCGCATCGCGCGCCCGCCGAGCACGTATGACGGGCGGACGAGCACCGGGTAGCCGATCCGCCCGGCGAGATCGACGGCCTGTGCTCCGCTCGCGGCGATTCCCCACTCAGGACACGCGATGCCGAGGTCGCGCAGCACCCCACCGAACCGCTCGCGGTCCTCTGCGAGGTCGACTGCTTCGAACGGCGTGCCGAGAATGCGGAAACCGGCCGTCTCGAGATCACGCGCGAGCTTGAGCGGCGTCTGGCCGCCGAACTGGATCACCACGCCGTCGGGCTGCTCGCGCTCGCACACGGCGAGCACGCCGGCTGCGTCGAGGGGCTCGAAGTACAGGCGGTCGGACGTGTCGTAGTCGGTGGAGACGGTCTCCGGGTTGCAGTTGACCATCACCGCCTCGTAGCCGAGCGCCCGGAACGTCTGGACCGCGTGCACGCAGCAGTAGTCGAACTCGATGCCCTGCCCGATGCGGTTCGGCCCGGAGCCGAGGATGACCACACGCTGCCGCCCGCGTGGCGGCGGCTCCTCGTCGCGTTCGCCCCAGGCGGCGTAGTAGTAGTTCGACCGCGCGGCGACCTCACCCGCGCACGAGTCGATGCGGCGGTACACGGGCGGCTCGCTCTGCTGGCGGGCCTCCTCCGCATCGAGCCCGAGCAGCTCGTGCCGGAACCACGGATGCAGGTTGTCGGGGTGCCAGTCGAACGGCCCTTCGAGCCCGCGCTTTGCTTTCACGAACGCTTCGAGGAATGAGCGACCGATGCCCATCGTCTCGCCGACCGCCTTCATCTGCGTGCCGAGCGTCGTGTCTGCGCCGGGGAACTTCTCGAACGCGAAGCGCGGGATCTTGACGACGACGTAGTCGAGCGTCGGCTCGAAGCTCGCCGGCGTCGTCGCGGTCAGGTCGTTCGGGACCTCGTCCAGCGTGTAGCCGACGGCGAGCTTTGCCGCGACCTTCGCGATCGGGTAGCCCGTCGCCTTCGACGCGAGCGCCGACGAGCGCGAGACGCGCGGGTTCATCTCGATCACGCGGATCTCTCCGGTGACGCGATCGCGTGCGAACTGGATGTTCGAGCCGCCCGTGTCGACACCCACGACCCGCACGATCGCGATCGCCGCGTCTCGGAGCTCTTGGTACGCCTCGTCGCTCAAGGTCATCTGCGGGGCGACCGTGACCGAGTCGCCGGTGTGCACACCCATCGGGTCGAGGTTCTCGATCGAGCAGACGATCACGACGTTGTCGGCCCGGTCACGCACGACCTCGAGCTCGAACTCGTCCCAGCCGCGCACCGACTCCTCGACGAGCACCTGGCTGATCGGCGATTCGGCGAGACCGCGCTCGACCTGCCGCCGCAGCTGCTCCGGCGTGTCGGCGAAGCCGCCGCCGTGGCCGCCGAGCGTGAACGCGGGCCGCACGACCGCCGGCAGTGAGACACCTTCGAGGTCGTCGGGAGAGGTGACGATGCGCGAGGTCGGCACCTTGAGGCCGACCGATTCGACCGTCTCCTTGAACAGCTCGCGGTCCTCGGCGCGGTTGATGGCGTCGATGTCGGCGCCGATCAGCTCGATACCGAGGTCGCGCAGGACACCGGCCGCGTCGAGCTCACGCGCGAGGTTGAGCGCGGTGCCGCCGCCCATCGTCGGCAGCAGCGCGTCGGGGCGCTCGCGCTCGAGCACTCCGGTGACGCCTTCCAGGTCGAGCGGCTCGAGATACGTACGGTCGGCGAAGCCGGGGTCGGTCATGATCGTTGCCGGGTTCGAGTTGACGACGATCGTGCGGAAGCCGTCCGCGCGCAGGACCTTCAGCGCCTGGCAGCCGGCGTAGTCGAACTCGGCGGCCTGGCCGATCACGATCGGGCCGGACCCGATGAGCGCGATGCTCTCGATGTCGGTGCGCCTCGGCACTACGCAGCCTTCAGCTCGTCGACGAACGACCCGATGATCGACGCCGCGTCGTGTGGGCCGGGCGAGGCCTCCGGATGGAACTGCGCCGAGCGCGCTCGCAGCTCGGGGTAGTCGAGGCCCTCGACCGTGCCGTCGTAGAGCGAGCTGTGCGTCACGCCCGACTCGTCGGCGGCCGAGACCGCGAAGCCGTGGTTCTGCGAGGTGACGAGCACCTTGCGCGTGCGGTGATCGATCACCGGGTGGTTCGCGCCGCGATGCCCGAACGGCAGCTTGAAGGTCTCCTTGCCCGTGGCCATCGCAAGCAGCTGGTGGCCGAGGCACACGCCGAGCACCGGCACGCGGCCGAGCAGGTTTTGGAGCATCTGCGCCTCTTCCTGGAGCGGCGCGGGGTCGCCCGGCCCCGGCGAGAGCAGCACGCCGTCGTAGCCGGCAACCGTGTCGGCGTCGACGTCGTGCGGGAAGACGTCGACCGCGGCGCCGTTCTCCGCGAGACGCCGGAGGATCGACCGCTTGCAGCCGTAGTCGACAACGGCGATTCGGGCTTTGCCCGAATCGCTAAAGGTGTACGCGGTCGAGGTAGACACTTGAGCGACGAGCGCGGCGCCCGCCATCGCCGGCTGTTCGCGGACTGCCCTGAGTACTTCGTCGATGTCGTGCTCGCCGGAGACCGCCGCTGCGCGCATTGCTCCGGCCTCCCGCAGGTGCAGGACGAGCGAGCGCGTGTCGACGCCGGTGAGGCCGACCACTCCCCGGTCGTGGAGCCAGTCGGTCCACTCCGGCCCGCGCGCCTCGCGCATCACCACCGCACTCGCGTGCGTGCGGCGTGACTCCGAGCGTCGTTCGTCGACGCCGTAGTTGCCGACCATCGGTGCGGTGAAGCAGACGACCTGGCCTTCGAAGCTCGGATCGGTCGCGACTTCCTGGTAACCGGTCATCGACGTCGTGAAGACCGCCTCGCCGAACGCGAACCCGTCCGCGCCGACCGACTCGCCGGCGAACACCGCGCCGTCCTCGAGGATCAACGCTGCCCCTGTCATTCGAACGCCACCCGGCCGGCGGCGATCGTCAGGCACACGCGCCCGTTCAGGCGCTCACCGAGCAGCCAGGAGTTCTGCGAGCGTGACCGCAACCGGTCGGCACGGACACGCCACGAGCCCGCGAGATCGAGCAGTGTCAGGTTCGCAGGCGCGCCGACGGCGATGCGCGGCCGGTCGAGCCCGAAGATGACGGCGGGGCCGGCCGACATCCGCTCGAGCACGGTCTCGAGCGAGAGGATGCCCGGCTCGACGAGGTGGGTGTAGAGCGCGGAGAACGCCGTCTCGAGCCCGACGACCCCGAAGGGCGCCGATTCGAACGTCGTCTCCTTCTCTTCCAGCGAGTGCGGTGCGTGATCGGTCGCCACCGCGGAGATCGTGCCGTCCCGCAGGCCCTCGATCAGCGCCGCGCGATCGTCCTCGGTACGCAGGGGCGGGTTCATCTTGAAGTTCGGATTCAGCGTCCTGATCGCGTCGTCCGTCAGGCACAGGTGGTGGGGCGACGCTTCGCCCGTGACGCACACACCCGCCTCACGCCCGCGCCGGAGGTGGTCGACCGACTCCCGCGCGGAGAGGTGCATCAGGTGCACCGACTGCCCGGTGTCTGCTGCCAGTTCGATGTCGCGGGCGACCATCAGGCTCTCGCCGAGCGACGGCCAGCCGCCGATCCCGAGCTCCGAGGCGACGGCACCCGCGTGCGCATGGCCGCCGCGCGTCAGCGTCTGCTCCTCGCAGTGAACCGCGATCGTGCGTCCGGTGATCGCGTTGTACTGCAGCGCCCGGCGCATCACGCCGGCCGCGGCAACCGGGCGCCCGTCGTCGGTGAAGCCGACTGCGCCCGCATCGGCGAGCGAGCCGAGCTCGGCGAGCTCCTCCCCCGCCTGGCCCTTGGTGATCGCCGCGAAGAAACCGAGGGGGATGTGCGCCTCTGTCTCGGCGCGCGCGCGCAGGCCGCGCACGATCTCCGGGTCGTCGACGACCGGCTCCGTGTTCGGCATTGCGAGGATCGCGCAGTAGCCGCCGGCAGCGGCCGCCGTCGTTCCGGTCGCGATCGTCTCCTCGTCCTCGCGCCCCGGCGTGCGCAGGTGCACGTGCGGGTCGACGAACGCCGGCACGAGCGTCTGCCCCACAGCATCGACGACACGGTGCTCGTTCGTGTCGAGCAGCTCGCCGATCTGCGCGATCACTCCGTTGTCGATCCTCACGTCGAGGACCGCATCGACTCTCTCGAGCGGGTCGATGACGCGTGCGCCGCGCACGACGATGTTCTCGCGGCCGACCGGCCCGGCGAGCATCACGCAACCCCCACTGCGGTCTCGACGGCGACCGGGCCTGCGGTGAGCAGGTCGTAGAGCACCGCCATGCGGACGACGAGCCCGGCGCGTACCTGGTCCGTGATCAGCGAGGCGGGCGAGTCGGCGACCCGCGGGTCGAGCTCGACGCCGCGGTTCATCGGGCCGGGGTGCATCACCCGCTGGCCCGCCCCGACGCGCTCGGGTGTGATTCCCCAGCGCGCCGTGTACTCGCCGAGCGACGGCACGAAGCTCGCACCGGGGAGCATGCGCTCCTTCTGCATCCGCAGGACGTAGATCACGTCGGCGTCCGCGATCGAGGCGATGTCGTGCGAGACCGGCGCCAGTCCCTTCGGCACGAGGGTCGGGGGCCCGACGAGGATCGCCTCCGAGCCGACGAGCTCGAGCGCCTGGACGAGCGATCGTGCGACGCGCGAGTGTGCGACGTCGCCGACGATCGCGATGTGCAGCCCGTCGAGCCGTCCGAAGGTCTCCCGCAGCGTGTACAGGTCGAGGAGCGCCTGCGTCGGATGCTGGTGCTTCCCGTCGCCGGCGTTCACGACCCGCGCGCGAGTGGTGTTCGCGACGAGGTTGGCCGCGCCGGCTTCGGGGTGCCGCACGACGATCAGGTCCGGGTCGTAGGACGACAGGGTCAGCGTCGTGTCTTTCAACGACTCGCCCTTGTCCACCGACGAGCCAGCCGACTTGACGTTGAGCGTGTCGGCCGAGAGCCGCTTCGCAGCCAGCTCGAACGACGACGATGTTCGCGTCGACGACTCGTAGAAGAGATTGATCACGAGCCGGCCGCGGAGCGTCGGCAGTTTCTTCGTCTCGCGTTCCTGCGAGACCGAGAAGGAGCGGGCGGTCGCGAGCAGCCGCTCCACGTCGTCGCGTGTGAGGTCTTCGACCGAGAGAAGGTGGCGACGTTCACCGCGCGGTGGAACGAGGTCACCTGGGACGACGCGCAGGTCACTCATCGATGCTCCCCTCCGTGACGAGGATGACACGGTCGATCTCGTCGATCTCGTTGAGCTCGACCTGGACGCGGTCGCCGCGTGCGGTCGGCAGGTTCTTGCCCACGTAGTCCGGGCGGATCGGCAGCTCGCGGTGACCGCGGTCGGCGAGGACCGCGAGTTGCACGCGATCGGGTCGTCCGTACTCGATCAGCGCGTCGATCGCCGCGCGGATCGTGCGGCCGGTGTAGAGGACGTCGTCGACCAGGATCACGGTGCGCCCTTCGAGCTCGAACTCGAGCCTCGTGTCGCGCACGACCGGCTGCGGCCGGCGCGGCGCGCTGCCCGAGCGGACATGGACGTCGTCGCGATGAAAGGTGATGTCGAGCTGCCCGAGCTCGAGCTCGACGCCGGATCGCTCCTCGACCAGCCGCCGGAGCCGGTGCGCGAGCGGCACACCGCGCGTGTGGATGCCGACGAGCGCGACCGCCTCGAGATCGTCGTTGCGCTCGATGATCTCGTGCGCGATCCGGGAGAGCGTGCGTGCGACCTGTTCGGCGTCCAGGAGGATCCGGTACGCGGCAGCCGCGGCAGGGTGAGACATTCGACTCCTTTCCGGCCTCGCTGGACCGGGTTAAAGGGGGACGTGCGGGCGCAGCATACGCGGTCCGGCCGGACAGCGTCCCAGCATCATCTAGATTCCGCGATCGTGGAAGGGCTGCTGCTCGAGCGCTACGCGAAGCTGGTCGCCGAGGTCGGCGCCAATATCCAGCGCGACCAGCAGGTGATCGTGATCGCGGCGCCCAGCTCGGCGCCGCTCGTGCGGGCGATCGCCGTCGAGTGCTTCAAGCGCGGTGCACGCTTCGTCGATCCCTGGTACTTCGACCCGTATGTCAAACGGATCCGGGCGCTCGAGGCGGACCCTGACACGCTCGAGTTCTCGCCGCGCTGGTATCCGAAGCGGCTCCTCGACATCAGCGAGGCGCACGGCTCTCGCATCTCGATCTCTCCGACGACTCCGCCGGGCCTGATGGACGGCGTCGATCCCGCGGTCGCGGGACGCGACCAGCTCCCGTCGTTTCGCGAGGCGTTCGAGATCATCAACGCGAAGACGACGAACTGGTGTGTCGTCCCGTGGGCGACCGAGGCGTGGGCGACGGTCGTGCACCCCGAGCTCACCCCGGCCGACGCGCTCGCGAAGCTGAACGAGGAGCTCGTCTACCTGTTGCGGCTCGACGAGCCGGACGCGGGAGCGGCCTGGCTGGAGCGCGGCGCACAGCTGCAGGCCGTCGCGGCACGGTTGACCGAGCTCCGATTCGATGCGCTCCGCTACGAGGGACCGGGAACCGACCTGACGGTCGGTCTCCTCCCCACCTCGCGCTTCGCAGGCGGCGGGTCGACGAATATCGACGGTGTCCGCAGCATCTCGAACCTGCCCACCGAGGAGGTCTTCACCGCGCCGGATCCGCAGCGCGCGGACGGTGTCGTGTCGGCGACGAAGCCGCTCGACGTGAGCGGCACCCACGTGCGGGGGCTGCGCATCCGGTTCGAAGCGGGCCGCGCGGTCGAGATCGAGGCGGAGTCGGGAGCCGACGCGCTGCGCGCGCGGTGCGCGAAGGACGAGGGCGCGTCGCGCCTCGGTGAGCTCGCGCTCGTCGATCGCGAGGGCCGCATCGGGAAATCGGGGATCACCTACTTCAACACGCTGCTCGACGAGAACGCGGCCAGCCACTTCGCGCTCGGCGGCGCCTACGCGACGTCGGTCGACAAGGAAGATCGCGCGCGGATCAACAAGAGCGTGATCCACATCGATTTCATGATCGGCTCCGACGACGTCGCGGTGACCGGCCTCCGCGCCGACGGCACCGAAGTGCCGGTGCTACGCGGCGGGAGCTGGCAGATCTAGCAGGGCGCCGTCGCGCGTCGGACGCGCTCCCTTCCGGACGAGCTTCGGCTCGCCGCGCTCGGCGAACGGGATCTCGATCACGTCGAAGTCGCGCGGCGCGACGGTTGCGGCGAACACCGCCTGCGCCTCCTCGAGCAGCTCCGGCCCGAAGTAGCGGGGCGAGAAGTGCGTGAGCGCGAGCAACCGCACGCCCGCGGCGGCCGCGATCTCAGCGGCCTGCCGCGCGGTCGAGTGGAGCGTCTCCTCGGCGCGCGCCCGCTCCTCTTCCGAGAACGTCGCTTCGTGTACGAGGAGGTCCGCGCCTTCCGCGAGCACCCGGACGGTCTCGACCGGAGCCGTATCGCCGGTGATCACGACACGGCGTCCCTTGCGGGCCGCGCCGATCACCGCATCCGGTGTGACGGGAGTCCCGTCGGGGAGCGTCACCGACTCGCCGCGCTGGAGCACGCCGCGCTCGGGCCCGAACGGAATCCCGAGCGCGTCCGCGGCGGCAGCGTCGAACTCGCCGGGACGGTCCGGCTCGTCGACGGCATAGCCCACCGCCGATACGCCGTGGTGCACCGGGAACACGAGGATGCGGTAGCCGTCACGGTCGAGCGCCTCGCCGGGGCGCACCTCGATCGTCTCGAGTGGATACGGCACCTTGCCGAACACGCGGCGGAGATCGTTGAAGAGCTCGCGCAACCCCGGCGGACCGAAGACGGTGAGCGGCACCTCCCGCCCGCGCAGCGCGAACGTCTTCAGGAGCCCCGGCAGGCCGAGCGTGTGATCGGCGTGGTAGTGCGTGAGGTAGATCGCCTCGAGGTCGGGCAGCCCGAGCGACGAGCGCATCAGCTGCCGTTGGGTCCCTTCGGCGCAGTCGAAGAGCAGCCGGTCGCCGCCGCGGCGGACGAGCAACGCGGTCGGGGCGCGCCCGGCGGTGGGCGCGCTCGCCGACGTGCCGAGGAAGACGACGTCCAGGTCCACGGCGAGGGATTGTCGCAGCGAACGCCGCGGCGAACGGATTGATCGCAGCGGGCGCTACGGAAGCACGAGCTGCTGTCCGACCGAGACGTCGGCACCGGGCAAGTGGTTCGCCTTCTCGATCCGCCAGATCGCCGCGCGCGGGTCGCCTGCGTAATGGCGCTGCGCGATCGACCAGAGCGTGTCGTAGGGCTTGACCGTCACCACCTGCTTCCGGCCGTGCGCCTGGGACGAGTGCGCCGTCGCACTCCAGACCAGCACTGCTACCGCGACCAGGATGAAGATCCGAACGAACATGTGTTCGCCATGCTACCGAACACCTGTTCGCTCTGTCAAGCCCAGTGCGTCGACCAGCTTCCCGGCCCCGAACCGCACCGGATCGTCCACGGGCAGGCCGGTCTCTGCCTCGGTGTCGGCGATCGCGCGTCGGGCCGTCTCGTCGTCGAGGTCTCGGGTGTTCAGGGCGACGGCGAGCACCTTCGCCGGCCGCGAGAGCAGGCTGATCCGCTCGTGCAGGTCGACCAGCTCCGAGAGTGGCGGGATCGGATATCGCTCGTCGCTGTCGACGACGGTCTCGCCCGCCTTGTGGCAGAGCACGTACGAATGCGGCGCCGAGCCGTGGATCAGCCCGAGCGTCACGCCCGAGTACGCCGGATGGAGGAGCGAGCCCTGCCCCTCGACGAACAACACCTCGCCCCCGCGTCGCACGCCTTCGAGCACGAGCTGTTCGGCGGCCCCGGCGATGAAGTCCGCCACGACCGCGTCGACAGAGATCCCCCACCCCGCGATCGCGATCCCGGTCTGGCCCGTCGGGATGAACTCGCTGCGGACGCCGCGCGCCTTCGCCTCCCGGTCGAGCTCGAGCGCGACGGTCATCTTCCCGATCGCGCAGTCGGATCCGACCATCAGGATCGACGTCGCCCCGTGCGTCAGGTTCTCGCCGGTCGGCACGTTCAGCCCGGGCGGCGCCTTGCGCAGGTCGCGCAGCTCGACGCCGCGCTTTCGCGCGAGGGTCGTCAGCTCGTCGTCGTCCGTCAGGAACTCGTGCAAGCCGTTCTCGACGTCGAGCCCCGCGTTGATGCACTCCTCCAGGAGCGCGCGCCACTCGGGCGGAAAGCGGCCGCCCTGCGTCGCGACACCGACGAGTGCGGTCGTCGGCGCGTGCCGCATCGCGTCGCCAACGGTCCGTACGAGCGGGAACCCCTCGTGCTCGCCGGCGTCGCTTCGCGAGTCGAGCACACAGACGACGTCCTGCGGCGCGTAGCGGATCACCCCGCGCGCGGTCTTGCCGAAGTGCGGATCGCCCGACCGCCCCTCCGCAAGGACGAGCAGCTTACGAGGGCGAGACACCGAGCCCCGGCCGGTCGGACGGCAGCTGCACGCCGTCGACGAACTCCACGCCCGGCCACGGGTCGTCGGCGAGCAGCAGGTTGCCGTCGAGGTCGACGTGGTCCATGAGGCTCGCGATGTGCGCGCCGGGAGCGATCCCGAGCCCGGACTCGACCATGCAGCCGAGCATGACGCCGAGGCCGAGAGCGCGCGCAGCGTGAACCATCCGCACCGACTCGCGGATCCCGCCCGCCTTCGCGAGCTTGATGTTGATGCCGTGGGCGCGCTCCGCACACTCGGCGACGGTCGACAGCCCGTGGCAGTCCTCGTCAACGTAGATCGGCACCGGCGAGCGGCGCTTCAGCTCCGGTCCACCCGGATCGCCGGCGACGAGCGGCTGCTCGCAGTACTGCAGCACCGTCAGCTGCGGGAGGTTGTCGAGCGCTTCGTCGAGCGACCAGGCTTCGTTGACGTCGCACTGGAGCGGCAGGTCGGTCACCTCGCGCACCGCCTTGACGCGCTCGACGTCGAGGCCGTCACGTCCTCCGAGCTTCAGCTTCAGCCGCTTGAACCCACGGCCGAGGATCTTCTCGGTGCGGCGCGCCATGTCGTCGGGGTCGCCGAGCCAGATCGTCCACGACGTCGGCGGCCCCAAACGTCGCACGCCGAGCAGCCGGTAGACGGGCAGGCCGACCAGCTTCCCTTGCAGGTCGTGCAGCGCGTGGTCGAGCGCCGCGCGCGCCGCATCCTCACCTGGCGGCAATCGGTCGAAGATCTCGTCGAGCGCAAACGGGTCGTCGCCTGCGTCGACCTGCTCGAGCCACGCAAGCGCCGACTCCACCGACTGGTCGTAGTGGCCGAGCGGCGCCGCCTCGCCGAAGCCGGAGTGACCGCCGTGCTCGAGCTCGACCTGCACGACGTCGGCCGACTCTTCCGATCCGCGAGAGATCGTGAACGTCTCCGCGAGCTGAACGGTCGCCTTCCGGGCGCTCAACTGCATGCGGGCTAGACTACGCACTCCCCGCGCGCCCGTAGCTCAGGGGATAGAGCGTTCGCCTCCGGAGCGAAAGGTCGCAGGTTCGATTCCTGCCGGGCGCATCACTGCCTGCCCGCCCGCTCGCCGGCGGTCACCGATCGACGAGCGGCGGGAGCCGCGCACAGGCGGGCCCCCGGCTCGCCTCGCTGGCTCACTCGTCGTCCGACGTCGCGGCGTCCTTCACCTTGTCGCCCACGTCGTCGGCGCGCTTCTTGATGTTGCCGACGACCTGGTCGATCTGACCTTCGCGCTTGAGATCCTTGTCGTCCTTGAGCTCGCCGGCCGCCTTCTTGATCCGGCTTTTGGCTTCGTCGGTGCTCATCGGGAGACCCCTTTCGTCGATTGCCGAAGGCGTTCCCGGTTTGCCCGCTCGCTATGCAGCCCGGCTAGTGCCGCGAAGCAAGCCCGCGAGCCGCTGCGACCACCGGGTCGGATAGCTTGCTCGCCTGCCGTACGACCCACGTGACGTACGGGCGCGCAAACCACGCGACGATCGCCGCCGACGCAGCGCCGATCAGGGCACTCGCAGCGACGTCGACCGGGTAGTGCACGCCGAGAAGCACGCGCGATACCGCCACGCCGATCGCGCCGACGACGAGCAACGCGCCGAGCCGCCGATAGAAGACGAGCACGGCGAACGCGGCAGCGAACGCGACCGTCGAGTGGTCGCTCGGGAACGAGTTGTCGGCCGCGTGATGGATGAGCAGCACTGTCTTGTGCGGGTGGTCGACGAACGGCCGGTCGTGGTGCCACAGCGAACCGGCGACCACGTTCAGGAGCAGTCCGATGCCGACCGAGACCGCCGCCGAGGCCGCGGCGAGCTTGGCCTTCACGGGCCCATCCGGGCGCGCGACGAACCACAGCAACCCGGCGACGCCGATGATCGCGAAGAGCGCGACCGCGTTGTAGGCGAGCGCCGTGTCCTGCAGGCGGTCGTCGTGGCGGCCGAGCCCGTTGATCGCGTGGAAGAGGCCCCAGTCCATCGGGGCACCAAGGTAGCGTCTCGCCCCGGATGGCCTTCCGCCCCGAGAGCACGCTGAACCCGAAGACCCTCCGGCGCGAGGCGATTCAGCTCGCGATCGTCGCCGCGGTCTCGATCGGCCTCTATTTCACCGGCGTGCGCGCGCTGCAGATCGTCGTGGGTGTCGTCGACATGTTTGCGTGCGTGATCACCGCGATCGCGGCGACCGTCGCGTGGCGCGTCGGCGGCCGTGGCGCTTCAGTGGGGCTCTATGCGACCGCCGTGCCCATATTCGCCGCGATCGCGATCCTGAACTTCGCCTAGCGCCGGGCGCGCCACTCGTCCTCGGTCACGAGCCGGCCGGCTCGGCGCTCGGCGACGACGCACTCCATGTGAGCGTGCCGCCGCTTCGACACGTCGCCCTCCGGAGCGACTAGCGCATGCTCGCTGGTCGCGTGCAGCATCGTGTCGCAGAACGGGCACACGTAGCTCGCCGGTTTGAGGCTCTGGGCGGGACGCAATGTCCACCAACGGGCTTCCATGTCGCCCATGGTGCCGCGATGATCACCTCATGCGCGTGCTGTTCAGCTCGACGGCGGCGGAAGGGCACTTCCTGCCGCTCGTCCCACTCGCCGCCGCGACGCACGCAGCAGGCCACGAGGTCGTGTTCGCGACCGCGGCCTCGTTTGCCCCCCGCGTCGCGAGAGAAGGCTTCGAGACGCTGCCCGCCGGGATCGATCTCGACGAGCTCGAGCGACGCTTCGCCCCGACGCGCACGCAGCTGTGGGCCGCAGACATGCCGGCGGCCGAGCGGCGCGCGCGGGCGTTCTCCGGCCGCTTCGCCGCGATTGAAGCACCCGCGAAGCACGACGCCCTGTTCGCGGCGGCCGAGTCGTGGCGTGCCGATGCGATCGTCCACGAGCCCGCGGACCTCTCGGCCTCGCTCGTCGGTGCGCGCCTCCGCGTACCGACCATTCACCAGAGCTTCGGCCGAGCGATCCCGGCGAGCGCACTCAAGGCCGCCGCAGAGCTCGTCGCGCCGCTGTGGGAGAGCGCGGGCGTCGAGCCCGATCCGTTCGCGGGTGCGTATCGCGGTACGTATGTCGACATCTGCCCGCCGTCGCTCGCGAGTGAGCCGCCGCCGGCCGGCGTTACCGTCCATCGCCTCCGTCCCATGGAGCGTGGGGCCGGTCGGCGAGCCGAGCCGCCGCTCGCCTACGTGACGCTCGGGACGGTCTTCAACAGCGTCGAGCTCTTCCGCGATCTGCTCGAAGCCTTCGCGCCGCTCCCGTGCGAGGTGCTGATGACGGTCGGCGAGACGGTCGATCCCGATGCGCTCGGCCGGATCCCGGCGAACGCAGGGGTGGCGCGCTACATCCCGCAGCGCGAGATCCTCCCACGCGCGAGCGTCGTCGTCTCGCACGGCGGCTCCGGTTCGACGCTCGGCGCGCTCGCGCACGGCTGCCCGATCGTGTTCGTCCCCCAGGGCGCCGACCAGTTCGAGAACGCGCTCGCGACCGCCGACGCCGGTGCCGGCATCGTCGTCACGCCGGAGCGGCAATCCGTGCCCAACCTCCGCGAAGCGCTTCGCACGGTGCTGATCGACCCGGCGTACGCGGAACGGGCCGAGGGCATCGCGCAGGAGATCACAGGGCTTCCTGCGCCGAGCCGCGTCGTCGAGTCACTCTTCGGCGGGAGCGATTGAGCGGGAAACCTCGGTAGAATGCCGAATATGCCGATGATTCCCGTGCTCGAGGACCCGCTCAGTACCGATGCCGAGCCTGCCTCGCATCCGTCGTACGCGCACGAGAGACACGGCCGCGGCCGTGGCGGCTCCGCCTGCTCGCCCGGCTGAGCTCGCCGCCGCCGGCCTGACCTGGATCCACCTCGACGCTCCGTCGCTCGAGAGCGCGCAAGAGCTCGCCGACCGCTTCGGCTGGCATCCGCTCGACGTCGAGGACGTGATGTCGAAGCGCCAGCGCCCGAAGATCGACGACTACGCCGACGAGGGCTACCTGTTCGGCGTCCTCCACTTCCCGGTCTACGACCGCACGATCCAGCGGCTGAACGCCGCCGAGCTCGACATCTTCGTCGGGCCCGACTACCTCGTGACGCTGCCCGTGGTCGAGCTGCTGCCGGTGACGCGGCTCTTCGACCGTTGCGGCATCGACCTGCAGTTCCGCGCGGAGCTGTTCTCGAAGGGCTCAGGCCGTCTGCTCTACGAGGTGCTCGACGACCTGTTCGACTACTGCTTCCCGATCCTCGACAAGATCGGGCACAAGCTCGACTCGCTCGAGGACGACGTGTTCGAGGGCCGCTCCGAAGAGGTCGTGCGTGACATCTCGAACGTCAAGCAGGAGATCATCAGCTACCGGAAGATCATCAAGCCGGAGCGCACGACCCTGCGTCTGCTCGAGCGTCATGTCGAGCGGTTCCTGCCCGAGGAGCTCGAGCTCTACTTCGACGACGTCGTCGACGCGGCCGAGCGCATCTGGGACATCCTCGACAACTACAAGGAAGTCGTCGAGGCGCTCGAGGACACGAACGAATCGGTGATCAGCCACCGCCAGAACGACGTCCTGCGAATCCTGACCGTGTTCTCGGTCGTGCTGCTCCCGCTCACGCTGATCACCGGCTTCTTCGGAATGAACGTGCACTTTCCGGGTTACGAGACCGCAGTTGCGTTCTGGGTGGTCTTCGTCGGGATGGTCGTCTCGCTCGTCGGGATGCTCGCGTTCTTCCGGTACAAGCGCTGGCTCTGACGTCACGCAAGGATCCCTCGGACGAGGGAGTTAGGTCGGAGCTACCGAAGGGAAGTCTGGTAGCGCACGATTGGGTCGCGGGCTTAGGGACTCGCCTTCCTGGTCGTCGGACGAAGATCGCGGAGGGGGAGCCGTCGCCGCAGCGGCTCCCCCTCTGTCGTACTGGACTACTCTCGGGCGATGCCCGAACCGCTATGGGCGCCCTGGCGCCTCGAGTACGTGCAGCACGCCGACGAGCTCGACCGCTGCATCTTCTGCGCGCCCGAGGAAGAGCTACTCGTCCACTGCGGCAGCGAGGCGCTCGTGATGCTGAACAAGTTTCCGTACTCGTCTGGACATCTGCTGGTCGCGCCGCACCGCCACCTGAGCGAATTCGGTGCGCTCACGACGACGGAGGCGGCGGAAGTGCACGCGCTCGCTGCACGCGGCATCGAGGCGTTGCGCACGGAGTACGCGCCGCACGGCTTCAACCTCGGCTGGAACATCGGCCGGGTCGCGGGCGCCGGGATCGAGGGGCACGTACACCAGCACGTCGTGCCGCGCTGGAACGGCGACACGAGCTTCATGCCGGTCCTCGGTGACGTGAAAGTCCTGCCTGAGCATCTCCTGCGCACGGCCGAGAGGCTTCGCCCCCACTTCGCGTGACGCCACTCGCGCCATGCCGTCCCCGCCTCGCAATCGCAGGTGGGCTCCTGGCCGCGCTGACCGCCACGCTCTCCGCGACGGGCGTGCTGCACGGCGTCGACCAATACGCGGTCGAGCATCTGATGCCGTGGCTCCAGGTGCGCCATCACCCGCTCGTCACGCTCGGCGGACTGACCGTCCCGAGCATTCACCCGCCCGCGGGCAACATCGCGCTCGAGCTGTGGACGTACCCGGCGGCCCTCCTGCCGTCGCTGGTCATCGTTCTCGCGGCCGCCTGGCGACTAGGCCGCCGGGCGGGGCTCGTCTGGTGCACGCTCTGGTGCGCCGGAAACGCGATCGAGCTCGCCGGCAAGCTCTCGCTGCGCAAGCCGGACCTCTACCACAACACCTTCCATGTCTCGGCATTCGACACGTCGCTGCCGAGCGGGCACACGATTCGCGCGTTCGTCCTGGCCGGCGCCGCCGCAACTGCGTGGCGGTCCGGACGGCCGGCACTCGTTTGGGCGGTGACGATGCCGTTCGCGCTCGTCGTGGCCGGTGCGCACGTCCCCTCGGATGTCGTCACCGGCGGGTTCGTGGCGATGACGCTTGCTGCCTGGGCACCAAACGTTCGAACGGCGTAAAGCCGCTCCATCTCCTCCAATCGGGCGATTGCCCTCCGCGCGCCGCAAGGCCATGGTCAGGTCGACCCGGTATCCCTGAACCGGCTGCGGCAGATGACAATCGTTCGGACGAATAGCAGCGCAGTGACGCAGCTGCTCTTGGCGTATCTCAGCGCGATCACCGACATCGCGGCCGAGCCGATCGGCGCGCAGGAGGTGCGCGTCAGCCTGCTCGGGTCGTACCGCGAGGACGCGATGCGGCTTGCGCTGTATCTCCGGCTGCGTGCATGGGAAGCCGGGCAGCGCGCGGAGGGCGTCGATGTCAAGCTCGATTTGGACGCTGGTCCGCCGGCCGCGACGAGCGTCTAGCCGAGGAAGCGGAAAGTCGCGTACCCGAGGAGCGCGACCCATGCGATCTGGGTGACGACGATCAACGGGACGAGCGCCTGGGCATAGAACGACCGGCCTACCGCGGCGGGCGCCGTCCTTACGCCGAGCTCGTGATCGCGCGAACTTCCCGAAACCTTCGGGAGCGCAACGCTCTGTACAACCATGAACCTCTCCCCGATTCGAACTTCGACGGCGGTTATCCCGAACCGACGCTTGTACTGATCGTGCTCGCAGCAGTACGCGAAGTCAACCCGGTTAACCGAATCGCTACCAAAGTCTGGGATACCCTCGACCGAAGCGGGCGAAGGGGCTCGAACCCTCGACCCTCAGCTTGGGAAGCTGATGCTCTACCAACTGAGCTACGCCCGCGTGACGGCGATTCTAGCCCGGGTTACCGGTCGTCCGGCTCGAGCGAGATCGCTCCGCTCGAACCCGACGGGACCGGACGCCTCGGTTCGCGAACGCCGATGTCCGGCGGAGGCTGCTTACGCAGGCCCAGACGTTCGAGCAGCCGGCGGAAACGTGACCACACGACACCAGTGTACGAAGTCGGCGGCTTCAGCGTCTTAGGCCGTCGACAATTCGCGCTCGCGATCCGGGCTGTACGTTCCGGTCGCCGCCGCCGCGTTCATCGCCGCGCGATGGTAGTAGGCCCGCTGGGCCGCAGCGACGTTCTCCGGCTTTCCGCTCCACGCCTTCAGCGCCGGCGCCTGCAAGGCTCTCCCGTACGAGAAGGAGAGCTTCCACGGGTGCGGCCCAAGCTTGTTCATCGCGTCAAGGTGCGCGGTGGCATCCTCGTCCGACTGTCCGCCCGAGAGGAACACGACACCCGGTACCGCGGCCGGCACGTGACTCAAGAGCACCCCGACCGTCTCGCGTGCGACCTCGTCGACGCTCGCACGCGACGATGCGTCGTAGCCCGAGAGGACCATGTTCGGTTTCAGGAGCGAGCCGGCGAGGTCGACGCGTTGATCGTGCAGCTCCGTGTAGACCGCCTGCAGCACGCGACCGGTCACGCGCCGGGACTGCTCGATCGTATGGTCGCCGTCCATCAGCACCTCGGGCTCGACGATCGGCACGATCCCGGCTTCCTGGCACAGGGCGGCATACCGTGCGAGCGCGTGGGCGTTCGTCCAGATGCAGTAGTCGCTCGGGGTGTCCGTCCCGATCGAATATGTCGCGCGCCACTTCGCGAACCGAGCGCCGAGGCTGCGATACTCCGCGAGCCGTTCCCGTAGCCCGTCGAGCCCCTCAGTGATCGTTTCGCCTGTCGCAAGGGCCAGCGGCTTGGCGCCGAGGTCGACCTTGATCCCGGGAATGACGCCCTTCGACTCGAGGAGCTCCGGAAACGCCGTGCCGTCCGCGCTCCGCTGGCGAATCGTCTCGTCGTAGAGGATCACGCCGCTCACGAACTCCTCGACGCCACTCGTGGTGAAGAGCAGGTCGCGATACGCGCGGCGGCTCTCTTCGGTCGACTCCACGCCGATCGAGTCGAAGCGCTTCTTGATCGTGCCGCTGCTCTCGTCCGCGGCGAGGATCCCGCGGCCGTCGGCGACGATCGCAGCTGCAGTCATGCGCAATCTCTCGTGGTCGATGCCCATCAGTACTCCCTTCCCGTGAACTGCGTCAGTTTGCTCAGTTGGTGCCGCGCTTCGATCCGCCGAACCGTGCCGGAGCGTGAGCGCATGACGATCGAATCCGTGATCGCGCCGTCGCGCACGTAGCGCACGCCGCGCAGGAGCGCGCCGGTCGTGACGCCCGTCGCCGCGACGAACACGTCGTCGCTCGTCACAAGATCGTCGGTCGTGAGAACGCGATCGAGGTCGTAGCCTGCGCCGATCAGCGCCTGCCGCTCCTCGTCGGTGCGCGGCCACAGCTTCGCCTGGATCCCGCCGCCCACGCACTTGAGCGCGCACGCAGAGATCACGCCTTCAGGGGTGCCGCCGACGCCGTAGAGCATGTCGACGCCGGTCTCGGGCCGCGCGGCCGCGATCGCGGGCGCGACGTCACCGTCGCGGATCAGGTTCACGCGCGCGCCGGCCTCGCGCAGCTCACCGATCAGCTCCTCGTGACGGTCGCGCTCGAGCACCGTGACGCGGATGTCGGTCACGCGCCGGCCCTTGGCCTTGGCGACTGCGGCGATGTTCTCTGCCGGCGAGGCGTTGATGTCGATGGCGTCGATCGCGTCGGCACCGACCGCGATCTTCTGCATATAGACGGCTGCACCCGGGAAGAACATCGACCCTCGTTCCGCGGCAGCGATCACGGCGATCGCGTTCGGCTGGCCGAGAGCTGTCAGCCGCGTGCCCTCGAGCGGGTCGACCGCGACGTCGACCTCAGGCCCACCCCCGTCGCCGACCTCTTCGCCGTTGTAGAGCATGGGCGCCTCGTCCTTCTCGCCCTCCCCGATCACGACGACGCCTGCCATCGAGACCGTGTCGAGCATCGCCCGCATCGCGTCGACGGCCGCCTGGTCGGCGGCGTTCTTGTCGCCGCGCCCGATCCAGCGGCCGGCGCCCATCGCCGCCGCCTCGGTGACCCGGACGAGCTCGAGCGCGAGGTTCCGGTCTGGGCGCGTGCTGGCCATCGGCCTCGGATCCTAGAGTGAAGCGGGTGCGGGTCGACTGGGAGATCGCCAAGCGCGGCTGGCGCCGCTACGCCGCGTATCCGTGGGCGACCGTGGCGGGAGCGTTCACGAACACGATCTTCGGGGGTCACGGCGTGCACACGTCTCGAACCCAGGAGCAGGTCAGGGAACTGGCCGAGTTGATGGCGTGCCCGGTGATCCAGACCTCCG
>DATINO010000073.1:0-1572 GCA_035474195.1 Gaiellaceae bacterium
GGGATGAAGACCGACCGGGACCGTAGACGTTTGCCCGGATTCCAAATCAACCAAGCTCACTGTTCCCGTCGCGGGTGTTCCGCGGTCGTCGACAACGATGTTGAGTGGCGCGACGATGTGCCCTCGTGGATCGATCACGAACGTCTCGGGCATGCCCTTCACGCCATACGCCTCGGCGAACTTCCCGTCGACGTCGCGCAGGACCGGATACGCGATGTCGTGCTCGCGCGCGAAGCTGCGCGTGTCGTCGGTCGCGTCGTTCCATGCGACCCCGACGATCGTGCCGCGGCCGGCGAGGCTGCGCTGGAGGCGGTTGAGCAGCGGCGCCTCCTCGCTGCACGGGCCGCACCACGAGGCGAAGAAGTTGACGACGACGTAGCCGTCGGCGCGGAAATCGGCGAGCGTGCGCATGGCGGCGCCGTCGAGCAGCGGAAGCGAGGCGTCATGCGCGAGCGGATGCTCGCCGCGCGCCAGGGCCTGGTCGATCGAGCTGTCGTCGCTGGTCTGGAGCACGCCGAATACGAGCAGCCCGACGAGCAGGAGTGCGAGGACGGCGGCGACGAGGGTCGTGACGGTACGGCGCATGCGCAGGGCTCAAGGGTAGAGCGGCGGCTCGCTCGGCTCGCCGCCGCCGGGGGGTGATCCGGGGCTGTCGAGGTCGACGGCTGCATGCACGAGCTCGCGCTCGCCGAGCGGGCCGCTGAGCGGGACGATCGCCTCGTGCTCCCGCTTCAGCGCGAACCAGCCGCCCGCCGGCGGGAGCCAATGCGTCAGCACGGTCACGAACACCTGCGTGGGCGTCTCTTGTGCGTCGATGCGGTCGAGCTTCATGTGCTCGTCGTCGCAGTAGCGAATCGTTACGTGCGGCTCGCCGGCGGAGGCTTCGACGAGCGTCCACGGCACGCTCACGAAGCGCTCTCCCGACGCGGCGGGCCCGCCCGGATCGGCGAACTCGGCCGGCGCGAGCGGCGGCATCGTCCCGGACTGCGTGAGCGGGGTCGTCGCCGCGCGTCTGCGTCGCCGTCGCCGCGCGAGCAGTGCCGCTGCGAGCGCGGCGAGCGGCACGATGACGAGGCGGAGGCGCACCACGCGAAGCCTACGGGCCCGCGCCGCCGGCATCCCGACGCGTCGCATCCGCGGCGCGCAGGTCTAGAATCAATCGCTGCTGCGGACGTAGCTCAGTTGGTAGAGCGTCGGCTTCCCAAGCCGAAGGTCGCGGGTTCGAGGCCCGTCGTCCGCTTCGCTGGTCCCTCCCTCGCGGAATGTCTGCTCAGCGGGCTTCGACGCGGTGAAGCGCGCTCCGCCTTCAGGCGTACAAGTCCTGGAAACAGTGACGATCCGCCAAGAAAACAGGGACGTGTACAGCCGCCGCGGGAATGTGTAGTGTGCAACCCCTAGCCGTAGCCCTCGGGGAACAGGAGAGCAGCGATGAAGGGGCAGCCGCTTCGGCGTCGAGGAACAGTCGTGGTGATCGCGATGCTGACCGCGTTGGCGCTCGGCCTGCTGGCTGGAGGTGTGAGCTCGGCCGACCCGGCGGCGCACGTCGCCAAGCGGCGGACGCTTCACCTCAGC
>DATINO010000074.1:0-14108 GCA_035474195.1 Gaiellaceae bacterium
GAGCTGCTCAAGCGCCAGGGCGTGCCCCACACCGTTCTGAACGCGAAGGAGCACGCGCGCGAGGCGGAGATCATCAAGGACGCCGGCAACCGCGGCGCGGTGACGAGCGCGACGAACATGGCGGGCCGCGGCGTCGACATCAAGATCGACGACGAGGTCCGCGAGCTCGGTGGTCTGTACGTCCTCGGCACCGAGCGTCACGAGGCGCGCCGGATCGACAACCAGCTCCGCGGCCGCTCGGGCCGCCAGGGAGACCCCGGCGTGACGCGCTTCTATCTCTCCGGCCGCGACGACCTCGTCCGTCTCTTCGCAGGCGACCGTATCCACGGGATCATGGAGCGCTTCAAGCTGCCGGACGACCAGCCGATGGAAGCCGGAATCCTCTCGCGCCAGATCGAGAACGCGCAGAAGAAGGTCGAGGAGCAGAACTTCGTCATGCGGAAGAACGTCCTCAAGTACGACGACGTGATGAACGTCCAACGGCAGGTGATCTACGAGCAGCGGAACAGCGTGCTGCACGGCGCCGACCTCTCGGAGGAGATCCGCGAGGAGTGGCTGCCGGAAGTGATTTCCAACGTCGTCTCCGACTACACCGCAGCGGAGCTGAACGAGGACTGGGAGCTTGGCGAGCTGATCACCGCGATGGACGCGCTCTACGGGACCGGTGTCGCAGCCGAAGAGCTGAAGGGCCTCGAGCGCGACCAGATCGTGCAGGAGTTCCTCGACGACGCGCTCGACGCCTATGTCGAGCGCGAGAAGGAGATCGAGGCTCTCGAAGAGAGTCTGATGCGCCAGCTCGAGCGGTTCATCGTCCTGCAGGTGGTCGACACCCGGTGGCGCGAGCACCTCGAGAACATGGACTACATGCGCGAAGGCATCGGCCTCCGCGGACTCGCGCAGAAAGATCCACTCGTCGAGTACCGGAACGAGGGCGCGATGATGTTCCAGGATCTCAACCGTGCGATCCGCGAAGAGGTGATCACGCTTCTCTTCCACGCCGAAGTCAGCGCGCAGGAGACCGCCGAGCTACAGCAGGCACAGAACGGCGCGAACGGCAATTTGAGCTACGAGCACCAGCAACTCGCCGGCTCGGAGGCGATCCTCGCCGCCGGCGGCACGTCGACCGCAGCCGGCGGGTTCGCGAGCGCCGGCGGGGTCGCGACTCCCGTCGCGCCGCGCCCCAAGGTGAACAGCGAATTCGAGAACGTCGGGCGGAACGATCTCTGCCCGTGCGGCTCCGGCAAGAAGTTCAAGAAGTGCCACGGCGCCTGAGGGCTCCCGATCCCGCCCTCGCCGACGACGCGATCTGGCTCGAGCCGCTCGCCGAGGCGCTCGTTCCCGATCTCGGCTGGGTCCTCGACGGCGACCCCGACACGGCGCGGTTCACGCGCATCCCCTCGAGCCCCGACGGCCGGTTCCTGGCCGCGTGGCTCGGCCGCTACGAGCACGCCTGGGACGACGGCACCGCCGCCGGGTTCGCAGTGCGCGACGCGCCGACGGGTGAGGCAGTCGGCTTCGCAGGCTTCGTCCAGCTCGACCTCGAGAAGGACGAGGGGGAGATCGGCTACGTCGTCGCGCCGGCCGTGCGTGGTCGCGGCATTGCGGGGCGCGCCGTCGCGCTGCTCACCCGCTGGGGCTTCGAGACGCTGCGCCTTCTTCGCATCGAGCTGAGAATCGATCCTGCCAACGCGTACTCGGCGCGGATCGCGCAGCGTCAGGGCTACCGCCTCGAGGGAACGCTCCGGAGCCTCTACTTCAAGGAAGGCCTCCGAAGCGACGTCGCCGTGTGGTCACGCCTGGCAGACGACTCATCTCGTAGGGTTGGGGCATGACGCTGGCGCTGAACCGCCGGCTGCTCGTGCGGGAGGAGACGTTCGCTGCGGCGATCGCCGCAGTGCTGGCAGCCACGCTTCTCTGGGCGGCGCCGCCCGGAATCGACTGGGCCGCGCACTCGTACCAGACCACGTTCCTCGTCGAGCACGGCTTCGCGATCTGGAACAACTTCTGGTATGCCGGCCGCTACTCGTTCGTCACCTACAGCGTCCTCTACTACCCGCTCGCGGCGCTCATCGGCATCCGGCTGCTGGCGGTCGTCTCGATCGCCACCGGCGCGTTCGCGTTCAGCGCGGTCGTGCTGCGACAGTGGGGTGCGCGCTCGCGCGTGGCAAGCCGGACGTTCGCGGTCGTGTCGGCGGGCCTGGTGGCGTCGGCGGCGTTCCCGTTCGCGCTCGGGTTCGCGTTCGGCCTGCTCGCGCTCTGGGCGCTTCAGGAAGGGCGGCGCGGCCGATTCGTCGTCTGTGCGCTCCTGACGCTCGCCGTGAGCCCGCTCGGATTCGCGTTCCTCGTCGTCGCGCTCGTCGGTGTCGCCGTCGCGCGGCGGTCGTTGCGCGACTCGCGGATCCAGATTTCGGTGATCGGCAGCTGCATCGCGATCGAGCTCGTGCTCACCCGGCTGTTCGGCGGCGGCGGCCACTTCCCGTACGGGCTCCTGCAGCTTGCCCCGTCGCTGCTCTTCGGCGTCATCGGCCTGATCGTCACGCGCGGCGTGCCCGAAGCACGGCTTCTGCGCGGCCTCTTCTGGGCCTACATCGGCGTGTGCATCGTCGCGTACCTGATCCCGACCGCCGTCGGGTCGAACCTCGAGCGGCTCCGTTACGTCGCGTTGCCACTCGCCTTCCTCGCTGCCGCGCTGCGCGGCTGGCGGCCGCTGTGGCTCGTCGTCCCCGCCGCGGCGCTCGCGGGCGTCTGGAACACGACGCCGATCCTCTCGAACCTCGCCCGGGCGAGCACGGATCCCGAATCGTCGCCGGCGTACTGGCGGCCGGCAGTCTCGTACCTCCGGGCGCATCTGAGCCCGTCGTACCGCGTCGAGGTCGTCGACACCGCCGAGCACTGGCCCGCCGCCTACCTGCCGGACGCCGGGATCCCGATCGTGCGCGGCTGGTACCGCCAGAGCGACTTCCCGCAGAACGAGCTGCTCTACGACTCGAATCTCGGCGGTCGGGCCTACCGCGCGTGGCTCCGCCGGCTGGCCGTGCGCTACGTGCTGCTCACCGACGCGCCGACCGACTACAGCTCCCGGCGCGAAGCGGCGCTGCTCAGCTCCGGCAGATCGGGTCTCGTGCCCGTGAAGCGCCTTCCGCATATGACGGTGTACGAGCTGCCTCACCCGACCTCGCTCGTCACCGGGCCGGGGGGAGCGACCGTGCTCTGGCTCTGGCCGCAGCGGCTCGTCACGACGGTCGACACACCCGGTACGTACCGCGTGCGCGTCCGCTGGTCGCCGTACTGGCACTCGTCGACCGGATGCGTCTCGCGAACGGCCGACGGGCTGACGAAGATCACCACGCACGAGACCGGTCTCGTCGAGCTGCGCTTCGACGTCAGTGTCAAGCGGGGCCTGCAGACGCTCGCCGGTACCATCCCGGGATGCTCGAAGACGCAAGGTCACTGACGGATCAGCTCACAGAGCTCGGGGCCCAGCTCGACTGGGTCCGTGAGTACCTTTGACCCCGCGTCGCTCGAAGTCCGTCTTGGAGAGCTCGAAGCAGCCCTGAACACGCCGGGGTTCTGGGACGACCAGAACCGTGCGGCGAAGGTCTCCGCCGAGCATTCGCGCGTGTCGCGGCGGCTCGAGGGTTACCGGCGCCTGCGTCAGGAGTACGACGACGCGCGAGAGTTCGCTGCCCTGGACGGCGACGAGATGGAGAGCGAAATCGCGTCGTCGCTGGTGCCGCTCCGCCGCGAGCTCGAGGAGCTGCAGGAAGCGGCGCTCTTCGACGGCGAGTACGACGCCGGGGATGCAGTCGTGACGCTGCAGTCGGGCACCGGCGGCACCGACGCGCAGGACTGGGCCGAGATGATGCTGCGCATGTACGAGCGCTGGGTAGCGAACCGCGGGTTCTCCGTCGAGCTGCTCGAAGCGAGCCCGGGGGAGGAGGCGGGCATCAAGTCAGCCACGTTCACCGTCGGCGGCGAGAACGCGTACGGGATCCTGAAGGCGGAGCGCGGAAAGCACCGCCTGGTTCGCCTATCGCCGTTCGACCAGGCTCACCGCCGGCACACGGCGTTCTCGACCGTGATCGTCGCGCCGCTTCTGTCCGACGACGGCGAGGTCGAGATCGACGAAGGCGATCTGAAGATCGACACATATCGCGCGCAGGGTGCCGGCGGCCAGCACGTGAACAAGACCGACAGTGCGGTGCGCATCACGCACCTGCCGACCGGCATCGTCGTGCAGTGTCAGAACGAGCGCTCGCAGTCGGCGAACAAGCAGACCGCGATGCGCGTCCTCAGGTCGCGGCTGCTCGAGCGCCAGGAGGAGGAGAGAGAGGCGCTTCTGGCGAAGGAACGAGGCGGTTCGGCGGACACCGGCTTCGGCGGCGAGTCCGTCCGCTCCTACGTTCTGCACCCGTACCAGATGGTCAAGGACTCACGCACCGGCTACGAGATGGGAAACGCCCAGGCGGTGCTCGACGGCGAGCTCGACCCGTTCATTCGCAAGTATCTGCTCGCACGCGCGGCCGGAAGGGGTGTCTAGGCCGTGGGCTACACTTTGCAGCATCTTCGCACCTGGGCGTCCCGATACGGGCGTCCTCGCTGAACCGACGTGCAGGAACCCGAGCTCACACTCCCCCCGCCGACGGCGTCCGCCGTGATCGACGCGCCGGTCGAAGCGTCGCGTCCCTCCGCGGCCTCGATGATCGTCTTCGAGGCGGTGACGAAGGTCTACGAGCCCGACGTCACCGCGCTGAACGACGTCACGTTCCACATCGACAAGGGCGAGTTCGTGTTCATCGTCGGCGCGTCCGGCTCCGGCAAGTCGACGCTCGTCCGGTTGCTGCTCAAGGAGCTCGAGCCGACGCGCGGCAAGATCGTCGTCGGCGGACGCGAGCTGGGCCGGCTGAAGGGCTCGAAGGTGCCGATGCTGCGGCGCAACATCGGCTGTGTGTTCCAGGACTTCAAGCTGCTGCCTCGCCGTACAGCCGCCGAGAACGTCGCGTACGCGCTCAAGGTGCAGGGCGAGTCGAACGCCGCGATTCGCAAGAAGGTGCCCGAGGTACTTGCGATGGTCGGTCTCTCGCACAAGATGAACTCGCTCCCCGACGAGCTGTCCGGCGGCGAGCAGCAGCGGGTGTCGATCGCGCGCGCGTTCGTCAACCATCCGCCGCTCCTCGTCTGCGACGAGCCGACCGGCAACCTCGATCCCGACACGTCCGTCGGGATCATGCAGCTCCTCTACCGCATCAACCGCAGCGGAACGACGATCCTGATGGTGACGCACGACCGCGAGATGGTGGACAAGATGCGGAAGCGCGTCATCCAGCTGGAGGGCGGCCGGCTCGCGCGCGACGAGCGCCGCGGCGGGTACGCGGGCGAATGACGGGGCGCTCCAAGCTGTTGTTCGCCGAGGCCTGGCGCTCGCTCGGCGCGAACCTGTCGACGACGGTCGCAGCGACGATGACGGTGCTGATCGGCATGTTCCTACTCGGCGTGTTCATCGCGCTGGGGAGCTGGACCGTGTCGTGGTCGAATCATGTGAAGAACGAGCTCGTCGTGAAGGTCAACTTCAAGGACTCGGCGACGACACAGCAGCGAAACGACTACGCGCGGATGCTCGAGCAGAGCCCGTACGTCAAGGTCGGTGGCATCAAGTACGTGTCGAAGGCGGAGGCGTTCAAGGAGATGGAGCAGCGGTATCCGGACCTGGTCAAGAACGTGACCTCGAATCCACTGCCGAACTCGCTGAGAGTGACGCCAAACAAGGCTGAGAACGTCGACAAGCTCTTCGAGTCGCTGACCGGGACGAACAAGGCGGTGTTCGTCGACAAGGTCACCGACGGCAAGAAGCTCTCGCACCGCATCCTCGAGGTGGCGCACGTCATCGAAGTCGTCTTCACGCTCGCAACGCTTGTGCTCGTCGTCGCGTCGGTGCTCCTGATCTCGAACACGATCCGCTTGTCGATCTTCTCGCGCCGACGTGAGATCGAGGTGATGAAGCTCGTCGGCGCCACGAACTGGTTCGTGCGTGGGCCGTTCATGTTGGAAGGCCTGATCTGCGGGATCGCCGGGGCGCTGCTCGCGATCTTCTTCCTGGTGCTCGGCAAGGCGATCGCGCTGCCCGCGATCCTCCCGCACCTGTCGGGCGACGCCGACGTGCACGCCATGGCGTTCCCGCTCGTGGCGCTCGTGCTGCTCCTTTCCGGCCTCGGGCTCGGCGCGGTCGGCTCGGGCTTGACGATCCGCCGCTTCCTCCGCGTCTGAGCACGCGGCACCCAGCAGTCGTCGTCGAGGTCGGCCGGCGCGGCAAGCTCGTCGTCGGCGAGCCGTACTTCACGGCGGGCGTGCCGCTCGTGCTCGAGTCGAAGGGCCTCGGCGACCTCGAGCCCGGCGACCTCGCGGTGGTGCGCCCCGGGAAGGGCCGCGCGCACGTCGAGGAGTCGCTCGGCTCGGCGAAGCGGATCGAGAACGTCCTCGAGGCGCTCCTCGTCGAGCGCGGCGCGCGGCAGCCGTTCGAGCCGCACGACCCGCCGCCCGCCGAGGACCCGAACCGCGTCGACCTGCGCGAGCTGCCGACGTTCACGATCGATCCCGATACGGCGAAGGACTTCGACGACGCGCTCGCGTTCCGGCGCGAGGAAAACGGCATCCGAGCCTGGGTGCACATCGCGGACGTCTCGTGGTTCGTCGGCGCCGGCACGCCGCTCGACGGCGGCGCCGCCCGCCGGGCGTTCTCGACCTACGTGCCCGGCCTCGTCGCGCCGATGCTCCCGCACGAGCTCGCCGACGACCTCTGCTCGCTGCGGCCGAACCTCGACCGGCTCTGCGTGACCGTCGAGATCCCGCCGCAGGGCAAGCCGTCGTTCTACCGCTCGGTGATCCGCTCGAACGAGCGGCTGACCTACGGCCAGGCGCAGCGCCGCGAGGCATCGGACCTGATCCTCGATCAGCTCGAGCTGAACGACGAGCTCGCAGCCGCGCTTCGCACGCGTCGCTTCGCGCGCGGCGCGTTGCAGGTGGAGTCGCCCGAGGCCGTGTTCAGCTTCGATGGGGAAGGTGGCGTCGCGGACGCGTGGCTCGAGGGAGAGCCGCACGCCCACATGCTCGTCGAGGAGCTGATGATCCTCGCGAACGAGTGCGTCGGTGCGTTCCTCTCCTCGCGCAACCGGCCGGCCCTGTACCGCGTCCACGAGCGACCCGACCCAAAGGCGGTCGAGAACCTGATCGCGAAGCTCGCCGATCTCGGCGTGCCGACTCCGCCGGTGCCGAGCCCGCTGACGCCGCAGCTCGCGGCAACGCTCGCCGGCGAGGCGTCGAAGCTCGTCTCGACGTACACCGCGCAAGCGGGTCGCGGCAAGGAGGCGTTCCAGTCACTCGTCCTACGCGCGCTGAAGCAGGCGCGCTACGACCCGAGAAACCTCGGGCACGCAGGCCTCGCGAGCAGCGCGTACTGCCACTTCACCTCCCCGATCCGGCGCTACCCGGATCTGATCGTGCACCGGGCGCTCCTCAGGGAGCTCGGCCAGTCCGACGACCCGCTCCCCGAGGATCTGCACCACCTCGCCGAGCACACCTCGGAGCGGGAGCGCGCGGCGGCCCAGGTCGAGTACGCCGCGGACGCGATCTGCCTGTCGTGGCTGCTCGAGCAGCGCCTGTTCGAGCTCGGCTGGGACGTGGAGTGGGAGGGGGAGATCATCGGCCTGATCGCCTCCGGGCTCTTCGTGCGGTTCGGCGAGGTGTTCGAAGGCTTCGTCCCGGCGCGCCGGCTGCGAGGCGAGTACTTCCAGCTGAACGAGCTCGCGACAGCGATGTCGGGGCGGACGACGGGCCGCACGTACCGCCTCGGTGACGCACTTTCCGTCCGCGTCGAGCGCATTTCTCGCAACGAGGGCAAGGTGGAGCTCACCCCCGCGTGATTTGATCGGTGCGCGTACCACTGCGAGAGGAGGCAGGCATGGAGTTCGACACCGCCAACGTGTGGATCACGACGCGGAGGTTGAAGCCGGGCGCGCGCGAGGAGTTCAGCCGGTCGTGGCGGCCGCGCGAGTTCCCCGAGGGGATGCTCCGGGCGTACGAGTGCTACTCGCCCGACGGGACGGAGGTGGTCGGCGTCTCGATCTGGGACTCGCCCGAGTCGCGTGAGCGCTACCGGCTGTCGGAGGTCGAGAGCGAGCGGCGCGCGGCAATGGCGCCGTACGTGGTCGAGGAGCGATCCGGCTTCTACACCGGCCGCGAGCTGACGATCCCGAACCGCTGACCGGCAGGTCAGCCTGTCGGCGCCGCCAACGATGCGGGTGCTGCCTCCTGCTCGTTTCTGAGCGCGTAGAAGAGCCACCCGAACAGCCCGAGCAGCAGGATCGCATTCACCGGGTGAAGAGCGGCCACCCAGCGGCCGGCACCCGGCAGGATCATCTGGACGAACGCCAGGAACGGCAACACGATCGAGACGATGCGAATCCGACTGACCGGGTGCCAGGCGAGCAGCGCGACGATCAGGAACAGGATCGCCCCGGGGAAGGTCAGGAAGAAGCCCAGAGCACGGTGTGGATCGAGCGCCTTCGAGTTGCCCGAGCACTGTGCGAGGTGGGCTGCCACACCGCCCTTCTTGTCGCAGTCGTCCGAGTTCTTGATGGTGTTCAGGCCGAAGATGCCCTCGCCCGCGAGGAACACCTGCACGACGATCAGGATCGCATAGAGGCCTGCAAACCACTTCATGACGCTGCGCGCGCCACGCCTCGTACCCGCCATTTGCCGCAACCTTTCAGTCGAGTTCGGCCGACCGTACTAGTCTCGCTCCACACGTTCAAGGGATCAGCGGATCAGACGCACGACCAGATGCATGCGGTACGGGAACGTCCCGCCGATCCTCCGGTCGATCGTCTCCCGGACCGTCAGCCCCGTGGTCTCCGACTCCCACGTCACGTCTCGCTCCGTGCCCGGGTGAGCGCCGCTGACCGTCGACCCGGCGACGATGACGAAGCATCCGGGGCCGCAGCGGCCGGTGACGCGGTTTCGCGACACGCTCCGCACATCGCCAACCGTGTAGTCCTGCACCCAGTGCTGGCCGACGCGCAGGTGGGCCGGCCGGGAGAGCGTGACCGGCCTTGCATCGTGCGCCTCGTCCTGGGTGATCACCATCGTCAGTCGCGTGCGCTGCCAGACCGAGTAACGGCCGGTCGGTGTGACGCGCGTCCGCGTCGCCTCCAGGTGCTGCTTCGAGTAGCGCCACTCCTCCTGGACGACGTCGCCCGTGCCCGAGACGACGAGGATCCCTTGCGGCGGGAACGCACGGTGGATCTTCAGCGGTCCGGCCTTCGCCTCCTCGAAACCGGATTGCGCGTAGCGGTGGACGCCGGGGCGGGGAAGTACGCCCGGCGCGAGTGACGACTTCACGCGAGGCGGCGCGACAGGGGGAGTCGACTTGGAGCCGCGGTGTAGGAGCACCACGATCGCGGCCGCGCCGAGCGCGGCGAGCACGACGGCCGCGGTCAGCAGCTTGCGCACTAGACCAGGCGTCGCTCCTGCGCCCAGCGGGTCAGCTCGTGCCGCGTCGAGAGCTGCAGCTTGCGCAGCACGCTCGAGACGTGCGCCTCGATCGTCTTCACCGACAGGTGCAGCCGAGCGGCGATCTCCTTGTAGAGGTAGCCGCGCGCGATCAGCTGCAGCACCTCGCGCTCGCGCGGCGTCAGCGTCTCGAGCTCCTCGTCGGCCCCGAGCGGCTCGCCGGTGCGGAACGCGTCGAGCACGAAGCCGGCGAGCCGCGGCGAGAACACCGCGTCGCCGTCCGACACACGACGGATCGCGTCGAAGAGCTCGTCGCGCGAGATCGTCTTGGTCACGTAGCCTCGTGCGCCGGCGCGGATGACGGCGATCACGTCCTCGGCGGCGTCGGACACCGACAGCGCGAGGAACTTGACCCCAGGACGTTCCGGCGCCACGGCCGCGATCACGGCTTCGCCGCCGCCGTCGGGCAGATGGACGTCGAGCAGAACCACGTCGGGGTCGAGCTCGCGGATGAGCGACCCGGCCTCGGCGACCAAGCCGGCTTCACCGACGATGTCGACGAGCCCTGCGAGCTCGCCGCGGACTCCGGCCCGGAACAGCTCATGGTCGTCGACCAGCACTATGCGGATCACAGCTCGCCTCCTCTCGGCATCGTCAACTCGACCTCGGTCCCGTTCCCGGGTGACGACGTGATCGTCGCGGATCCGCCCGCTGCGCGCAGGCGTCCCGCGATCGACTCGGCGATCCCGCGCCGATCGGCGGCGACTGCAGCCTGGTCGAAGCCGACGCCGCGGTCGCGGACGTAGATCGCGACCGCGGCATCCTCGACCTCTGCGTAGACGGAGATCTCGTCGCTCTGTGCGTGCTTCGCGGCATTGACCATGGCCTCGCGCGCGGCGAGGACGAGCTCGCCGAGTGCGGCGTCGAGGGGCGCGTCGCCGGAGGTGGCGAGCTCGATCTGGGTCAGGTGCGCCTCTTCGATCTCGGCCACCGCGTCGGCGAGCGCGTCCGCAACCGTCGTCGCACCGTGGTAGCCGCGGCCGTACAGCCAGCGGCGAAGCTCCCGTTCCTGCCGGCGCGCGAGCGCCCGGACGCGCGGAGCGTCGTCGGCGTCGCGCTGCACGAGCGCAAGTGTCTGAAGCACGGAGTCGTGGATTCTGGCGGCCATCGCTGCGCGTTCGGCGAGCCTGATCCGTTCGGTCCTCTCGGCGGCGAGCTGCCAGAGATACGGACCGAGGACGAGCGCGAGTGCGCCTGCGAGCGCGCCCGGTCCGACGAAGGGGCGCGACGAGCCGAGGTGGCTGAGCATCAGGACGGCGCCGCCCATGGTGAGCGCGATGCCGGGGACGAAGAGGCGCGAGCCGCCGGGACGCAGCGTGGCGCCGCGCCGGGCGAGCAGAACGATGCCGCCCACCATCAGCCCGGCCCCGATCACGACCTGTCTCGGGACGCCCAGCGACTGCAGGAGCGCCATCGTCGCGGCGGCGAGGATCAGGACGGCGAAGACCGGGCGCCCTCCGCTCGTCCAGACCCAGAGCGCGAGGTAAAGAAGGATCCCGGCGCCGCCCGCGAGCGCGAGCAGCGCGAAGACGAGACGTACGAGTGTCGGATCGACGCCGAGCGCGTCCGCGACGCCACCGCACACACCGGCGACGACGCGGTCACGCTCGCGCCTCTCGAAGGAAAGGATCGGGATCTGCGTCACGGGACGCGGACGACCTCGATGTGGCCGGCCCCGACTTCTGCGTCGATGCGCATCACGCCGTTCCCGGTGTTGACCTGTGCGTTCCGTCCGTCGTCGTGGATGCCGAAGGCGTCGATGTCCCCGGCCTTGACATGCGTCGTCAGCGCCACCTTGGCGTTGCGCGGCACGTCGATCTCGAGCCGGCCCAGGCCGACGTGCGCCTTCACCTGGACGGGCTGGCCCGCCGGCAGGTGCGAGAGGTCGACGTTCAGCTTCCCGATGCCGAGCTCGTAGTTGGACGGCACGTCGGCGATCGAGGCCGGTGTCTCGGTCTTGTCCCCGACTCCGTCGTGGAAGCTGACGTCGAACCACGCGAAAGCGACCGCGACGGCAGCGAGCGCCGTGGCGACGAGCAGCGCGAGGATGGTCGTCACTGCAAGGACGATCCCGCGTCGCCTGCTCGTCCACAGCAGGATCACGCCTGCGACGAGGACGAGGAACCACGCAGCTCCTGCGCTGGGCCAGCTGTCTTCCCGGACGAGCGCCGAGAGGATGACGACCGCGATCAGCCCGAGCGCGACGACTCGCGCCGGATGATCCCGGCGTTTTCGGAGGATGTCCTCCGCGATGGAGTACTCCTCACCTTCTTTGGGCATCACCAGGACTGCGGCGATGTAGACGAGGATCCCGGCGCCGCCGAGCAGCGTCAGGACGATGAACCCCAGGCGGAAGACCGCGGGGGCGAGGTCGAAGTACCGCCCGAGCCCGCCGGCGACGCCGGCCAGGATCTTGGCATCGCTGCTGCGCTCGAGACGCTTGACCAGTGGTGTGGGTGTTGTGTATTCGCTCATGTCTCGAGGTTGCCTTGGGTCGGGCTTTGGGGCTATCCGGAATCACCCTGGTCCGACCCTCAACGCTACTCTCGGGGCCGGAATGGCCGAGAAGACGATCGCCGAGAATCGCAGGGCGCGCCACGACTACCAGCTTCTCGAGCGGGTCGAGGCGGGCCTCGTGCTGACCGGGACCGAGGTCAAGTCGCTGCGGGACGGCCGCACCACGATGGCGCAGGCCTACGCGGACATTCGCGACGGCGAAGCGTGGCTGAACGGGCTCGAGATCTCGGTCTACGAGCAGGGCAACCGAGCGAATCACGAGCCGATGCGCCCGCGGAAGCTGCTCCTGCATCGGCGCGAGATCGACTCGCTGTACGGCCTGGTGCGCGAGAAGGGGCTGACGATCGTGCCGACGCGGTTGTACTTCAAGGACGGCCGCGTGAAGGTCGAGCTCGCGGTCGCGCGCGGCAAGGAGCAGCGCGACAAGCGGCGCGATGTTGCTGACAGGGACGCGAAGCGGCAGATGGAGCGGGCGCTGAAGGCCCACAACCGCTGAGCGCGGCTACACTGAAGGCGAACAAACATACGGGGGCGCCATGGCTTCGACGTGGTTGGTTCTCCGGGTGAGCTGCAAGCGGAGGACTCCGGTCGGCCTCCTTAAAAATCCGGAAAACAAACGCAAGTGCGGAAAACAACCTCGCACTCGCTGCCTAAGTTCTAGGACTTAGGACCAGCGTGTCGCCCCGGGCAAGCCTGCGTCCCGGGTGCGGCATCAACTAGCAGGCTCGGCGCAGAAGAAGAGCCACTCGTCGGAGGCGCGACACTTCAGGAGGGCTAGTTCGTCGGTAGGTCGGTCGCCAACCGGCCGGCGAGCGAAATGCAACGGCGACCTATGCTTGTAGACGTTCGCCTTGGAGCTTCCGCGGACGCGGGTTCGATTCCCGCCGCCTCCATTTCCATTTTCTGAGAGGAAGGGCGAGGACGACTTCCTCGCGCCCGACCTGGCGCGATCGGCCCGGCGCTGGACAGGGCAGTCACATCACTCCATGATCGTCCGCAAATGGTGCGCGATCTCCCGACTGGCGTCGTGACGTTGCTTTTCACCGACGTGGAGGGCTCGACGCGGCTGCTGCACTCACTCGGTGATGAGTACGGGGAGGCCCTGCAGGAGCATCGCCGGCGCCTCCGCGTCGCATTTGCCGAGCACGAGGGCGTGGAGGTCGATACGCAGGGTGACGCCTTCTTCGTCGCGTTCGCCGGCGCGTCGAACGCGGTCGCCGCTGCGGCGGATTGCCAACGCGCGCTTGCCGACGGGCCGATCCGCGTGCGCATGGGACTCCACACGGGGGAGCCGCGCCTGGCCGAGGAGGGATACGTGGGCCTCGATGTGCACAAGGGCGCGCGGATCGCGGCCGTCGGCCACGGCGGTCAGGTACTCCTTTCGCAGACAACCCGTGCGCTCGTGGACGCTGACGTCCGCGACCTGGGTGTGCACCGACTCAAAGATCTCAGCGCGCCGGAGCGCATCTATCAACTCGAGGTCGACGGACTCCCCGGCAACTTTCCCCTGCTGAAGACGACCGAAGCGGGCATGAAGAACCTGCCGGCTCCACGCACGTCATTCGTCGGGCGCGCCACCGAACTCGACGAGATCGACCGGTTGCTCGGAGATCCCGACTGCCGCCTACTCACACTGGTTGGGCCGGGCGGGGCGGGCAAGACGCGACTCGCGCTGGAGGCCGCGGCGCGCCGGATCGAGCGCTACCCGCACGGCGTGCACTTTGTCCCGCTCGTGTCGGTGGCATCGCCGGATTTCCTGGCGACGGCGGTTGCGGAGTCGATTCAGTTCGCGGCGGACGGCGCACGCGGTGGCGTCTCGGCGCAGGAACAGCTCCTCGATTACCTGGGTGAGCGGTCGACGCTGCTCGTGCTCGACAACTTCGAGCACCTCGTCGAAGGCGCCGACCTGTTGGGGGAGATCATCGAGCGTGCGCCGAAGGTCGAGCTGCTCACGACGTCGCGTGAGCGTCTCAACGTGCAGAGCGAATGGGTGCTCGACGTCCACGGCCTCGGCCTCGCGCAGAACG
>DATINO010000075.1:0-31697 GCA_035474195.1 Gaiellaceae bacterium
CGACGCGGGCCTGGCGGGTCAACGGGATGTAGGCGGTCAGGAAGGTCAGCAGGAAGCCGGCGCCCTCGGCGAACGACGCGCCGTCGGGCAGCGGCACGACCTGCGCGCGCTCGACCGCGACGACCTCCGCGTACCCGCCGCCGCCGGGGAGCAGCCCCAGGTTCACCTCGGGGAACCCGAGCTGCGCGCCGGCGTGCGCGATCCGGACGTCGCAGCCGAGCGCGAGCTCGAGCCCGCCGCCGAGGCAGAAGCCGTGGATGGCGGCGACGACCGGGACGGGCGCCGCTTCGATCAGGTCCGCGACCGGCTGAATGCCGCCGGGGCGGTCGCCCTCCGCCATCCCACCGACGAACCCGCTGATGTCGGCTCCCGCAGAGAAGGCGCGCTCTCCGCGGCCGCGGAGCACGACCGCGTGGACGTCGCTGCCGAGGTTCTCGAGCGTGCTCCACAGCGTGTCGATGATCCCGGCGTCGACGGCGTTGAGCGGCGGGTTGTCGAGCCAGACGGTCTGGATCACGCCGTGACCTTCGAGAACAGCTCGCGCAGCTCCGTCTTCCTGAACTTCCCGACGCTCGTCTTCGGGATCTCCGCGACGAACTCGAACCGGTCCGGGAGCCACCACTTCGCGAAGTCGGGCGCAAGAAACGCGCGGAGCTCGTCGGCGGACGCCGTCGCGCCCTCCCGCAGCACGACAGCTGCGAGCGGCCGCTCGTCCCACTTCGCATCCGGTACCGCCACGACTGCGGCCTCCGCGACGGCCGGATGCGCCATCAGCGCGTTCTCCAGCTCGACCGACGAGATCCACTCGCCGCCCGACTTAATCACGTCCTTCGAGCGGTCCTTGATCTGGATGTAGCCCTTCGGATGGAGCGAGACCACGTCGCCCGTCTTGAACCAGCCGTCGTCCGTCCAGCGCTCCGCCTGGTCGGGCGTGTCGTAGTACCCGCCCGCGACCCACGGCCCGCGGATCTCGAGCTCGCCCATCGACTCTCCGTCCCAGGGAAGGATGTTCCCGTCGACGTCGCGATGGCGGAGCTCGACGAGCGGCAGTGGAATGCCCTGCATCGCGATGTAGTCGAAACGCGTGTCCTCGTCCGCTTCGTGCAAGTCGCCGAGAAGCTGCGAGGTGGACGCGACCGGCGAGGTCTCCGTCATCCCCCAGCCGTGGACGACATTGAGGCCGTGCCTCTGCTTGAACGCGGCGATCATCGACCGCGGCGCCGCCGACCCGCCGACGAGCATCCCCTTCAGGCGCGAGAGATCCCAGCGGTCAGGCTCGGCGTCGAGCAGCGCGAGGATGCCCATCCAGATCGTCGGCACGCCCGCGGTCCACGTCACGCCCTCCTGCACGAACGCGTCGAGCAGGCTCTCCGGATCGAGGTGCGGCCCCGGGTACACGAGCTTCGCGCCGATCATCGTCGCGATGTACGGATAGCCCCACGCGTTCGCGTGGAACATCGGGACGACGGGCAGGATCGAGTCGGTCTCCGAGATGCCGAGCCCCATGGGGTTGCCGGCCGCGACGCCGAGCGTGTGCAGCATCGTCGAGCGGTGCGAGTAGAGAACGCCCTTCGGCATCCCGGTCGTGCCGCTCGTGTAACACATCGCCGCGGCTTCGTTCTCGTCGAGCTCCGGGTCGCGCCACGCGTCGGGATCGGCGCCGGCGAGCAGCTCTTCGTAGCCGTCTTCGACCACGATCACGTGCTCGATCCCCGTCCGGTCGACGAACAGGTCGAGCAGCGGCTTCAGGCTCCGGTCGACGATCACGGCGCGATCGCCGGCGTGCGTCGCGATGTAGGCGAGATCGTTCGGATGCAACCGCAGGTTCAGCGTGTGCAGGACGAAGCCGCCGCACGGGATGCCGAGGTACGCCTCGTGGTGCTGGTAGTGGTTCCAGCACAGCGTCGCGACGCGATCGCCGCGCTCGAGCCCGAGCCCTTGCAGCGCCACGGCCAGGGCGCGCGAGCGGCGGCCGGCCTCGGCGTACGTGTAGCGATGGAAGGTCTTGTCGGGCAGGCGGGTGACGATCTCGTTGCCGCCGAAGTACGTCTCGGACCGCCGCAGGATCGTCGGCAGCGTCAGCTGGAAATCCATCATTTGTCCGTTCATCCGAGCCCCTGCCTCCTGGGTAGGTCGACGTCGGGATCCACGAGGTGGCCGTCGCGCTCGACGTAGCCGTCCTTGCCGCCGACGACCAGAATCACGAGGTCGTCGTCGGTGCGGTTCGAGATCTGGCGGTGCGTCGTCGACCCGACATGCACGAGCCCGCCTTCGCCGACGGTGTACTCGTCGCCGTCGAACGTGAAGGTCGCCGTGCCCTGGTGGACGAAGTACAGCTCGTCCTGCGTGTCGTGGAAGTGGTTCGGCCCTTCGTAGCGGGCCGGGAAGACGATGGCGTTGACGCCGAAGGCCGTCACGCCGAGCGCGGCGCGCACCTTGCGGAAGCCGTGACCCTCGCCGAGCTCGCCGAGGGAGCTGACCGTGTAGCCCACGAGCGAATCCTACGATCCGAAGAGGAACCGTGTCAGCACGCGGTCACGGAGCCGGTCGGGGAGCCGCTGCACCCGGGCGCGCTTCTTCGCGTCGGGGCCGACCACATAGCGGGTGCGCGGCTTGGGAGAGGTCAGCGCATGCTCGACCGCCGCCGCCACCGCCTCGGCGGGAACGCCCTTCGAGGAGCGCGCGGCGGCGATCTTGCGGAACCGGTCGATCCGCGCGCCGTAGAGCTCGGCGGCCTCGGGCGGGTACTCGTCGAGCGCGCGCTGCGGCTTCGTCCACATCGCAGTCGCGATCGTCCCGGGCTCGACGATCGCGACGTGGATCCCCCACGGTCTCACCTCCACGCGCAGCGAGTCGGCGAACGCCTCGAGCGCAAACTTCGACATCGCGTACGCACCGAGGAACGGGAGCGCCGACCGGCCGCCGATCGAGCCCATCAGCACGACGCGGCCGCGCGACCTCCGGAGCACCGGCAGAAGCGGCTGCACGACGCGGAACTGGCCGACGACGTTGACGTCGAGCTGTCGCGTGAGCTCCCGCTCGGGCAGGAACTCGAGGGGGGCGGCGATCGCGATCCCGGCGTTCGCGACGACCGCGTCGAGCGTCTCGATCGGCGCAAGCGCGTGCGTCGTCGCGACGACGTCCGTGATGTCGAACACGAGCTCGCGCGTTCCTTCGGGCGCTTCGCCCGCTGCGCGCACCGACGCGTACACCTCCCACCCGCGCCCGGCGAGCCGGCGCGCACATGCCTCGCCGATGCCGGACGAGGCGCCGGTTACGAGTGCAACAGGGATGCGGCGATCTCCGCGCGCAGCTCGCGGCCGAACCCGAGTGCGCTCTCGAGCTCGAGCGCCCGCTTGTAGTAGCGATGCAGCGGGTGCTCGAACGTGAAGCCGATCCCGCCGTGTACCTGGATCGACGTCTCGCACGCGAGCACGGCCGCTTCCGTCGCCTGCGCGTTGGCGGCCGCGCACGCCAGGCCGGCTTGCGCATCGCCCGTCGTGATGCAAAGCGCCGCCCAGTACGCGAGCGACCGCGCGAGCTCGACGGCGACGTAGGCATCGACCACCGGATGGGACACCGCCTGGTAGGTGCCGATCTTCTTCCCGAACTGCTCGCGCTCGCCGATGTATGCGACCGCCATCTCGACCGCGCGCGAGCCGATACCGACCGCCTCGAGCGCGTGCGCCACGAGCTGCTGCTGCCGGTCCTCCCCGACCTCGTTCGCGATGTACGGCCCGTCGTAGAGCACGCGCCCGAGCTCCTCGAAGAGCACTGCGGCCTCGAGGAACGACTCCGACTCGACGACGCCGACCCAGCCGAGCTCGCTGAGCTGCTCCGGCGACGGCGCCGGGTTCGCCTCCAGGAACGTCCGCGCCTCGCGCCGCAGGTCGTCCTGCTCGGACGTGAACGAGAAGTCCATCAGCGCGACCTCGGGAGCCCCAGGACCCGCTCCGCGACGATGTTGCGGAGGATCTCGCTCGTGCCGGCCTCGATCGTGTTGCCGCGCGAGCGAAGCTGCTGGTACGTCCAGTAGTCGTCGACGTTCGGGCCGCCCGCGATCTCCTGCGCGAGCTTTGTCAGCCGTTGGTTCGCCTCCGACCACACGAGCTTCGACGCGGAGCCCTCGGGGCCTGGGATGCCCGTCTTCTGCAGCGTCGTCAGCGCGCGGTAGTTGGTGTACTTGAGCCCCTGGAGCTCGATCCACTCGCGCGCGATGCGGTCGAGCAGGATCGGATCGGTGACGTTCCGCTCCTTTGCGAGCGCGATGAGCTTGCGCACCGCGACGTCGAGCGTTGCCGAGAGCGCAAAGCCGAGCGTGCCGCGCTCGTGCAGCAGCGTCGTCATCGCGACCTGCCAGCCTCCGCCGACCTCGCCGAGGAGATTCTCCTTCGGAATCTGCACGTCGGTGAAAAAGATCTCGTTGAACTCCGGATGCCCGGTGATCTGGACGAGCGGGCGCACTTCGACGCCGGGCGCGTGCATGTCGGCGATCACGTAGGTGAGGTTCCGGTAGCGCGGCTCGTCCGGCAGCCCGAGCCCGACGAGGATGCAGAAGTCGGCGATGTGGGCGAACGACGACCACACCTTCTGGCCGTTGACGAGGAAGTGATCTCCCTTGTCCTCGATGCGCGTGCGCGCGGCGGCGAGGTCGCTGCCGGCATCGGGCTCGGAGAAGCCCTGACACCAGATCTCGTCGGCGCTGAGGATCTTCGCCAGGTACCGCTCCTTCTGCGCCGGCGTCCCCCACGTGATGATCGTCGGCCCGGCCATGCCGAGGCCGATCACGCCGAGGTGCGACGGCGCCTCGGCACGCGCCATCTCCTCGAGGAAGATCGCCTGGTGGCTGTACGGCGCACCCGCTCCGCCGTACTCCTTCGGCCACGTCAGGCCCGCGTACCCGGCCGCGCCGAGCTTGCGACTCCAGTCACGGTCGTCGTCCTCGAACCGCCGTGCACCGCGCTTCGTCGCGCCGTCGGGGAGGTTCTGCGCGACGAAGTCGCGGACCTCCGCGCGGAAGGCGGCTTCTTCGGGCGTATCGCGCAGGTCCACGCAGCGATCCTATTCCCGCAGCGTCATCTGAGTCGACGTCGCGTACGCCACGAGCGAGCCGCCATCGTCGGTGATCCGGCACTCGCAGAGGGTCAGCGTGCGCCCGGACTTGACGATCGAACCGATCGCAGTCAGCCGCGCGTTCCACACCGGCTTGAGGAAGTTGATCTTCAGCTCGACGGTCGCGAACGACGCCCCCTCCTCGAGCACCGACACGACCGCGCAGCCCATCGCCGCGTCGGCGAGGTCGCAGAGGATGCCGCCGTGCAAGGTCCCCGGCGGGCTCGAATGCTGCGGGCCGGATTCGAACTCGAAGGTCACACGGCCCGCCTCGACCGCGACCATCTGGAAGCCGATCAGCCGTCCGACTGGTGCAGCCTCACCGCCTTCGAGCATGCGCTGCAGCGTCGCGAGCGTCACGGCCGAAGCACGGTCCGAATCACGCGGCCGTCCTGCATGGCATCGAACGCGCCGCTCCAGTCGGCGAGCCCGCCGGTGCGCGTGACCATCGATGCGAGGTCGAGACGGCCGTCGAGCGCCCACTGCGCGAGCCGAGGAAAGTCCTCGTGCGGAAGATGGTCGCCGCCGTGGGAGACGAGCACGCGTGCGCGCCGGCCGAAGAGCGCCGGCAGATCGACCGTCGCCGTCTCGCCGGCAGGTGCAAGGCCCACGACGACGACCGTCCCTCCTGAGGCGATCATCCCGAGCGCCTGCTCGAACGTCGAGGCGCGCGAGACGACGTCGAACACGAAGTCGACCGGCCCCGGCTCCGTGTGGGTCGCGCCGAAGAGGAGCGCCTGCTCCCGCTTCCCGTCGTCGATGTCGATCGCGCGGATCTCGGAGGCGCCCGCGATGCGCGCGCCCTGAATCGCCGACAGGCCGACCGCGCCGCACCCGATCACGGCGACCCTCGCGCCCTCCCACACGCGAGCGGTCTCGAGCACGCTCATCACGCCGGTCGCGACCGCACAGCCGAGCAGGCACGCCTGCTCGGACGGGAGCGCATCCGGGATCCGGACGGCGGCGACCGCCGGGACGACGGTGCGGGTCGCGAACGTGCCGGTACGCAGGAATGCCGTGAGCGTTGCGCCGTCGGCACGATGCAGGCGCTCGAGCGCGACCGGCGGCCGCTTGCACTGACGCGGCAGCCCGCGCGCGCAGGCAGCGCAGGCGCCGCAGGCCGTGTGCCAGCCGATCACGACACGATCGCCTTCCGCAAGTCCCTTCACGCCCTCGCCGACGCGCTCCACCGTGCCGGCCCCCTCGTGCCCGAGCAACACGGGCAGCGTGTGGCCCCAGCCGTCCTCCTGGATCGCATGCAGGTCGCTGTGGCAGACGCCCGTGGCGTCGATCCGCAGCCGCACCTCGCCCGGGGCGGGCTCGTCCACGTGGATCTCCTCGAGCGCCGCCTCGCCCGGCGCGGCGAGGACTACACCCTGGTCAGCCACGAGCGGTCGAGGTCGCGAATCGAATGTCCACCCGCGAGCGCGAGGCTGAGATCGACCTCGGCCATCAGGTTCTGGATCAGCTCCGCCACCCCGCGCGCCCCGCCGACCGCGAGCGCGTACGCGTAAGGACGACCGAGGAGGACCGCGTCGGCGCCGAGCGCCATGGCCTTCAGCACGTCGGCGGCACAGCGGATGCCGCCGTCCATCAACACGACGGCGTCGGGTAGCGCATCGCGCACCTCGACGAGCGCGTCGAGGGCCGCGACCGCGCCGTCGACCTGCCGGCCGCCGTGGTTCGACACGATGATCCCGTCGACGCCGTGCGCGAGCGCCTCGCGCGCGTCCTCCTCGGTGAGCACCCCCTTGACGAGGATCGGCAGCGCCGTCTGTCCCCGCAGCCAGTCGAGATCGCTCCATTCGAGCCCGAGGTTCGGGAACGTCGCGAGCATCGTCGCGGCCGCGGTGAGCAGATCCTCGTCCGGGCTCTTCTCGAGCCGCGACCGGAAGACCGGGTCACTGAAGAACTGGCCGCAGCCCTGCCCCTGCAAGAACGGCAGGTATGCGTGCCTGAGGTCGCGCGGCCGCCAACCGAGGTTCAGCGTGTCGAGGGTGACGACGATCGCCCCGTACCCGGCGGCCTCGGCGCGCTGCACGAAGCTCGCGCAGATCTCACGGTCGTTCACCCAGTACAGCTGGAACCAGCGCGGCGCGTTCGTCTCGGCGATTTCCTCGAGCGAGTGTGTTGACGCGCTCGACAGCACCATCGGCACGTGCGACGAAGCTGCCGCCTGCGCGACGCCGATCTCGCCCGCCTCGTGCGCGATCGACAGCACGCCGATCGGCGCCAGGAAGAACGGTGCGGGCGAACGCATCCCGAGCACCTCGACCGAGATGTCACGCATCCCGTTGCCCGTGAGCATGCGAGGCCGGAGGCGCCAGCGCGCGAACGCGTCGAGGTTGGCGCTCATCGTCGACTCGGACCCGGCGCCCCCGGCGATGTACCCGAACGGGCCCGGCTCGAGCAGCTCCTCGGCCGCGCGCTCCCACTCCTCCGCCGCGAGAGGCCACTCCGGCGGCTGCCCGGCGATGTAGATCGCGTTCTGGATCAGCGAGCCCGAAAAGCTCATGGGCCGATCCTACGAGGTCGTCAGCGTTCGAGGACCTGCAGGTTGGCGGCCGTGCCGTCTGCGTCGGTCACCGCGAGCATCAACGTCGCCTGCGCCCGCGAGGTTCCGGTCAGGACGAGCGTGCCGTTTGCGAGCAGGTGGAAGCCGCGCGGCGGACGCCCGCCGGCGACGCGCCAGCGATACGGCGGAGTGCCACCCTGAGCGCGGAGCTTCATCGCATACGCCCGGCCGGCCTGCAGCCGAAGGGGCGTCGAGCTCACGCGGAGCGGATCGACGACCTGCATCACCGCAGCATGGGTCAGGTGCGCCATGGCGAGGCCCCCTTCCGGCGTGAGATGGACGTCGTCCGTCTGGAACCACGACGCGTGGCCTTCGCTGAAGGCGTTCCAGTCGACGAGCTCGAGCTCCGGCCAGCGCGCGGCGGCGGCGTCGAGCAGCGCGTTGAGCGTCGGGTAGGGCGCGCGCGACTCGCGCATCGTCAGCCAGAGCACATGCGTGGCGCCCGCTTCGGTGAGCGCGGACATCGCGTTGTCGACCTCGCTCGCGAACATCCCGGCGGGGTCGTTGTAGCCGACCTCCACCACGACGGTGGGGGGCACCGTCCCGCGCGCGGCGACGACCTGCATCAGCGTCGGGGCGCGCTCCCCGTCGAACGGGCAGCTGGTGCCGTCGATCGTGCGGCAGACCGCCACGTCCCAGTAGACGCCGAGCTTCTCCTGCATGACCGCGATCGCGTCGTCGTTCCAGTACATCCCCGTCGCGACGGAGTCGCCGATCACGAGCACGGCCGGCGGCGTCGCGGTTCCGGCGGACGCAGAGGCGACGACCAGCGTCGCCAGGCAGAGGGAAACGACGAGCCGCACGCGCATCTCCGCGAAAGAACGTAACCGGTGTCTGTTAGGAACGCGCGAACGCCGGCAGCGGTTCCGGGCGCGGCACGAGCGCCTTGTAATGGCCGCCGTGGGCGATACCGACGAGTTCGTCCTCGGTGGCGGCCTCGTTCACGACGTCGACCAGCGCGTCGACGCACCGCGGGTCGAACTGCGTGCCGGCATTTGCCCGCAGTTCGAAGATCGCCTCTTCGACCGAGATCGCTTCGCGATACGGGCGCGTTCCCGTCATCGCCTCGAAGGCGTCGGCGACCGCGATGATCCGCGATTCGATCGGGATCGCCACGGCGCTGAGGCCGGACGGGTACCCGAGGCCGTCGATCCGCTCGTGGTGATGGAGCACCCAATTCGCCTCGGTCGGCAGTTCTGCCGCGAGCAGGATCGCGTGCCCGATCTCGACGTGCTCGGTCATCGCCGACAACTCGTCGGGGGCGAGCGCGCCAGGCTTCTGGAGGATCGCGTCGGCGACGCCGATCTTGCCCACGTCGTGGAGGAGCCCGGCGAGGCGCACGCGTTCCAGGCCCGTCGGGTCGAGTTGCATTCGCTCGCCGATCGCGACGCAGAGTTGGGCGACCGTCTCCGAGTGGCTTCGGGTGCCCACGTCCTTCGCGTCCACGGCGCGCGCGAGCGCGGCCGCGAGGGCGCGCTGCTCGTGCGACGGCAGGTCGTCGCGGTCGCCGTCGACCGCCGGGCTCAGCCCTGGGTGGTACGCGACCGCGCTCAGGCGTGTCCGCTTCGCCTCGTACAACGCGATATCGGCCTGGTTCATCAGCAGGTGGCGGCCCTCGGTCTCGATCGACTCCGTGAGGCCGATCGACACCGCGCGGCCTCCGGTGCGTGCGCGTGTCACCTGGTCGATCCGCGCGGCGAGGTTGAGGCCGTGCCACGCGCGGCGGCCCGGGAGGATGACCATGAACTCGTCTCCGCCCGTGCGATAGACGCCGCCGTCGGGACCGACGACTTCGCGCAGGCAGTCGGCGATCTTCCGGAGCTGCATGTCGCCCGCCGGGTGGCCGGCTCGGTCGTTGATCCTCTTCAAGCCGTCGAGGTCGAGCGCGAGCAGCGTGAACGGCTGAGCCGTCTCGGATCTGCTCGCGATCGTGAGCCCGAGGTCGTCCTCGAACGCGCGGCGATTGCCGAGTCTCGTAAGTGTGTCGGTGCGGGCTTGCGCGGCGAGCTGGTCGACGCGCCGCTGGTGCGTGCGCTCGACACGGCGGCGGTGGCGACGCACGACCCAGAAGAGCAAGAGCGGCCCCTCGATCGCGGCGAGTGCGGCGGCACCGATCTCGATGTCGACAAGTATTCCTCCACGGGGCCGGTCGTTGAGCGCGTCGGCCCGCTCCGTTGCGAGCGCGCGCGTCGCTGTCGACTCCACCGCGCCGAGTGCCGCTCTCGCGCGTTGCGCGTGCACCGGGGAGTCGGCGAGGAGGATGTCGGAGCCGTACCTGCTGCTGAGGCCTTTCATCGGGCGGCCAGCCCCCCACGCGTCATCGGCGGCGCGGAGGAGCTGCATCATCCGGCTGCTCGCGAGGTTGATCTGTAGCGCGCGACCAGCCGAATAGTTTCTCTTGTTGGCGGCGATGAGCCCCCGCTCGTTTTGCGCGAGATCGATCGACGCCTGCAACAGATCGGCCCGGGCGAACCGGGCCGAGTCGGTGTGCTGTTCAATCGCCGCGTTCGCCACCCACAAGCACGCGAGTGCAGTGAGCGCGATGGCCGCGGGTGCAGACAGCGCGCGGCCAAGCCGCTTGGGTGTAAGGGTGAACATGTGCCGCATGGCCCCTTTCGGGTTATCGCCGAGGCAGGGTGAGTGGGCATCCCCCTATCGGGGATCGTTCGGAACCCGCTCTATATCGTTCGCTGATCAAGGGACGGCTCACAGCGATCCGCGTCACAACCATCGGCGCGGCCGGGGCCATCGGAGCGATCGCGTTCCTCGCTGTTCGCCTGCAGCCACAGGTGGGGACGAAGCCGTATTTCGAGGACGAGGCGGTCGCCGGGCTCATCGCCGCCCGTCCGCTGCCGGAGGTGGTCCACACGGTCCTCTGGGAGCGCGGCGGCTCTCCACTCCATTTCGTGCTCGCACATTTCGTCCTCTCGGTGTGGCCGACCGTCGGTGCGCTGCGATGGCTGTCGGTCGCCTGCGCCCTGGGCGCAGTCGTGTGCGCGTACGCGCTCGGACGGGAGCTCGCAGGCGATCTCGCCGGTGCGGTCGCAGCCTGGATCGTCGCAACGTCCGCGCTGCTGAACGTGTACGGGACGTTCGGCCGCATGTACTCGTTGCTCGCCCTCGTCGGCGGGTTGAACATGCTGCTGTTCCTGCGGGCGCTCGAACGTCCGACGCAGTTGCGCGTGTCACTTGCGGCAGCGAGCGCATGGCTGCTCGCCGCGACACACCCGTTCGGCGGGATCCCGGTCGCGCTCGAGGCCTTGGTCGCTGCGTGGTTGTGGTGGCCCGGGCGCGACGTCCGCCGGACGATCCCGGTGATCCTCGCGGGCATCGCGACGGCACCGCTCGCAGTGGCAGAGCTTCGGCTCGCGCTGCGTTTCGACGTCTCCGCGTCCAACGGGAAAGCGCTCGGCTCCGGTGGCAGCGCAGGGACGCAGCTCGACTCCGCGGCGCGCGGGTTCGCCGGTGGGAGCAGCGTCCTGTTCTGGATCTTTCTCGTCCTCGCGCTGGTCGGCGCCGTCGTCGTCGCCCGCCGGTCGCTCTTGCTCGTGTTCGTCGGTGCGGCCGCGCTGCTGCTCCCGCCGCTGCTCTCGCTGCTCGCGCGCGTGCAGGACACGACCACCGCGTTCTTGAGCGCCCGGCATCTGATGCTGAGCCTGCCTTTCTGGGCGGCGCTGATCGGCGTCGCCACGGTGCGTCTGGCCGCGTGGCCGTCGGCGCGCGCCGTTGCCCCACTCGCCGCGGCCGCCGCGGTGTCGCTGCTCGCGGTGGTGACGCCCGCGTCGGCGCGCGACCCGCGAACGCACTTCGTCTTCCTGGCGCAGGCGGGTGACGTCCACACGTCGGCGGCGGTCGGCGCCTGGCTCTCCCAGCGGATCGAGCCGGGAGACCTGCTCTTCCCGTACTCGGTTCCCTACCTCCGTGCGTTGAAGGCGGCCCGGCAGGCCCGGTCGCTGCCGCGCGGCCAGGCGCGCACGCTCGTCGCGTCAGTCGACGACGTCCACGATGCGCAGCGGCTCTGGATCGCGGTGCCGCTCGGCGCGAGCGAGAAGCCGCTCCCGGCGCAACTTCGCGCGCTGCGGCGTACGGATGTCGTTCAGGTGTTCCCGCGGTGGCTGATCGTCGGCGCACGCCCGCCGCTCTCCGGGCGGAAGCAGATCCTCCGCTCGGTCGTCGCGACGGTCGATGCGGCGGCGGCCTTGATCCCGCACTCCGACACCGTGCACCAGTACCAGGACGTCGCACGGCAGGCGCTCGCGCGCGGCTAGCTAGTGGAGGAGCTGTGCGAGCGTCGCGATCCCGGCGTCGATCTGCGACTCGTCCACGAGGCTGAACGACAGGCGCACGTTGTCGGCGCCGCGGCCGTCCGGATAGAACAGCGCGCCGGGCACGACCCCGACCCCGCCGGCGACGGCGTCTGCCGCCAGCGCTCCGGCGTTTCCGTGCGGGAGTGTCAGCCACGAGAAGAAGCCACCGTGCGGCGTCGTCCAGCGGACGTCGTCCGGCATCGACCGCTCGAGCGCCGCCAGCATCCGGTCGCGCTTGCTGCGGTAGAGCGCGCGCGAGGCAGCAAGCTGCTCGTCGAGATACCCGCGGCGCACGTACTCCTCGAAGAACCGCTGGCCGAGCGCACCCGCGCACTGATCGGTGTTCTGCTTCGCGGACACCAGGTGCGCCGAGATCGCCGCTGGCGATGCGGCCCAACCGAGCCGCACGCCGGGGAAGAACGTCTTCGAGGTCGTCCCCGCCTGGACGACAGCGTCCGGCGCGAGCGACCACAGGCTCGGCAGGTTCTCGCCGTCGAGGTTGAGGTCGCGATAGGCGACGTCCTCGAAGACGACGAATCCGTAGTGGCGCGCGAGGCCGACGAGCGCCTCGCGCCGCTCGGTCGACATGCTCACGCCGGCCGGGTTCTGGTGATCGGGGATCGTGTAGAGGAGCTTCGGCCGGAGGCCGGCCGCCAGCCGCCGCTCGAGCTCGTCGACCTGTAGCCCGTCGTCGTCGAGCGGCACGACCTCGATCTGCGCCGCGAACCCCCGAAACGCCATCAGAGCGCCGAGATAGGTCGGGCCTTCGACCACGACGGTGTCGCCCGCGTCGAGGAACGTCTTGCCGGTGAGCTCGAGCGCCTCGATCGAGCCGCTCGTGATCATCAGCTCGTCGTCTGCCGGCCGGCGGCCCTGCGTCGAGTCGATCCGTCCCGCGAGCGCGTCGAGCGGACCGGCGAGCCCGCGCGTCGGCGCGTACTGGAATGCGCTCGCCTCCTGCGTCTCGGCGAACTCGGCAAGCAGCTGCGACGCACGCTCGCGTGGGAACGTCCGCGGGTCGGGGAACCCGCCGGCGAACGAGATCAGTCCCGGCACTTCGAGGAGCGCGAGGATCTCGGCGATCCCCTCCCCCACGCCGCCTCGGGTGCGGGCGGCGAACAGCTCTTCCCATGCGCGCGGCGCGGGGGTCACGGCCATGGTGTGAGCCTACCGCTCGGCCGAGCGGGGTAAAGTCGGTGTCAGTCCGACAAAACGGAGGAGCGAAGTGACGAGCATGTACGCAGTTGTCGACCCTGCGACCGGCGAGACGGTCAAGGAGTATCCGACGATCAGCGACGGCGATCTGCGGGATGCGATCGACCGCGCCGACCGGGCGCACCGGGAATGGTCGAAAGCTGCGACTGTCGCCGAGCGCGCCGCGCTCGTGCGGCGTGTCGGCGAGCTGCACTCGGAACGTCGCAAGGAGCTCGCGGACATCATCGTCGCCGAGATGGGCAAGCCGGTCGGGCAGGCGCGGGGCGAGGTCGACTTCTCCGCCTCGATCTACGAGTTCTACGCCGACAACGCGGAGTCGCTCATGGCCGACGAGCCGATCGGGCTCTCCGAAGGCGAGGGGTCGGCCGTCATCCGCCGCAGCTCACTCGGCGCGCTGCTCGGGATCATGCCGTGGAACTTCCCGTACTACCAGGTTGCGCGCTTCGCGGGACCGAACTTGATCATCGGCAACACGATCCTGTTGAAGCATGCGCCGCAGTGCCCGCAGTCGGCGGAGGCGATGGCGCAGATCTATGCCGATGCCGGCTTCCCCGCCGGCGCGTACGAGAACGTGTACGCGACGAACGAGCAGATCGAGTGGGTGATCGCCGATCCGCGCGTCCGCGGCGTCTCCGTCACCGGCTCCGAGCGTGCCGGCGCGGCAGTCGCGGCGATCGCGGGCAAGAACCTGAAGAAGGTCGTGCTCGAGCTCGGCGGCTCCGACCCGTTCATCGTGCTCGGCACCGACGACCTCGACAAGACGGTCGAGGACGCTGTCTCCGCGAGGATCGACAACGCGGGCCAGTCGTGCAATGCCGCGAAGCGGATGATCGTGATCGACGAGCTCTACGAGCCGTTCCTGGAGAAGTTCACGGCCGCGCTCACCGCCGTGAAGCAGGGCGACCCGCGCGAGCGCGGGATCGAGTGCGGGCCGTTGTCGTCCGAGGTCGCAGCCGACCGCCTCGAGGAGCAGGTGAAGCGTGCGGTCGAGCAGGGCGCGACGGTCGTCGCGGGCGGCAAGCGGAACGGCAACTTCTACGAGCCGACGGTCCTGACCGACGTCACACCGGAGAACGACATCTACCGCGAAGAGCTCTTCGGCCCGGTCGCGCAGGTGTATCGCGTGCACTCGGAGGACGAGGCGATCGCTGTGGCGAACGACACGCCGTTCGGGCTCGGTTCGTACGTGATGACCACCGACCCGGACCAGGCCGCGCGTGTCGCCGACCGGATCGACGCCGGCATGGTCTACGTGAACATCGTGGGTGCGGACGCCGCCGAGCTGCCGTTCGGCGGCACGAAGCGCTCGGGCTTCGGTCGGGAGCTCGGCCGCTACGGGGCCGACGAGTTCGTCAACAAGAAGCTGATCCGCATCAGCTGAGCAGCGGAGGCGCAGGGCGTAAAGGTGTCTGACACTCTTGGTGTCAGACACCCCAAGGCGCCTAGCGGATTCGAACCGCTGTAAACGGCTTTGCAGGCCGCTGCCTAACCACTCGGCCAAGGCGCCCAGAGGGCCGCATGGTATCCGGGCGCTAGCCTCGTGCCATGCGCACCGGAGACGAGGTGGCGATCTTCGTGACGCGGCGGCGGCGCACCGAGGTGCTGATCGTGCACCGCTCGCCGGTGCAGGGCAGCTACTGGCACGTCGTCGCCGGCGGCGTCGAGCCCGGCGAGACCGCGGTGCAGGCCGCGGCACGCGAGCTGATGGAAGAGACCGGCCTCGACGCCACGCCGGTGGCGCCGAGAGAGGTCGTCGAGTACGCCTACTCGCTCACGGAAGAGCCGGCCGAGCGGCGCGCGGCTTACGACCCATCGGTTGGCGAAGTACGCGTCACCTGCTTCGTCGCGGACGCGCCCGACGACTGGGAGCCGCAGCTCGACTGGGAGCACGACGGACACCGCTGGTGCAGCCCCGAAGAAGCCGCGAACACGCTTCGCTGGCCGGAAACGGCGCGTGCGCTCTCCGAATCGCTGGCTCCGCAGTAAGACGGTCTATAGAGTCGCGGAACCGTGTCGTTGCAAGAGCGGAGCGCCACCGATCGCGTCCAGGAAGCCCGCGAGCGCTACGTCGCCCGCGGCGTCTCGACGCCCCCGCTCGTCGTGGAGCGGGCCGAAGGCGCCCGCGTCTGGGACGTCGAGGGACGTGAGTACATCGACTTCGCCGGCGGGCTCGGCTGCGCGAACCTCGGCCACAACCTTCCGGCGGTCGTCGACGCGGTGCACGAGCAGGTCGACCGTTACATGCACCAGTGCTTCATGGTCGGCATGTACGAGCCGTACGTCGAGGTGTGCCGACGGCTCGCCGAGCTCTCACCGTGCCGGGGTGAGAATCAGAAGTCGATCCTGCTGAACAGCGGCGCCGAGGCGATCGAGAACGCGGTCAAGATCGCGCGCGTCGCGACCGGCCGTCCCGGCGTGATCGTCTTCGACTACGCGTTCCACGGCCGCACGCTGCTCGCCATGACGATGACGTCGAAGGTCGTCCCGTACAAGCAAGGCTTCGGCCCATTCGCGCCCGAGGTCTACCGGACGCCTGCGCCCTATCCGTTCCGCGGCATCTCCGAGGACGACGCGATCGCGGCGCTCAAGCACCTCTTCAAAGGCGATGTCGACCCGCAGTCGGTCGCGTGCGCGGTTCTCGAGCCGGTGCAGGGTGAGGGCGGGTTCATCCCGATGACTCCCGACTTCCCGAAGCGGCTGCAGGAGCTGCTCGACCAGTACGGGATCCTCTACGTGAACGACGAGGTGCAGTCGGGCTGTGGCCGCACCGGCCCCGTGTGGGCGATCGAGAACTGGGGCGTCGAGCCCGACCTGCTCGTCTCCGGGAAGACGCTCGGCGGCGGGCTGCCACTCGCCGGCGTGACGGGCCGCGCGGAGATCATGGACGCCGTGCCGCCCGGCGGTCTCGGCGGGACGTTCGGCGGCAATCCGCTCTCGTGCGCAGCGGGCATAGCGATCCTCGACGCACTCGAGGGCCAGCGGCCGCGCGCCGAGCAGATCGGCACGCGCCTGCGCGAACGGCTCGAAGCGATGGCGCCCGAAGGCTCCGAGGTGCGCGGTGTCGGTCCGATGATCGCGATCGAACTGGCCGAACGCACCGGCGACGAGGCGGCCCGCATCACGCGCGAGGCACGCGAGCAGGGACTGCTGCTGCTCTCCTGCGGCATCTACGGGAACGTCATCCGCATCCTCGTCCCGTTCACGATCGGCGACGAAGAACTGGACAAGGGGCTCGACATCCTGGAGGGCCTCGTCCGTGGCCGCTGATGTCGCTGTCGAAGGATGTAGGAAGACATACGGCGACGTCGTTGCCGTCGACACCGTCGACCTGACGGTCGCGGCAGGCGAGTTCTTCACCCTCCTCGGGCCGTCCGGCTCCGGCAAGACGACGACGCTCCGGATGATCGCCGGCTTCGAGCAGCCGGACACGGGGCGCATCATGCTCGGCGGCGAAGACATCACGCGCATGCCGCCGTACACGCGCGACGTGAACACCGTCTTCCAGGACTACGCGCTCTTCCCACACATGACCGTGGCCGAGAACGTCGGCTACGGCCTGAGGGTGAAAGGCGTCCCACGCGCGACGCGCCGGCAGCAGGTCGGAGAGGTGCTCGACATGGTTCGCCTCGGCGGCTACGGCGACCGCAAGCCGGTGCAGCTCTCCGGCGGACAGCGCCAGCGCGTCGCGCTCGCGCGCTCGATCGTCAACCGACCGAAGGTGCTGCTGCTCGACGAGCCGCTCGGCGCGCTCGACCTCAAGTTGCGCCAGGAGATGCAGGTCTTCCTCAAGTCGCTCCAGCGCGAGTTGGGGATGACGTTCATCTACGTCACGCACGACCAGGAGGAGGCGCTCACCATGAGCGACCACCTCGCGGTGTTCAACGAAGGGCGCATCGAGCAGGTCGGCGCGCCCGACGCCGTCTACGAGCAGCCGGCGACCGAGTTCGTCGCCGGCTTCGTCGGCACCTCGAACATCGTCGAGCGCAACGGCCGCCGCATCTCGATCCGTCCGGAGCGGATCGAACTGAACGGCACGGGCGTCGCGGCGACGGTCGCCGATGTCATTTTCGTCGGCGCGTTCCGGCGGATCCTCGTCGACACCGACGCGGGCGACCGGCTCACGGTCGTCCGACCGAACGACGGCTCGACGATCGAGCCGGGAAGCCGCGTCCGCGTCGCCTGGCGCGACCAGGACGCCTACGAACTCCAACCCCCCAGCACCCAGGAGGTCAGATGACGAAGCGCATGTGGGCGCTGCTCGCGACGCTCGCCGTCGCGGCCGCGTTCCCAGCGGCGGGCGCCACCAAGCAAACCGGTGGGACGCTGAACATGATCGCGTGGGAGGGCTACCTCCAGCCGCAGTGGGTCAAGCCGTTCACCAAGGCGACCGGCTGCACGATCCACGCGAAGTACGGCGGCTCCTCGGACGAGATGGTCACGCTCATGCGGTCCGGCGGCGGCAACCAGTACGACATGGTGTCGGCGTCCGGCGACGCGTCCCTGCGCCTGATCTACGGCAAGGACGTCCAGACGGTAGACCCGTCGAAGATCCCCGACTTCAAGAACTTCGGCCAGGCGTTCAAGTCACCGCCGAACAACACCATCGGCGGCAAGCACTACGGCATCTCGCTGCAGTGGGGACCGAACACGCTGCTCTACAACACGAAGTCGGTCAAGCCCGCTCCGACGTCGTGGGCGTCGATCTACAGCCCGAAGTACAAGGGCAAGGTCACCGTCCCCGACAACCCGATTCAGATCGCGGACGCGGCGCTGTACCTGATGAAGACGAACGCGTCCCTCGGCATCAAGGATCCGTACGAGCTCAACTCGACCCAGTTCAATGCGGCGATCTCGCTTCTCAAGAAGCAGAAGCCGCTGATCAAGAAGTACTGGGCGCTCGCATCCGACGAGATCAGCCTGTTCAAGAACGGCGACGCTGTCATCGGTGCGTCGTGGCCGTACCAGACGAACACCCTGATCGCGGACAAGGCACCGGTGAAGGACCTGGTGCCGAAGGAGGGCGCAACGGGCTGGCTCGACACATGGATGGTCTCTGCGAAGACGAAGAACCTCGACTGTGCGTACAAGTGGCTCGCGTGGGTCTCCACGCCGAAGGTGCAGGCACAGCAGGCGATCTACTTCGGTGAGACACCGGTCAACTCGAAGGCGTGCGCGATCATGGACAAGCTGTCCAAGGGCTCGTGTGCGCAGTACCACGCCAACGCGCCGCTCAAGTACTTCAAGCAGATCTACTTCTGGAAGACGCCGATCGCCGACTGCGGCAACGGCAAGAAGAACTGCATGGACTACACGAAGTGGCAGCAGGCCTGGACCCAGCTCAAGGGCTGAGTAACGGAGTCGGAGCGCGCCGCCGGTTCGGCGGCGCGCTCTGGCGCCGACCGTGGCTGAAAGGCGCCTCGCTCCTCGCTCCCCCGGTTCTCGGGTTCCTGCTCATCTACATCGCGGCGCTCGTCGCGCTCTTCGTCTACGCGTTCTGGACCGTCGATCCGTTCACGTCACTGACGATCCACAGCTGGACGCTCGAAAACTTTCGCGAGCTCTGGCATGGCTCGACCTACCGCACCGTCGCGTTCCGGACGGTCTCGATCGCCGCCGCCGTGACGGTCACGGACGCGATCATCGCATTCCCTTTCGCCTACTTCATGGCCCGCGTCGCCGGGCCGCGCATTCGGGCACTGTTGTTCATTCTTGTGCTGCTCCCGCTGTGGGCGTCGTACCTCGCGCGCGTCTACGCGTGGCGCCTGATCCTGAACTCGGACGGACTGCTCAACTGGTCGCTCCACAAGGTCGGCCTTCCGTCCGCCGGCATCGCGTACACCAACACCGCGATGTGGATCGTCTTCTCGTACATCTGGCTGCCGTTCATGATCCTCCCGGTCTACGCCTCGCTCGAGCGAATCCCTCACTCGTACATCGAAGCGTCGCGTGACCTCGGCGCCAAGGGCGGCCGCACGTTCCGGAGCGTCATCCTCCCGCTCGCGCTGCCCGGCGTCGTCGCCGGCTCGATCTTCACGTTCTCGCTCACGCTCGGCGACTACATCACGCCCGTGCTGGTCGGCGGCGCGTCGTCGCAGTTCATCGGCAACGTCGTCTACGACTCCGTCAACCAGGCGTCCAACTTGCCGTTCGGCGCCGCGTTCGCCGTCGTCCCGGTCGTCGTCATGGGCATCTACCTCCTCGCCGCGCGCAAGCTCGGCGCGTTCGACGCGCTCTGATGGAGAGCCGGACAACACGCATCGCGTTGTGGATGTGGGTCGGGCTCGTCCTGCTCTTCCTCTACATCCCGATCGTCGTCATCTGCCTGTACGCGTTCGACAAATCCAACGTGCAGAGCTGGCCGATCGGCGGGCTGACGACGAAGTGGTTCGGGCCTGCGATCCACAACGGCGACATGCAGCAGGCACTGTGGCTCTCGCTCGAAGCGGCGTCGTTCGCCACGCTGATCGCACTCGTGCTGGGCACGCTCGCGTCGTTCGGCGTGCACCGTTTCCGGTTCTTCGGCCGCGAGGCGATCTCGTTTCTGCTGGTGCTGCCGATCGCGTTGCCCGGGATCATCACGGGGATGGCGCTCAACTCGTACTTCACCTACTGGAAGCTGAACTTCGGGCTGCTGACGATCGTGATCGGCCACGCGACGTTCTGTGTCGTCGTCGTCTACAACAACGTGATCGCCCGGCTTCGCCGCGTGCCCGGGTCGTTGACCGAGGCGTCGATGGACCTTGGGGCGGACGGCTGGCAGACGTTCCGCTACGTCACGTTCCCGACCATCTCCACCGCGCTCATCTCCGGTGGGCTGCTCGCATTCGCGCTGTCGTTCGACGAGGTGATCGTGACGACGTTCACGGCCGGCGCCCAGAACACGCTGCCGATCTGGATCTTCGGTCAGATCCGGCTCGGGCAGCAGCTCCCGCAGGTGAACGTCGTGGTGTTCCTGATCCTGGCCGTCACGATCATCCCCGTCGCGATCGCGCAGCGCCTGACACGCGAGAGTGGGATCCTCCGCACCGAGTAACCACCCGGGTGTCAGACACCTGAGGTGTCTGACACCTCTCGAAGCTCAGCCGCGGTCGGCACCCACTCCCCCGCCGCGGCGTTCGCGCGCACCTGCTCGGGCTTCGTCGCCCCGGCGATCACCGAGACCACCGGCTCGGTCGCGAGCAGCCCGCCGATCGCCAGCTCGAGCAGCGACCGCCCGTGCGCATCCGCCCACGCACCGAGCTCCTCGACGCGGGAGAGATCGTCGTCGGAGACCTCGCGGCCGTGCAGGCGCGTGCCCTCCGCGGGCGGCTGGACGCGCGAGACCTTCCCGGTGAGGAGCCCGCTCGCGAGCGGGAAGTACGGGATGAACCCGAGCCCGAGCCGCGCGCATGCGGGCAGCAGCTCCTCCTCCGCGTCACGGCGCAGCAGCGAGTACTGGCTCTGCTCGGAGACGTACGCGTCTGACGCCAGCGCGCGGACGCGCTCGATCGTCTCGGCGCGATAGTTCGACGTCCCCCATGCGCGGACGGTTCCCTCGGCGACGAGCTGCTCGACCGCGGCGACGGTTTCCTCGAGCGGCGTGTCCGGATCCTCCTCGTGGTGCTGGTAGAGATCGATCACGTCGGTCCGAAGCCGTCGCAGCGACGCTTCGACCGCGCCGAGGATGTAGCCGCGCGAGCCGCGCCGCTCAGCGCCGTCGCCCATCGGCTTCCCCCACTTCGTCGCGAGGACGACCTGGTCGCGCCTCCCGTCGAGCGCACGCCCGATCAGCTCCTCGCTACCGCCCTGGTTCCCGTACGTATCCGAAGTGTCGAAGAAGGTGACGCCGGCCGCGATGGCGGCATCGATGACCGCGAACGTCGCGGCCTCGTCGATGCGCCCGCCGAAGTTGTTGCAGCCGAGCCCGACTACGGAAACCTCGAGTGGGCCCAGAGGACGAACACGCATTCTCGGAACGTACCCGCGCTGTCCCACCTCGCGCGCTGGTTAGATCACCGGTCGTGCGCGGGATCTCGACTGGCGCTTACGAGAAGGAGCGCGACACGTGGAGTGCCGCCGTCGACCGTGCGCGACGCGAAGGCTGGCCGTGCGTCGAGCTCTGCGCGATCCTTCCGCCACTACTCTCGACGCTCGCGCCATACCTGTCGCAGGCCGGAGATGACCTCGGCGGCTTCGAACGGATTTCAATTCACGCGCCGGTTGGCATCGAGTCAGGAGACGTCGTCGTGCAAGCGATCGTTCGACTGCCGCTCGACGGCGACGTGATCCTCCACCCCGATCTGTACTCGACCGCCGACACTGTCTACAGCCTCGGCGATCGTGCCGTGTTCGAGAACATGGACGTCGCGAAGTCCTTCGGCAGAACGGTCGAGGATCTCACGACTGTCTACGAGCGATTCCCGGAAGCGAGCTTCTGCCTCGACGTCGCTCACGTGTGGACGAACGATCGGTCGCTGATCCTCGGACACGACCTACTCGATGCGTTCGGAGACCGGCTGCGCCAACTCCACGTCTCCGGCATCGAGCCGGACGGGACCCATCGGAAGACGACCGAAGACGACCTGTCTCTCTACGCTCCGTTGCTCGAGCGCTGCGCACACGTTCCCCACGTGCTCGAGACCGTGCTCGCTTGACACCTAGTAACAGTCTGTTACAAACCGGCGCTACGGAACGGCCAGCCTTTGCAAGCCGGCTAGTAACAGTCTGTTACTAGCCGGGCTCGCCGCTAGCGCCACGTCTCGCCGAGCACCCGCAGCCAGTTCGCATGCGTGATCCGGTCGACCTCGTCGGCCTCGTACCGTTCGCGGAGTAGCTCGACGAGCGACGGCAGACCCGACACGCCGCCGAGCGCCGCCGGGACGGCGGCGCCGTCGAAGTCCGAGCCGAACGCGACGTGGTCGATCCCCATGCGATCGGCCAGGTAGTCGACGTGGCGGACGATCTCGTCCAGCCCCGTCCCCTCGACGTCGTTCAGCCCGTCCTCGCGCAGGAAGGTAACCGCGAAGTTGACGCCGACGACGCCACCTGATCCGCGCACCGCGTCGAGTTGGGCGTCCGTGAGGTTCCGCGTCGAGGGGCAGAGCGCGTGGGCGTTCGAGTGCGTCGCGACGACCGGCCGGTCCGAGGTTTCGACCACGTCCCAGAAGCCACGCTCGTTCAGATGTGACACGTCGACGAGGATCCCCAGGTCGTTGCAGGCACGCACGAGGGCGCCGCCGGCGTCCGTCAGCCCGGGTCCCGTGTCCGGGGACGCGGGAAACGCGAAAGGAACGCCGTGGGCAAACGCGTTCGGCCGCGACCAGACGATCCCGACCGAGCGCAGGCCGCGGTCGTACCAGTCCCGCAGGTTCGACAAATCCTCAGCGATCGCCTCGGCGCCCTCGAGATGCACGATCGCCGCGACCTCGCCCGCCCGGAAATCCCCGATCGATCGCGCCTGCCGGACGGGCATCGCGCACAGCGTCTCGAAGAGCTCGTCGGCGACCCGCGCGGCCTCGTCGAAGGGGACCTCAGCCGCCAGCGGCATCGCGTACGGCGGCGCGGGCGGGTCGGCGTTGTACGGCGAAGGGACGTAGAGCGCGAAGAAGCCGCCGGCGAAGCCGGCGTCCGCCGCGGTCTCCAGGTCGATGTGCCTTCCCTCCTCGCCCCGCCATCGCTTCAGGACGAGATCGTTGTGACCGTCGATCACCATGTGCCGCATCGTACGGGTGCGTTCTCTTAGGCTCTGCGCCTTGTGACCGATCGACGGCTCAGGATCCTGATCTGCGAAGACGACGAGCGCCTTGCGACGCTCGTGACCGAGACGCTCGCCGCGGACGGACGTTTCGACGTCGTCGCGCGCGCGACGAACGGTGAGGACGCGATCCGCCTGGCCGAGGAGCACGGTCCCGATGTCGTGTTGATGGACATCGGGCTGCCTGGTGTCGACGGTATCGACGCGACGCGCGCGATCCGCGAGCGCGACGCGGGGCAGCACGTCGTCATCTACACGGGCTCGGCCGAGTACGAGGACATCGGCCGCGCGGACGCCGTGGGAGCGGCCGGGTTCTTGCACAAGGACGCGCTCACCTCTCCGGATCTCCCGGACGCGATCGAGGTGCTGCACACGAACTTCGCGAGTGTCCGAACCGACCCGGACTGATGGCGGCATTCGACGTCATCGTGATCGGCGCCGGCCCGGCCGGCGAGGTGTGTGTCGGCCGGCTCGGCGAGAACGGCCTTTCGGTCGCGGTCGTCGAGCACCACCTCGTCGGCGGCGAGTGCTCGTACTACGCGTGCATGCCGTCGAAGGCGCTGCTTCGCCCGGCGGAGGCGCTCGACGAGGCGCGCCGTATCCCGGGAGCGGCGGAGGCAGCCACCGGCGAGCTCGACGTGGACGCGGTGTTCAAGCGCCGCGATCAGGTCATCCACGACCTGGACGACTCCGTCCAAGTCCCGTGGCTGGACGATCGGGGCGTGACGCTCCTGCGTGGAAGCGCGCGCCTGACCGGCGAGCGCACGATCGACGTTGACGGTACCGCGCACACCGCGCGCAAGGCGATCGTGCTCGCGACCGGGACCGGCGCGCTCGTCCCGCCGATCCCCGGGCTGGCCGACGCGCACGCATGGACGAACCGCCTCGGCACGACGTCGAGCACCGTCCCCGAACGGCTGCTCATCCTCGGCGGCGGTGTCGTCGGCGTCGAGCTCGGCCAGGCGTGGGCGTCGCTCGGCTCACAGGTAGCGATCGTCGAAGGCGGGCCGCGCCTGATCGCACGCGAAGAAGAGCTCGCGAGCCGGTACGTCCAGGACGCGCTCGCCGCGCGCGGCGTCGACATCCACGTCGGCTCCCGCGCCGTCGGTGTCGAGCGAAACGGCGTCGTCAAGCTCACGCTCGAGAACGGCGACGTCCTCGAAGGCGACGAGATCCTTGTCGGCGTCGGTCGCAAGCCGGCCACGACCGACCTCGGGCTCGAGACGGTCGGGCTCGAGCCGGGCCGCTATGTCGAGGTCGACGAGCAGCTGCGCGTTCCCGGCAGCGACTGGCTCTATGCGATCGGCGATGTGAACGGCCGGGTGCTTCTCACGCACATGGGCAAGTACCAGGGCCGTGTCGCCGCCGACGTGATCCTCGGCCGCGACGCGCGCATCGACCCGCGAAGCGACGGCCCGCTCTCGCCGCGCGTCATCTTCACCGAGCCTCAGGTCGCCGCCGTCGGGCATACGCTGGCGTCGGCGCAGGAAGCGAAGCTCGAGGTGCGCGCCGTCGACTTCGAGACGTCGGGAACGGCCGGCGGCAGCTTCTACGGACGCAACGCCCCGGGAACGTCACGCCTCGTCGTCGACGAGCAGCGGCGCGTGCTCGCCGGTGCCACGTTCTGCGGTGTCGACGTCGGCGAGTGGCTGCACGCTGCGACGATCGCCGTCGTCGGCCAGGTGCCGATCGACACGCTCTGGCACGCCGTCCCGTGCTTCCCCACGCGCAGCGAGGTCTGGCTGCGCCTCTTCGAGACCTACGGCCTCTGAGCCCGCGCGATCATGCCACCTCGGTGAGCCGCGCCGCGTACCAGTCCTCCCAGCGGTCAGCGGGGGACTCGGCGGTGTAGTCGCGGTCGAGCTGGACGAGCGCGTGCACGAGATGCGAGCGCACCGGATCGCGCCCGAGCAGGTGCGGCAACTCGGAGAGGCGGAGCAGCCAGTCGGCGTACCACGACGCCCAGTCCGGGTCATCGCCGTCGGTGATCCGGTAGACGACGTGGTGCGTCTCGGCGGCTTCGTGCAGGAGGTCGGCGATCTTGTCGGTGTCCATGCGCCTGCAGACCGCGCACCGCCGTGATCGTTACGGGCGGCCCGACCCCCGGGCCGCCCGTTGAGTCGTCCCCGGGCCGCCTCATCGCAAACCGATCTAGAAAACGCCGCCGACCAGGGGTTTCTCGCGTCCGCGGGCCGTTTCCCGCCCCGCGCGCGGGTCGAGCACGGCGTACAGGACGTCGACGGCAAGGTTCCCGACGATCACGATCACCGAGATGAGGAACACGATCGCGAGCGTGAACGGCAGGTCGATCCCGAACGACGCGCCGCCCATCGCGATCACCGCCTGGCGTCCGAGCCCGTTGAACCGGAACGCCGCCTCGACGTAGATGCACACACCGATCGCGGTGCCGATCTCCATCCCGACCATCGTCAGGACGCGCAGGCTCGCCGACGGCAGCACATGGCTCTGCAGCACGCGCCGCTCCGGCAGCCCCTTGGCGCGCGCGGTGCGCACGTAGTCCTCGTGGAGCGTCTCGGCAATGCTGATCCGCACCATGCGCGTGTACAGCGCGAGGAACAGCAGCGCGAACGTGAGCCACGGCAGGATCAAGTGCTCCGACCATGCGCCGGCGCCGCCGCACTGGTCGGTCGGCCCTCGGAACAGCGGGCAGTACCCGTCGCTGGGCAGCCAGCCGAGGCCGATGGTTCCGAACGTCGAGGCGAGGATCAGCCCGAGCACCATCGGATGCGTGCAGATCCCGACGAGCGTGAACCCGGAGATCGCCCGGTCCTCGACCGACCCGATCCGTCGCCCGGCAAGCGTGCCGAGCGGCAGCGCGAGCAAAACGACGAGCACCGCGCCGCCGAAGATGATCGAGAGCGTGATCCGCAGCGATGGGAACAGCGTCGGGCCGATCGGCGTCTGCTCCAGCTTCTTGTTGTCGACCAGCTGCGAGCCGGTCCAGAAGCGGCCGACGTCGCCGTGTGCGAGCTGCCGCAGATAGTCGACGTACTGCACGGGTTTCGAGCGGTCGAGCCCGAGCAGATGGTTGGCGTGCGCGACCTGGTAGTTCGACAGCTGCTGCGCGTACGGGTAGACGAACCGCGACGGCTGTGACGGCAGCGCCCAGTACACGACGAACGTGAGCGCGAGCAGGGCGCAGAGTGTGAAGAGGCCGGTGACGAGCCGACGGATGAGGAACCGGGCTACCCGCATCACGTGACTGCCCGCGGCTCGAGCGCGCGGCGCACGCCTTCGGAGAGCTGGTTGAGCGAGACGACCGTGATCAGGATCCCGACGGTCGGGAACAGCGTCTGCCAGAGATTCGGGTCGGTCGTGCGCGGGTTGTAGATCGTCCCCCACACGGACGAGAGCATCGAGCCCCAGGTCGGCGTCGACGGCGCCACCCCGACGCCGATGAAGCTCAGACTCACCTCGAGCAGGATGTTGGTCGCGATCGCTACTGCGCTCCACACGAGCAGCGTCGGCACGAGGTGCGGCATCAGGTGACGAACGACGATGCGCACGTCGGACGCACCGACCATGTGCTCGGCGTCGACGAACTCGGCGTTGCGCAACTGGAGCAGCTGCGCACGGATGAGGCGCGTCGGATAGAAGGACGTGAACATGCCGATCAACAGCGCGTCGGAGAACACGCCGCGCGGCAGCACCCAGCTCCAGGCGACGCCGTTCAGGTGCGGGCCGAGGCGCGCACTCGCAAAGACGAGGAAGAGCAGCAGCGGGAATGCCATCAGCGCCTCGGTGAGGCGCGAGACGGCGGCGTCGACGATCCCGCGGAAGTAGCCGGCGGCTGCGCCGAGCGGCACGGCGATGAGCAGCGCGACGAGTACACCGCCGAGCCCGATCTCGAGCGACGTCCGCCCGCCGTCGAGCAGCCTGATCAGCTCGTCGCGGCCGAGGGGGCCGTCGCCGCCGAGGACGAGCAGCGTCCTCGGGGATCCCTTCGGCGGCGGCAGCAGGTTGCCGTACTGGTCGAGGTTCGTCTGTGACGTCGTGGGAACGTGCGTCCACGGCCCGACCGCGTGCAGGTTCGATCCGTCGACCGCGTAGGGAAACGGCTCCTGCCCGCTGTGGCCGACGATCCGGCTGGCGATCGCGCCGCCGACGAGCGACACGGCGATCACGAGCGCGAGCGCGACGATCGCCGCGATCGTCCACCGGTCTCGCCTGATCCGGCGCCACGCGGCCGCCCACGGCCCGCGCGGCGTCCCGCCGCTACCTCGACCCCTCGTCCTCCTCATCCGGTTCGCACGCTACCGGTGCACCGCAGGAGGGAGAGAAAGAGGTGCGGCCGTCTGGCTGACCCTCCCCACGCTCGAACGCGCGGAGGGAGCTCTCCGGGCGGAGCGAGTACACCAGGCTGGCCGACGACCGCCGACCCACCGTAGATCGGAGAAGCTTTGGTGTCTCGCGGTGTTCAGACACTCGAACGCGTCACGTGACTCTTCGCGCAATCTCGCGAAGTGCGTCGAGCGCCCCACGGTGGTTCGCGGTCCCGAGTGCCTGGAGCGCCGCGACGACGAACGCGACCTCGTCGATCGTGCGGTCGACGCCTGCCTCGAGGTATCGCTGCAGCCAGCGCGTCGTCACCCGCCCGCGCCGGCCGGGATCCGTCTGCGCGATCAGGGCGGTGAGGTCGAGCAGATCGCCGAGCGTCGGCCGCGGGATCTCCGCGCGCAGCACCGTCTCCGCGACTGCGAGGTTGCCGCGCTCGATCGCCCGCTCGAAGACCGCCCTCGGATGCCCTTTCGCCGTCACCGCGCCCTCCCTCGACGGCTGGGGCCGGACGGCGTGGTGCGAGTCTACGGCAAGCAGGCTTCCGTATGAGGCGTGGTGTCGCCGCCTACGACCTTCCCGTCCTTGATGAACACCGGGCCGATCGAGGACACGCCGTGAGTGCATTGCTGATTCGCGCGTCCGGGACGAGCCGCGATGAGGCCGAGAAGCACCACGACCGAGACTGCAATCGCCATCGCGACCAGCGCCGTCCCCTGAGCAAGTTTCAGATGCCGCAACGAAGACCCCGTCGTTAGAACGAACGAGAGACGTACCCGGGTACGTCTCGAGCCGAAAGCGCACCGGCCCGTCGTCCGGCAAGCGCGTGAGACTGCGTTCACTCGATCGAGTGAGTTCGCACAAGCAGGTCGCCGGGAAATGCGCAAACACAAGCCACGACAGGGGTCAAATTGGTGCTCGTAGTCGTCGAAGCCGCGATCGTCGTTCTGAGCGGAATGCTCATCGCACTCGTGCTCGCCTAGCCGCGGGCTCGCCGCGCGCACAATTCGGGGCGCGCCGGCCGCCGAACGGAAAAGCCCCCTGGGCGGGGGCTTTCGACAAGCGGATGATGGGACTCGAACCCACGACCTTCTGCATGGCAAGCAGACGCTCTAGCCAACTGAGCTACATCCGCGAGCGCGGCCAGTATAGCCCGCTTCCCGGCGCATCTTGAGCGAAGCAGGCGGGACGACGCCCTCGCGTCAGGCGGCTGACAGCCTCGCCGCCATCGCGGCGGCAACGGCCTGCAGCCCGGACAGTGGCCGGATCATCACCGTGAACTGCTCGACGAGACCGTTCTCGTTCTCTCCGAGGATGTCGATGCCTTGCAGCTCGCGGTCGCCGACGTTCGCCTCGAAGAAGAGGACCGTCGTTGCACCGTCACGCCACTCGGCCGTATAGCGGAAGTTCTCGAAGACGGTCGCGACCAGCCGAAGGATCACCGCCACCTGCTCCTTGCCGTGGTACGGCTTGTGCACCGCAGGGCTGCGGAATACCACGTCGTCTGCGACCGTCGCGAGCGCAGCGTCGTGGTCGCCGGCGAGGACCGCGTTGGCGAACGGGTGGTTCACGCCGCGTCGAGCGCCTCGTTGACGAGCTGGTCGGCGAGCTCGTTGTGCGCACGCTTCACGTGTTGATACTCGACGCTCTCGAGCCCGCGGGCAAGGGTGCTCGCCTCGACGAAGAGCGCGCGGAGGGCCTCGTTCTTCACGCGATACTCGCCCCGCATCTGCTTGACGAGCAGCTCGGAGTCCGAGACGACCTGAACGTCTGGCACGTGCAGCTCGAGCGCCCTCCGCAGCCCGGCGACGAGGCCGCTGTACTCGGCCACGTTGTTCGTCGCGACGCCGATCGCCCGACCCTCGGCCGCGAGCACCGTCCCGTCCTCTGCCTCGAGCACGAAGCCGTAGGCCGCCGGGCCTGGGTTACCGCGCGCGCCGCCGTCGGTGAAGAGGCGTGCGCGCACGGAGTCAGTTGTTGTCGATCTGCGCGCGCTGCAGCTTGCCGCTGTAGTCGACGTACACCGACTTCCACTCGGTGAAGACGTCGAGGGCCGCCTGGCCGGCCTCGCGGTGGCCGTTGCCGGTCTGCTTCATGCCTCCGAACGGCAGATGCACCTCGGCACCGGTCGTGCCGGCGTTGATGTACGTGATGCCGGTCTGCAGGTCACGCATCGCCTTGAACGCCTTGTTGACGTCGCGCGTGAAGATCGACGACGAGAGCCCATACCTGACGCTGTTCGCGGCGCGGACAGCGTCCTCGAACGAGTCGACCGGGATCAGCGCGGTCGTCGGCCCGAAGATCTCCTCCTGCGCGATGCGCATCGTCGGCTCGACGTCGGCGAAGACGGTCGGCCGGTAGTAGAAGCCGTGACCTTCGACGCGCTCGCCACCGGTGAGCAGCGTGGCGCCTTCGCCCTTGCCGATCTCGGCGTACGAGTGGATCTTCTCGACCGCGGTCTCGTTGATCACCGGGCCGATCTGGGTGTCGTCCTCCCACGGCGCACCGATGCGCATCGCCTCGGCCTTCGCGACGAGCTTCGACTGCAGCGCCTCGTACACGCCGCGCTGAACGATCACGCGCGAGGCGGCGGTGCAGCGCTGGCCGGCGGTGCCGAACGCGCTCCACACGATCCCGTCGACCGCGAGGTCGAGGTCGGCGTCGTCCATCACGATGATGGCGTTCTTGCCGCCGAGCTCGAGGTGCACGTGCTTCAGCTCGTCGGCAGCGCCTTTCGTCACGAGCACGCCGGTCTCGCGCGAGCCGGTGAACGTGATCACGGGGACGTCGGGGTGACGGACGAGCGCGTCGCCGGCTTCTTCGCCGAACCCGTGGACGATCTGCACGACGCCTTCGGGGAGGCCTGCCTCGTGCAGCAGATCGACGAAGCGCTGCGCCAGGAGCGGCGTGTCCTCGGCCGGCTTGAGCACGACGGTGTTGCCGCACACGAGCGCCGGGGTCAGCTTCCACGCGGGAATCGCGATCGGGAAGTTCCAGGGGGTGATCGCGCCGACCACGCCGACCGGCATGCGCACGCTCATCATGAACTTGTCCCGGAGCTCCGACGGCGTCGTGTGCCCGAACAGGCGCCGGCCCTCGCCGCCCATGTAGTAGCTCATGTCGATCGCTTCCTGGACGTCGCCGCCCGCCTCCGCCTTCACCTTCCCCATCTCGCGCGTCATCAGGTCGGAGAGCTCGGCCTTGGAGGCTTCGAGGATCTGCGCGAACCGGAAGAGGATGTTGCCGCGCTCAGGCGCCGGAACGAGGCGCCAGTCCTCCCAGGCGGCGCGCGCGGTCGCGACGGCGCGATCGACCTCCTTCGCGCCGGACCGCGGGAAGGACTCGATCACCTCGCCGGTGGACGGGTTCAGGGAATCGAAGGTTGCGGTCGCCATGCGGGCGATCGTAGCGCGGGCCACGTCCTGCTCTGTGGACTCATGTGGTCAGACCAAAGATCACGGAACTGCAACATCCCGCATCACGCCTGGCGTAAGTGGAGCGGTACGCGATGCGAAAAGTGGTCAGACCAGAGCGCTGGGCGACGGACGCCGGGGGATCTAGGCCGGCGCGTCGATCTCGGGGAACGTGCCGGTCGCGCGTGCGCGGCGGCGGTCGCGGGTCTCGCGGCGCTCGCGGAAGGACCCGTCCTCTTGCCCGTCGCGACGGTCGGGCCCGTCGCGGCGGTCGAGGATGACCTCCACGTTCGGATTGTCGCGGTAGTACTCGATCATCTTCTCGTAGAGCTCGGCCTCGAGCTCGCGTGGGACCACGCAATAGATCACGGTCTCAGTCTACGAGCGGCTTCGGCCGTGGCCCTCGACTAAAGCTTGGCGATGTCCGGGACGATCCGCCCGTCGTCGGCGAGCCGAGCGTTCCAGTCGGTGAAGCCCGCTTCGAGCTCGTCGGGGTCGTGGCCGCGCCCTTCGAGCCGGACCGGATTGTCCGAGTCGGGGAAAACGCGGTACTGGTACCACGAGATGTCCCACGCGACGGTGACGACGACCTCGGCGTTCACGCCGGACAGCGCGACCACCGACGCCTGCGGCGGGCCGAGCGACTTCGCGATCCCGCCGACCGTGCGCCGGTACTGCGACGAGTTGAACAGATCGGCCGCCTCGACGATCGCGAGCTCCTGCGGCGAGAGCCGGCGGAGGATCGGATCGGGCGCGATCGTCTCCTCGATCTCGCGGGGACGCGTGCCCATGATCGTGGCGAGGATGCCGCGCCGGCCGCCGCGCCGCCGCTCGGTCGGAACCGTCGGCGTCGTCGGCGCACCCTCGCGGATCCACCCGTACTCGACCGCCGTCTCCGCGCACAACGGACAGACGTCGACGTAGTCGGCGCCCCCGTTCGGCGAGAAGCGCGTCGCCCGTTCCCCCATCAACAGCGTCCGCTCGCAGATCGCGCACGACCGCTCGACGGTCACCCTCGTGACCCGTGTCATGGGAAAAGCGTAGCC
>DATINO010000076.1:0-6458 GCA_035474195.1 Gaiellaceae bacterium
AGAGCGGCAGGATCATGTACGGGACGTAGCCGTAGATGAGGGCGAACATGACCGACGACGGCTGTCCGGCGAGCCACGCGTGCGGGTGGGAGAGGATCCCGAGGTTCAGCAAGACCCGGTTCACGAGCCCGTCCGGGAGCAGGAGCCCGATCCAGGCGAGCATCCGCATCAGATAGCTGACCCAGAACGGGATGATGAGCAGGACGAGCAGCAGCCCCTTCGTGCGCCGGGCGTGCCGCGCGAGGTAGTACGACATCAGGATCGCGAGGAAGAGGGAGAGGACGAGCACGAGCGACGCGCCGACCGCCTTCTCGGTGCCCTCCTGGAAGAACAGGTTGATCTGGTTCCCGATCATCGACGTATGTGGCGAGTTGGAGATGACGTCGTTCGTGTAGTAGTCGCCGAACATCGGCAGCGCGATCAGCACGCTCGCCGCCATGATCCCGTGCTTCGAGAGCGGGAGCGTCACGTGCAGGAACGTATGCAGCGGGCTCGCGCCGAGGTCGCGGCCGGCCTCGAGCACGCTGCGCTCGATCCGGTCGAGCGTGGCGTACAGCGGCAGGATCAGGTACGGCACGTAGCCGTATACGAGTGCGAGGATCACCGACGACGCCTGGCCGTCGAGCCAGCCGTACGGATGCGAGAGCACGCCGATGTCGATCAGCGCGCGGTTGACGAGCCCGTCCGGCAGCAGCAGCCCGACCCACGCGAGCATCCGCATCAGGTAGCTCACCCAGAACGGCACGATCAGCAGGACGAGCAGTAGCTTCTTCGTCCGCTTCGCGTGGCGCGACAGGTAGTACGCCACCGGATACCCGATCGCGAGGCACCCGGCGAGCGCGACGGCCACGTAGACGAACGTGCGCACGAACACCGTCCAGAACGGCTGGCCGGGCCGCAGCTGCCGCAGGACGTCGCGCATGGTGTCGAACTGCCAGTGCAGCGGGTCCCACACCGGTACCGGGTTCGAGAAGATCGGGTCGACCGTGCCGAACGCCACCGCGAGCACCGCGTACGTGGGCACCAGAAACAGCAGGACGAGCCAGATCGCCCCGGGAAGCGCGAAGCTCGGCCAGAGCAACCGCCGCGTCACTGGTGATGCACCGCTACCCCGCCTTGAAAGCGGACCACGCGTTCTGCCAGGTCGCCTGCCCCTGGGTCGTGAGCGGCAGCAGGCTGACGGCGTGCTCGAAGTCAGACTCGCGCACGATCGTCGCGCCGAGGTTCTTCGGGATGTAGCCCTGTGCGATCACCTTGTCGGGGTTGATCGTCTTGAGCGGCGGCATGTACCCGAGCCACGAGAAGTTCTCCAGGCCGTGCGCGTTGTCCATCAGGAAGTTGAGGAAATGGTGCGCGAGGACCGGGTTCTTCGCCTTGCGCAGGATCGTGACCATGTCGCTGCCGACGACCGCGCTCTTTGCCGGACGCCAGTACCCGATGACGCTCACCGGCACGTTCTTCGGCATGTAGTACGTCGCGCCCGCCATGTCGCCGGACCACGCCTGACCCAGCCACGTCGCGCCGGTCGGCACGTCCGTGTACTGCGTCGTGTTGGTCTTGACGTTGACGGTCTTCGTCAGCTGCTTCAGGTCGTTCGATGCTGCCTGCACGAGCTTCGCGTTCTCGGTGTTGACGTTGTGCACGCCGCGATGCTGCAGCGCCATGCCGATCGCCTCGCGCTGGTCGTCGAGGAGCGCGACCTTCCCGGCGAACTTCTGCGCGTGCCAGAACGCATCGAAGCCGTTCTTGAATGCGGTCGGCGGTGTCTTCACCTTGTCTTTCCGCCATGCGATGCCGGTCGTGTACACGGTGTACGGGACCGAGTAGCGCGAGTGCACGTCGTAGAACGGGCTCTGTAGTTGCGGCCACACGTTCTTCAGGTTCGGTAGATACGTGTGGTTGAGCGGCTGGATGAGTTTGCCGGCGACAGTGCGTGACAGGTACTCCACCGTCGCGAACCAGACGTCGAAGCTCGTGCTCCCCGACGTGAGCTTCGCGAGCGCCTCCTCCTCGTTCTCGAACGTCGTGACCTTGACCTTGACGTTGTAGGCCTTCTCGAACTTCTTCACGACCGCCGGGTTCACGTAGTCCGACCAGTTGAAGACGTTCAGCGGTCCCTTCTCCGTGGTGCGGCCGCTGTCGATCGGGTCGTTGTCGGAGTAGAGCGGGAGCGTGACCGGAAAGCTCCGCCGGGCCAGCGGGATCCCGCCGGGGCCGACAGGCGCGCCGAGTCGCCCCGCGAGCGCGTCTGCGGCCTGCAGCAGCGTTTCGGCCCCCGACAGCGCCGCCACGGCGCCGGCGGAGCCGAAGAGGAAATGACGCCTGGTCGTCCTGCGTTCCCGCGGATGCATCTCGTCCTCCCCCGAGGTCGGTTTCGCACAATGCAAACCGACGTAGCACCATGTGTCAAGGCGACTTGTATGATTGGGCACGAGATGCCCGAGGTCCGGACGACGCTCCCCGGCCACGACTACCGCTCGCCGGAGATCTACGAGCTCGACCGCGAGCGGGTGTTCTTCCGGGAATGGATGTATGTCGCGCGGGCCGACGAGGCTCCGGAACCGGGCGATTTCGTCACCGTCGACATCGCCGGCGAGAGCATCGTCTTGGTGCGCGGGAAGGACGACGAGCTCCGCGGCTTCTACAACGTCTGCCGGCATCGCGGGTCGCGCATCTGCGACGCCGAGACGCACGGGCACGCGAAGGGCGCGATCAAGTGCCCGTACCACGCGTGGACGTACTCCTACGACGGCAAGCTGATCGGGACGCCGCTCGTGGCGAAGGACGAGCTCGACCGCTCCACCCTCGGCCTGTGGCCGGTGCGCCTCGAGGAGTGGCAGGGCTACGTCTTCGTGAACCTCTTCGACGACGCGCCGTCGCTGCGCGAGTCCCTCGAGAAGCAGTACGACAAGCCGCTGCAGTACGAGAACTGGAACATGCACGAGCTCCGCACGGGCCGGCAGACGGTCAGCGAGGTCGCCTCGAACTGGAAGATCCTGGTCGAGAACTACAACGAGTGTCTGCACTGCCCGACCGTGCATCCCGAGCTCTCGCAGGTCGCGCCGGCGTTCGGCAAGGGCCTCGTGCTCGAGCCTGGGCGGGACGACTGGGGGGTCTCGATCGTGAACGGCGGCGTCGGCTACACCGCGACCGGAACGACGAGCATTCCCGTCATGCCGGGGCTCGACGACCATCAGGCGAGCTCCATGTACGGCGCGACGGTGTACCCGAACATGTTCATCGACCTCACCGGCACGGTCGTGATCGCGACGCGCATGCTGCCGCGCGGCGCTGCGCACACGACGATCGTGACCGACTACCTGTTCCGGCCCGAGGTCGTCGACGATCCGGACTTCGACCCGAGCGAGGTCGTCGACTTCGCCGAGCTCGTCGCGAAGCAGGACTACGTCGTCTGCGAGCGCGTGCAGCTCGGCGTGTCGTCGCGCGCGTTCACGCACGGCGTGTACGCCGAGAAGGACGACTTGCCGCACCGCTTCAACAAGCGGTACCTCGCGGCGCGCGACGGCACTGAGTAGAGCCGTCGTCGTCGGCGCCGGCTTCGCGGGCCTCGCTGCCGCGGATGCGCTCGCGCGCGCAGGTGTCGCCGTCGTCGTCCTCGAGGCGTCCGACCGCGTCGGCGGGCGCGTCTGGTCGGAACGGCTCGCGAACGGCTCGATTGTCGAGCGCGGCGCGGAGTTCGTGCTGCCCGGCTACGAGGCGATGCGCGAGCTTGCGACGCGGCTCGGGCTCTCGTTTCGCGAGAAGGGGACGCTGTACGGCGACCGTGAGCCTCGCGACGGGCCGCCGGTCACGCGCGTTGAGCTGCTCGCTGCGGTCGCGCAACTGAAGAACGCGCACGGCACGTCGCTCGCCGCTGCGCTCGACATGCTTCCGGCGCCGGAGGGGGCACGCGCCGCGATCGCTTCGCGGCTCGCCATCTCCACTGCGCACGAGCTCGACGACCAGCCGGCGTCGATCCTCACGGACGGCGCTGCGGGCTTCGGCGCGTTCGCCAGTCACGGCATCGAAGGCGGGAACGACCTGCTCGCCCGGGCGCTGGCTGCGACGCTCGACGTGCGGTTCGGTGCTCGCGTCGAGTGCATCGCGTGGGGCGACGGCGGTGTCAGTGTCGGCGGCGAGCGTGCCGACGTCTGCGTCGTCGCGACACCGGCACGCGCGGTTGCGTTCGACCCGCCGCTCCCCGAGTGGAAGCAGCGCGCGCTGGACGGCGTTCGGTACGGGGAGGCGGCGAAGCTCTTCCTGCAGCTCGAGCACGAGGTCGAGCCGAGCGCGACGTTGTCCGTGCCGGGCCGCTTCTGGACGTGGACCGAGCACGGGTCGCGCGCGGTGGCGTCGTTCGCCGCCACGACGCGCGCGCTCGACCGGCTCGAGCTCGCGAACGGGCCGGAGCGGTGGGCGGCTGCGGTCCGCCTGCTCCGGCCGGAGCTTCCGTATGCGGACGCCGAGCCGGTGCTCGCCACCTGGCCCGGCGGCGCCTACTCGGCGCGCTCGCTCTCGTCCCCGCTCGACGACGAGTCGCTCGCAGAGCCGGTCGGCCCGATCGCGTTCGCCGGCGAGCACACTGCGGGTGAGTGGCACGGCCTGATGGAGGGGGCGCTGCGCAGCGGCCGGAGGGCCGCCACGCAATGCCTCACGTGACCGCGTCGAGGAGGCGCATGTGTGTGTCCTCGAGCTCCGACTTCAGGTCGCGGAGACCCGCCAGGCGCGCTCCTCCCGCCTTCAGCCGGTGCAGCTGCCGCCGCCGTTCCTCGAGCTCGTCGAGGAGAGCGGCGACCTGCAGCTGATGTGCGCGGCGATCGGACACGGTGACCGTCATGCCGCCTCGCTGACCGGGCTCGACTCCGAAGGACGGAGCTCGGCGACCGGGGCCGCGGCCGGCGTGCGAAGAAGCGCACCGGTGAGTACGGCGCCGAGGACGAGCAGCGCAGTCAGGACGTAGAGCGCTGTCTGGTAGCCGTGGTCGAGCGCGGCCGCGCTGCCGGGAACGCCGCCGAAGCGTGCGCTCGACGACGATGCGATCGCGGTCGTCGCGGCGATCCCGATTGCACCGCCGATCTGGCGGCTCGTGTTCACGAGGCCCGAGGCGATGCCCGCCTGCGCGCGCTCGACTCCCTGGAGGCTCGCGATCGTCACCGGCACGAACGCCAGGCCGAGACCCGCGCCGCCGAGGACGAACGCCGGGAACACGTCCCAGAAGTAGTGCCCGTCGACCGGCAACCGCGTCAGGTACGCGACGGACGCTGCGGACATGAGCAACCCCGCGGTCAGCGTCGTCGGCACGCCGACTCGGCCGACGACGACCTGCGCGAGGTTCGAGACGACCACGACCGTGAGGGCGAAGCCGACGAATGCGACCCCGCTCTGGACGGCGCTGTAGTGCAGCACCTCCTGCAGGTAGAGCGCGAGGATGAAGAACTCGGAGAACGTGACCGCGCCCAGGATCGTCATCGCGGCGTTTGCCGTCGACAGCGTGCGTGAACGGAAGATCCGCAGCGGCAGCAGCGGCCACGGCGAACGCAGCTCGATGACGAGGAACGCTCCGATCAGCGCGATCGACCCGGCGAGCAGCGACAGCGTCTCCGGTGTGCCCCAGCCCGCGTTCGTGCCGCGAGTGAGCGCGTACACGAAGAGCATGAGGCCGCTGGTGACGGTTGCCGCACCCAGGAAGTCGAAGTGGCGGTGACCGAGATCCGGGCGGCTCTCGCGCAGGAGAACCGGTGCGAGCAGCGCGGCCGCGATTCCCACCGGGACGTTGATGAAGAAGATCCACGACCAGCTCAGGTAGCTCGTGAGCACGCCGCCGAGCAGCACTCCGACGGCGGCGCCGCTGCCGGACGCTGCGCCGTAGATGCCGAGCGCGAGGTTGCGCTCGCGCCCTTCGGCGAACGTGGTGACGAGCAGCGACAGGGCCGCCGGCGCGAGCAGCGCCCCGCCGAGCCCTTGCAGGGCGCGGAATGCGATCAGCGACGTTTCGGACCAGGCAAGCCCGCAGAGCAGCGAGCTGGCGGCAAAGACGAGGAGGCCGATGACAAAGAGGCGGCGACGCCCGACGAGGTCGGCCAGCCGTCCGCCGAGGAGCAGCGCACCGCCGAAGAGGATGGCGTAGGCGGAGACGACCCACTGCAGGCTCGTCGCCGAGAACCCGAGGTCGGACTTGATCGACGGGAGAGCGACGTTCACGATCGCGACGTCGAGGATGACCATGAACTGTGCGGTCACGATCAGCGCGAGGGCGCTCCAGCGCCGGGAAGTTGAGGTTGTAGTAGGTGTCACTTATTGAGCTCCTTGATCGTTGTGCAGATCAACAGTATACAGACACAACGATGGACGCGCTACACTTCTTCGTGTGAACGACGTGATGACCACCAGTGGCAAGGTGGCGATGCGGCTACCGGAAGAGCTGACGGCGTCGGCGCTCTTCCTGCTCAAGCGGCTCG